>CACDHZ010000001.1 GCA_902552705.1 uncultured Pelagibacteraceae bacterium
GCATGTCACCATCAAATTCAAAATCTACATTTTTATTTTTTAAAATTTCAACAGCTTTTTTAATATGTTTAGTTCTACTTGTAAGTGGTTGACCAAATGTTGAATGAGAAACAAAAGCAACTCTAGGTGTGAATCCAAATAATTTTGCTACTCTTGATGAGGAAATAGCGATTTCAGCTAATTGTTCTGAGCTAGGATATTCATTAACACTTGTATCTCCAATAAATATAGTTTTACCTTTATAAACAACTAAATTTAAACCAAACATTATTTCACCTGGTCTTTCTTTAACAACTTGTTTAATTTTATCTAGTGAGGACCCAAATCTTCTAGTATTTCCAGTAACAGCACCGTCAGCATCTCCACATGCTACCATGCATGATGCCCAAATAACTCGGTCATTCCTCACAAGTCTATCACAATCTCTTTCTAAAAGTCCTTGTTCTCTCTGCATTTTTTCAAATAAGTAATTTACATATTTTTTTCTTTTTTCAGAATCTGTAGAGTTCACTATTTCGATTCCAAAATGATCTTCATAACCAATCTTATGTAATTGATCTTTAATCTTTTCCTTTTTACCAACTAATATGGGAGTTCCTAATTTAGAGTTTTTAAAAGCTATAGCAGCTTTTAATGTATTTTCATCTTCACCGTCAGCAAAAACAATTTTTTTCTGATTCTTTTTAATATAAGAATTAATACCTTGCATAATTGTGAGAGATGGGTTTAGTCTTTGTTTAAGTTGTTCTTTATAAATTTCAAAATCATCAATATTCTTTCTTGCTACACCAGTATCCATAGCAGCTTTCGCTACAGCTGCTGGAATTATACTTATTAATCTTGGGTCAAATGTTGATGGTATGATATAATCTTTTCCATAGTGAGGTCTATCTCCTCCCATAGCTGAGACTACTTCATCAGGAACATCCTCTCTAGTAAGTTTTGCTATAGCATTTGCTGCAGCAATTTTCATTTCTTCATTAATTGTTTTTGCTCTTACATCTAAGGCACCTCTAAAAACATAAGGGAAACCGATCAAATTATTTACTTGATTGGGGTAGTCCGATCTTCCAGTTGCTATAATTGCGTCATTTCTAACTTCTTGAACATCTTCCGGTGTAATTTCAGGATCTGGGTTTGCACAGGCAAAAATTATTGGATTTTTTGCCATTTTCTTTACCATACTTTTTGTAAGTATACCTTTTGCAGACAAACCCAAAAATACATCAGCATTATTAATTGCTTCATCCAATGTTCTTAATTTTGTTTCAATAGCATGAGATGATTTCCATTGACTTAAATCTTTTCTTCCACGGTATAAAACACCAGATCTATCAACCATGATTATATTATTTTGTGGTACCCCAATACTCTTAAATAAGTTAGCACAAGACATCGCTGATGCTCCAGCTCCATTTACAACAATTTTTATTTTGTTTATTGATTTTCCAGATATGTCTAAAGCATTAATTAATGCTGCTGAAGTAATTATTGCTGTTCCGTGTTGATCATCGTGAAAAACTGGAATTTCCAAAATTTCTTTTAATTTATCCTCTATAACGAAACAATCAGGAGCAGCAATATCTTCTAAATTTATTCCACCAAAAGAGCAGGATATATTTTTTATAGTATTGATAATTTCATTACTATCTTTTGAGTCGATTTCTATATCAATAGAGTCTATATCTGCAAATCTTTTAAATAAAATTGCTTTTCCTTCCATTACTGGTTTTGAAGCAAGAGCTCCCAAATTTCCCATTCCTAGTATTGCAGACCCATTACTTACCACGGCAACTAAATTTCCTTTTGAGGTATAGTCAAAGGCTGAGTCCGGATTTTCTGAAATTGCTTTGACAGGAGCCGCTACGCCAGGAGAATAAGCCAATGCTAGATCTCGTTTTGTAGTCATTGGTTTGGAAGAATTAATCTCTATTTTTCCTGGTTTACCCTTAATATGGAAATCCAAGGCTTCTTTATCTGTATAATGATTTATTTTAGTTTTTTTCATTTATGTTAATTAGATATACAATTGGAGCTAAATTAAGACTAATATGATTTATGAACATAATTAAGTCAACAGGCACATTTAGTTTTTTTACTATAATAAGTAGATTGCTTGGCTATTTAAGAGATATATTGATAGCTATATTTCTTGGAGCTGGTCCTATTGCAGATGCTTTTTTTGTTGCATTTAGAATTCCTAATACTTTTAGAAGGTTATTTTCAGAAGGAACATTTAATGCTGCATTTATTCCAAGTTATTCATCTTTACCAAATAAAAAAAAAGCTGAATATTTTGCAAATAATATTTTTAGTTTACTTATTATAGGATTACTTTTTTTCATTATTTTGATTGAAATATTGGCACCATTATTTGTATTTTTAATTGCTCCAGGATTTGAAGGTGATTATGAAAAAATGCAATTGGCTATTAATTTGACAAGAATAACTATACCTTTTTTATTATTTATAAGTTTAGCATCTTTTTTTTCAGCAATTTTAAATTCTCATAATAAATTTGCAATTGCTTCAGCTGCACCAATTATTTTAAATATTTTATTAATTGGTGTTTTACTTTTTGGAAAAATTTTAAATGATCAGTTAGTTTATTATTTATCTTTTGCTGTTACATTATCAGGAGTATTTCAATTAATATTTTTATATTTTTTTGTTAAAAAATATTATTCACCCCAATTTACCGTTATTATAAATATCAGCAAAAAAGTTAAAGTTTTTTTCAAAAAATTACTACCTAGTATATTTTCATCAGGTGTTACTCAAATAAATATTTTAGTAGGTACGATCATTGCATCTTTTCAAGCTAATGCAGTGTCTTATCTTTACTATGCAGACAGAGTTTATCAAATAAATCTTGCAATAGCTGGAATTGCAATTGGTACTGTAATACTTCCTCAACTTTCAAAGTATGTACATAATAAAAAATTAAAAAAAATAGATTTGATTCAAAATAAAGCTTTAGAATTAAGTTTATTTTTAAGCATACCAGCAACCATAGCTTTATTGATAGCGTCAGAAGAAATTATTTCTTCTTTATTTGGATATGGTTCATTTGATGAAGAAAGTGTTAAAAATTCAGCAAAAGCATTATTTTATTTTGGATTAGGTTTACCGGCATTTTCTCTAATAAAAGTTTTTTCAGCATTCTTTTTTGCAAGACATGATACGAAAATTCCTTTTTACATTTCTTTGATTTCAGTTTCGTTGAATATTTTAATTAGTATTGTTTTTTTTAGAGAAATCGGTTTTTTAATTATACCTATAGCAACCACAATTTCTTCATGGTTTAATGCAATTGTTTTATTTTTTGTGCTTAAGAATAGAAAATTATTTAGTTTTAATTTACTTTTTATAAGTAGGTTCTTCAAAATTTTAATTGCTTCAGCATTAATGGGAATATTTTTCTATTATTTGATTCATTTTTTTCATGACAAATTTTTATTTGAGCAAGTTTTAAAATCTTTATATCTTATAGGCTCAGTAATATTAGGAATGACGTTCTATATTTTTGTATCAATTTTTATCAAAGCTTTTAATATTGGTGATATAAGTTTAAAGTACTGATTATGAGTAAAAAAATTTTTTCAGGAGTTCAACCTACCGGAAATCTTCATTTAGGAAATTATTTAGGAGCCATTAAAAATTTTGTTGAATTGAATAATAATAAAGATAATCAATGTATTTTTTGTGTCGTAGATTTACACGCGATAACAGTTAAACAAGATCCAAAAGAGTTAAAACAGAATATAAGGGAGACTGCAGCTACATTTATAGCTAGTGGAATTGATCCAAACAAAAGTATTATTTTTAATCAGTCGGCGGTTTCTGCTCATGCTGAAGCAGCATGGATTTTGAGTTGTGTTTCAAAAATTGGTTGGCTCAATAGAATGACACAATTTAAAGAAAAAGCAGGAAAGGATAAAGAAAAGGCAAGTATAGGTCTTTACTCTTACCCTGTTTTAATGGCTGCTGATATACTTTTGTATGACTCAACACATGTTCCTGTAGGTGATGATCAAAAACAACATTTAGAACTTTGCAGAGATATTGCTCAAAAATTTAATAATGATTTTAATGCTGTAAATTTTTTTAAAGTGCCAGAACCATTAATACAAAATAAATTTTCTAGAATTATGAGCCTTAAGGATGGAACAAAAAAAATGAGTAAATCAGATCCCTCAGATTTAAGCAGAATTAACCTTACTGATAAAAAAGATGAAATTATTAATAAAATAAAAAAAGCTAAGACAGATGATCAATTGATGCCTGAGAGTGCTAAAAATTTAGATAGTAGACCTGAGGTAGAGAACTTATTGGGTATATATTCAAGTTTAAAAAATCAAAGTTTAGAAAAATCTATAACTGAATTTAAAAGAAAAAATTTTTCCGAATTTAAAGAAAAATTATCAGATATAATTGTTGATAAAATTGAACCTATTTCAAAAGAGATAAAAAAATTATTGGATGATAAAAACTATTTAGACAAAATTTTGTTAGATGGTTCTAATAAAGCGAGTAAAATTGCTTCTAAGAAAATTAATGAAATACGTCAATTAGTAGGTTTTTAAATAAATATATTTAATATTAATAGTTTAAATTTTCTTATTTATTATTATATATAGAAGTATGTTCATTCAAACTGAAGCTACGCCAAATCCAAATTCTCTCAAGTTTTTACCAGGTAGATCTGTTTCTAACGATGGTTCTTTCGAAGTAACTAAAAAAGAAGATACAAATAATGAATTATTAAAAAATATCCTATCTATTAATGGGATAACTGGAATATTTTTAGGAGCAGATTTTTTGTCTGTAAATAAGAAAGATAAAATAAACTGGGAAGATGTTAAACATATAATTATTTCATTGATTAATGATTTTTATTCAACCGGAAAAGAATACATAGTTGTTAATGAAGTGAAAAAAGAAAAAAAAGTTGAACATAACGAAATAGAAAAAAAAATTATAAATATTCTAGAAACCAAGATAAGACCAGCCGTTGCTAAAGATGGAGGTGATATTAAATTTAAAGAATTTAAAAAAGGCATTGTAAAAGTGGAATTGCAGGGTAGTTGTTCAGGTTGCCCAAGTTCAACTATGACACTGAAGCAAGGTGTTGAAAATCTTTTACGTCATTATTTACCAGAAGTGAAACAAGTAGAAGCAATATAATATGATTAAAAATAAAATATCATTGCCAAAAATAAATAAATTTTTTTTAAAAAATAAAATTTCAATTCATGAAATAAAAAAATTTTTAAATGAAAAAGGTTTTTCTATTAAAAAACAAAACAAAAAGATTAATGATCATAATATTTATGTTGTATCAAAAACTTTTTTGGTTAGCTTGATAGTAATTTCATTATTTTCGATTTCTCCGATACTTATTAATTTTACTAAACAAAAAATGATTTATTCGAAGGATTATGCAAATAATTCTAAGAATAATTTGACAAAAGTTTTAGAAAATCAAGATGCCAAATTAGATAGTGACCTAGACGAAAAATATTTATTTGATGACATATTTGAATTTGATGATCTGCCATCAGACACTGTAAGATTAAGCGCAGTAACAATTCAAGAATTGTTTAAGTCAACAGACTATAACTTAAAAGATATAAGAAAAAATAAACTAGTTAAACCAATTTCATTAACATTGCTGCCTAATGAAATTAAAAAAATAGAAAATTCACAAAAAAGAAAAGATTTATTTATTCAAATTATTTTGCCCTTAATAATTAAGGAAAATAATTACATAAAATCTGATCGAATGAAACTTTTCCGTATTCTAAATAAAAGTAAAAATACTAAAGTAGAAAAAAAATGGTTAGCAAATAAGTTTAAACAATATGGAGTAGTAAATAATGATTTATCAACATTAAAAATTAGAATGGATGAAGTGCCCATTTCTATGACTATTGCTCAAGCAGCTAAAGAAACTGGTTGGGGTACATCAAGATTTGCTCTAGAAGGAAATGCTTTGTTTGGTCAATGGACTTGGTCTGGTAAAGGACTTAGACCTAAAGGTGCAGATAGTGACAGTACTCACAAAGTTATGAAATTTAAAGTTTTACAAGCTTCAGTTAAAGCTTATCAAAGAAATTTAAATACTCATTCTTCTTATAAAGCTTTTAGAAGTGCGAGAGCTGAATTAAGAGATGAGGGAAAAAAATTAGATAGTTTAATTCTTTCTAACTATTTAGATAAATATGCTGAAACTGGAAAAGAGTATGTTAAAATATTACAAAAAATAATTAAGCAAAATAATTTAACAGATTTTGATGACGCTAAATTATTACCTTCAAGTATTGAATTAGAGAGTTTAATTTAATTTTCTTTAACAATAAATTGAACTCCAAACCATCGCCATTTTCCATTATCGTTTAAAGAACAGTTTACTCTGCCTCGTCTTGGCATAAAAGATTCTCTAAAATCGATTGTTAAAATTTTATTATCAATTTTTATTTTAGATTTTTCCCATTTACCACCTTCATTTGAATAACAAGTAATATTATTTATATTATTTTGATTTTCAAAAAATTCGACTTTAAATCTTGGTGGATTACTTTTTTTGTTTATTTTTTTCTCTTCTGGTTCTAATTTTTTATATTCAAGAGGCGAATAATATATAATTGATTTAAATCTTTCTAATTTTCCATATTTTTCATTAATAGGAAATCTTGGAAGTTCATATTTATCTTTATTTACGTCAATAACACCTGAATGTTGTCCAAATGAGAGATCAAAATTTTTTGAAATATAATCTTTCATATCTTTTGAATATTCTCCAAATGGATAAGAATATATTGATGGAACATACCCAATATTTTTTAGAAATATCTTACTAGCCTTTTCTGTATCATTTATAAATTCTTCAATTGTTTTATCGATTAAATAATCGTGAGTATGGGAATGATGACCTATAAGAACAAAATTTTCTTTTTCAATTTCTTTAATCTGATCCCAGGTCATATAGCCATTTTTACCTACGGGTTCAGTAGAGATAAATATGATAAAAGGGATTTTATTTTCTTTAAGATAAGGCCATGCCTCTTCATAAAAAGATTTAAAACCATCATCGATAGTTATTAAAATTTTTTTTTGTTTTTTTGAAATATTAAATTCTTTTTGAATATTTTTTGGATTTAAGAAATCAAATTTAGAGCCTCTAATAAGATTAATATGTTCTTTAAAAACATCCATTTGGATGTTTGTAGATGGATATTTTGACTCATTAAAACGATGGTACATTATTGATAATATACCTTCATCTTTTGAATAACGTTTGATATTGTTATTTTCAGAATAAGAAAAAGTTGAAAAAAATAAAATTAAAATGAACAAGCTAGTTATAGATGCTGCAAATGAAAATATTTTTTTAGTGATCATTAGTAATGATAACATTTATAATGTTAGACACGAGAATAGTAAAACTAATTATGAAAAATTAATAGTTTTGATTGATGAGTTTTTAAATTCAAAAAATCTTAAGATGAATGATATTTCTTCATTATATGTAAATAGAGGTCCAGGTAGTTTTGCTGGGATTAGAAACTCTCTTTCTATTGTCAAAGCAATACATTTATCAAAGAAAATTGATTATTATTGTTATAGCTTTCAAGATTTTAGTAATGAAAGTGGCTTAAAACATGAAAATATTCCCAATCTATGCGATAAATTTAAAGTTAAAAAAAATTTGATTAATCCTATTTATATAAGTTAAAATTAAATATGTCAGATACAATTGAACAAAAGTGTTTATCAAAAGGTGTTAAACTCACTGAACAAAGAAGAATAATAGCCAAAGTTATGTCTGAGTCTTCAGACCACCCTAATGTTGACGAGTTATATAATAGAGTTTCTAAAATTGACTCAAAAATAAGTATTGCAACGGTATATAGAACTGTAAAACTATTTGAAGAAACTGGAATTCTTACTAAGCATGAGTTTAAAGGTGGTAAAGCTCGATATGAAGAATTACACGAAGGACATCATGATCATTTGATAGATGTTAAAACAGGAGAAATAATAGAATTTGTAGATGAAGAAATAGAAAGACTTCAAAAAAAAGTAGCTGAAAAATATGGTTATAATCTTGTAGATCATAAATTAGAATTGTATGGGGTAAAGAAAAAACCTCAATAAATGAGTCAAAAAATTTTTATTAAAACCTTTGGATGTCAAATGAATGAATACGACTCTAACCGTATTTATGATACTGTAAAAAAAATTGGCTTCAACAAAACAAACAATTATGAAGATGCTAATTGTTTTCTTTTAAATACTTGCCACATTAGAGATAAAGCTAAAGAAAAGGTTTACCACGAAATAGGAAGAGTCAAAAAGTTATTTAGATCAAAAAAAAAACCTTTGGTTATTGTTGCAGGTTGTGTTGCTCAAGCAGAAAATGAAGAAATGCTAAAGAGAGAACCTTTTATAGATTTAGTTATTGGTCCCCAGTCTTATCATAAAATTAATAATACGATATTGAACCATATAAGAAAAAAGAAAAAAATAGAGGAAACAGAATTTGATGCAATTTCTAAATTTGAATATTTAAGTAAAATTGATAATAACACAAAAAAAGTTTCTTCATTCTTAACTATTCAGGAGGGATGTGATAAATTCTGTCATTTTTGTGTTGTGCCATACACAAGAGGCCCTGAATATTCAAGACCATTCAAACAAATTTTAGATGAAGCTAAATATTTAATTGATAATGGTGTTAAAGAGATAATTTTATTGGGTCAAAATGTTAATGCTTATAACAATGAAGGTTTTAAGTTATCAGATTTAATTTTAGAAATTGAAAAATTTTCGAGTGTCGAGAGAATTAGATATACAACTTCACATCCAAAAGATATGACGGATGATTTAATAGAAGTTTATAAGAATTCCAAAAAATTGATGCCACTAGTTCATTTGCCAGTTCAAAGTGGATCAGACAAAATCTTAAATCTTATGAACAGAAAACATAGTATCAAAGAATATTTAAATACATTTGATAAGTTGATAAAAATCAATTCAAATATAAAGTTTTCTAGTGATTTTATTATTGGTTATCCTGGTGAAGAAAAACAAGATTTTGAAAATACGCTAGAGCTCATCAAAAAAATTAGGTTTATCAATTCGTATTCATTTATTTTTAGTCCAAGACCAGGGACTGTAGCTGCGGATTTAAAATTAACAGAAAAAAAAATTTCTATGGAAAGATTAGAAGAAATTCAAAATTTATTATTTGAAAATCAAATAAATATAAATAAATCTTTAGAAAATAATACAATTAATGTTTTGGTAGAAAACCTTACTGACAATAAAACACAAGTTTTTGGAAGATCCGAATATATGACATCAGTAATTTTTGATGGCAAAAAGGAAGATATTGGAAAAATTTTGCCAGTAAGAATAAAACAAAGTAATAGAAGTACTTTATTTGGTGAGTCAACTATTAATTCCAATAAGAGGGTAGCATAAAATTGAGTAGCTTAACTAAAAAAAATTTAGACTCATCATTAAAGTTTGTTTATTCAGATAATAACTCATTAAGTGTTATATTTCATGATAATGATTTATTAATGGGTGTAGTTGGTGAGTTTAATGAAAACTTAAAAGAGCTAGAGAAACTTACTAATACAAATTTATATTCTAGAGGTAATTCTATTTTGATAAAATCAACTTTAGAAAAAAATGAAATAACAAAAAATGCTATTCAATTTTTAGTGAATCAATTTATTAATAATGGTAGTATAGAAAAAAAAGATATAATCTCTTCAGTAGATAAATTTATGATACATGAAAAAGTTAAAAATAATAATGTTACAGATATAATTAAGACTCCAAAAAAATCTATTATACCAAGATCTGAAAGACAAAAAAAATATGTTAGAGCCTTAAGGCAAAATGACATTGTAATATCTGCAGGACCAGCTGGGACTGGAAAAACATTTTTAGCTGTTGCAGTTGGCCTTACAATGTTGCTTGAAAAAAAAATTGAAAGAATAATTTTATCTAGGCCAGCAGTTGAGGCTGGTGAAAGGTTAGGTTTTTTGCCAGGAGATATGAAAGAAAAAGTCGATCCTTATTTAAGACCATTATATGACTCTCTTTATGACTTATTTGATTTTGAAAAAATACAAAGAATGATCGAGATTGGTGATATTGAAATTGCTCCACTAGCTTTCATGAGAGGAAGGACACTAAAAAATTCTTTTGCTATTTTAGATGAGGCACAAAATGCGACTGATACGCAAATTAAGATGTTTTTAACACGTATTGGAGAAAATTCTAAAATTGTTGTTAATGGAGATCCAACACAAATAGACTTACCAAATAAAAGCATGTCTGGCTTAGTTAGATCAAAAGAATTATTAGGCCATCTATCAGAAATATCAGTTGTTGATTTTGATCATTCAGATGTTGTAAGGCACCCACTTGTTACAAAAATAGTAAAAGCTTATTCAGATAAAAAAATGAATAATGATTAAAGCAAATATAATTTTAGATTCTTCTAAATGGAAAAATAAAATAAAAAATCCAAATAATTACTTTAAAAAAAAATTAATTAAATTATCTAAAATTCCTTATTTAAAAAAAAAAAAACAAGAATTTTCAATACTTCTAACAAATAATAAGAAGATAAAAGATTTAAATTATAAATTTAGAAAAAAAAATAAACCAACAGATGTGTTGTCATTTCAATCTAATGATAAAGATTATATCGGTGATATAGCGATAAGTTATGAAATGATTAATAGGAAATCAAAATTATCAAATTTTTTTTTAGAATTAGATAAAATTTGGATACATGGATATTTTCACTTAAATGGATATGACCATAAAAAAATAAAAGACTTTAAAAAAATGGTTAAAAAAGAAAATTTGGTTTTAAGTTATCTTTATAAAATAAATTGATGTTTCTATTACAAAATAAAATATCTACTTATATAATTCCTTTTGTCTTAGGACTAACAACTTCTTTTAGTCTTCCTCCATACAATCTTTTTTTTATAAATTTTTTAACTTTTCCGTTTCTTCTAATTTATTTAATTTATAATTATAAAAAAGGGAAAGTAACATCTTTCAAAATTGGTTTGATGTTTGGATTTGGTTATTTCATTTCTAATTTATATTGGATCACGAATGCTCTAACCTTTGAAGAAAATTTTAAACCCTTAATACCATTTGCTTTAATATTAATTCCTTTATTTTTAGGAAGCTTCTATGGAGTAGCAACGTTTTTATCTTCTTTTTTTTCTTTAGATAAAAAATTTTCTTCAGTACTAATTTTTTCATTTTTTTTTTCTTTAATCGAGTTTATTAGAAGTTTTATTTTAGGTGGATTTCCATGGAACTTAATAGCATTTTCTTGGACAAATAATATAAATTTTTTACAAATTCTTTCAATTGTTGGCACTTATTCTTTCAACTTATTAAGTATAACTTTTTTTTTATTACCAACTGTTATTTTTTTTAATTATAAAAAGACTACAAAATTAATCTTTTTATTTTTTATTTTTACAACATTATTTTTAAATTTTCTTTATGGATCATTTATTTTAAAAAAAAATAATCAAATAAATGAAGTAAATTTAGATTTTTCAATAAAAATAATTTCACCTGATATCGATATCAATAGGTATTTTCAAAATGAAGAAATTGAAAAAATAATTTTAGAATTAGTAAAAATAAGTAATCCAAATGAGTTAGAAAAAACTGTTTTTATTTTTCCAGAAGGTGTTCTCCCCAATATATATTTAGAAGATCTGAAAAATTATAGTTATATTTTTGAAAAAAATTATTCGAAAAAACATAAAATTATTATGGGAATAAATAGCAAAGACGATATAGAAGTATTTAATTCAATGGTGGTTTTAGATAATAATTTAAATATTTTAGATCAGTATAATAAAAATAAATTGGTCCCCTTTGGAGAATATTTACCTTTTGAAAACTTATTAAAAAAATTAGGAATTAAAAAGATTACCCAAGGGTATGGTTCCTTTGCGATGGATAATAAACGAAATATGATAAATATTGATAATATAAATTTTCTACCTTTAATATGTTATGAAATAATTTATTCGGGAAATATTAATAAAACAAACAGTAATTTTGATTTCATATTGAATATATCTGAGGATGGTTGGTTTGGTAATTCTGTAGGACCTATTCAGCATTTTTCACATTCTATATTTAGATCCATAGAAGAAGGAAAAAATTTAATTCGTTCAGCAAACAATGGTATTTCAGCATTTATTAACTCAAATGGGGAGATAATAGAATATATAGAATCAACTGAGAAGGGAGTTATTGAGATTAAAAATTTTAAACAATCAAAAAAAACTGTCTTTAGTTCTTTTGGGAATAAGATCTTCTTTTATTTTTTGCTAATTTATATTACTTTAATTTTTTTTTTAAAAAAAATTAAAAGATGAAAAAAAATTATTTATTTACTAGCGAGTCTGTCTCAGAAGGACATCCAGATAAAGTTTGTGACAGAATATCAGATATGGTTGTAGATACTTTTTTAAGTGGAGAACCTCAATCGAGAGTAGCTTGTGAAACTTTAACAACAACAAATAAAGTTGTTTTAGCAGGAGAAGTAAGAGGGCCTGAAATTAAAAAAGAGGATTTAATTCAAAAAGTTAGAGAATGTATTAAAGATATAGGTTATGACCAAGAAGGTTTTAGTTGGAAAGATACTACTAAGGTTGAAGCCCATTTACACTCTCAGTCAGCAGATATAGCGATGGGTGTAGATTCATCAGGAAATAAAGATGAAGGTGCTGGAGATCAGGGAATTATGTTTGGATATGCGTGTAATGAAACTGATGTTCTAATGCCAGCTCCAATCCATTATTCTCATAGAATTTTAAGACAGATGGCTGAAGATAGAAAATCAGGAAAGCTAAAAGGAATAGAACCAGATTCAAAAAGTCAAATTACTATTGAGTATAAAGATGGTCTACCTAATGCAGTAAAATCTGTAGTGATCTCTACACAACATTCGAAAGATGTTGATCTAGCAAAAGTTAAAGAACTATGTATGCCATATATTGAGAGATCTATTCCAAAAAATTTATTAGGTAATCTCGATGAAAAAGAAATTTATATAAATCCTACAGGAAATTTTGTGATTGGCGGTCCTGATGGAGACAGTGGATTAACAGGAAGAAAAATAATAGTAGATACATACGGAGGAGCAGCACCACATGGAGGTGGAGCTTTTTCAGGAAAAGATCCTACAAAGGTAGATAGATCAGCAGCTTATGCTTCAAGATATTTAGCAAAAAATGTTGTTGCTTCAAAGATAGCTGATAAATGTTTAATTCAACTTGCTTATGCAATTGGAGTTTCAAAACCTTTATCAATCTATGTAGATCTTTTTGATAATGATGAAGAAAAAAATAGACACGTAGAAAAATTAATTAATGATAACTTTGATCTAAGCCCAAGAGGAATTAGAGAAATGTTAGGATTAAACAAACCTATATATGAAAAAACTGCAGCATATGGACATTTTGGAAGAGAACCTGGTCCTGATGGCTCATTTTCTTGGGAAAAAACTGATAAAGCAGATATTTTTAAGAAGTAATTGAGTTGAAAATATAAAAAAAATACATATATTCACTTTACATTGTTAAAATCACAAAATGGGCTCTGGCCCATTTTTTTTTGGGACTGACAAAATATGTTAAATAGAAGATCTGATAAGTTAGAATTACTTAGAATAGCTGAGGCAGTAGCTTTAGAAAAATCTATAGATAAGGAATTAATCATAGAGTCCATGGAAACAGGAATTGCTAAAGCGGCCAAATCTAAATTTGGTCAAGATAATGAAATTAAAGTTTTAATTAATCGAGATAATGGTGATATTGGAATTTTTAGAAAACTAATTATTGTTGAAAAACCAGAAAATACCAACATAGAAATAACTCTTCAAGACGCAATAAGCTTGAATGCACAAAATAGTGGTAAAAAAATAGGTGATGAAATTTTACAACCTTTACCATCTTTTGATTTTGGAAGAATAGCTGCTCAAACAGCAAAACAAGTAATAAGTTCTAATGTAAGAGAAGCTGAACGTGAGAGACAGTATAATGATTTTATAGATAAAAAAGATACTATTTTAAGTGGTATTGTTAAAAGATTAGAATTTGGAAACGTAATTGTAGACTTAGGAAGAACTGAAGCAATTATCCAAAAAAATGAAATGATACCTAGAGAAAATATTAAAGCAGGTGATAGGGTTAAAGCATATTGTTATGATGTAAAAAGAGAAACTAGGGGGCAACAGATATTTTTATCAAGAGCTCATCCAAAATTCATGGAAGGTTTATTTATTCAAGAAGTACCAGAAATTTATGATGGTTTAATAGAAATTAAATCATCTGCTAGAGATCCTGGAAGTAGAGCTAAAATTTGTGTTAAAGCTGTTGATACTTCTTTAGATCCAGTTGGAGCATGTGTTGGTATGAGGGGATCTAGAGTTCAAGCGGTTGTAAATGAATTGCAAGGTGAAAAAATTGATATAGTTAATTGGTCAGAAGATCCAGCGATAGTTGTAGCAAATGCATTATCACCAGCAGAAGTTCAAAGAGTAAATGTTGACAGCACTGCAAAAAAATTAGATGTAATTTTAACTGAAGAAAATCTTAGTAAAGCAATTGGACGTAGAGGACAAAATGTAAGACTTGCTACAAAATTATTAAATTATGAAATTAATATTATGACTGATGCTGAAGACTCAGAAAGAAGACAGGCTGAATTTAAGGAAAAAACAGAAAATTTTGTAAAAAATCTTGAACTAGATGAAACTTTAGGTCAATTACTTGTGGCTGAGGGATTTTCTTCTATCTCAGACATTAAAGACAGTACACCTGAAAATTTAATCAAAATTGAAGGTATAGAGGAAGAGACTGCTATAGCATTGATAGAGAGAGCTAAAGAATTTTATTTAAAAGATCAGGAAGATATTACAAAAAGAATTAAAGATTTAGGTTTGCAAGATGATCTAATAAATCATAAAGGACTTACACCAGGTATGTTAGTTACTTTAGGAGAACAGAAAATTTTAAAATTAGAAGATTTTGCTGACCTTGCGTCTGATGAACTTACTGGTGATTACGATATTGTAAAAGGAGAAAGAATTAAAATTCAAGGGTATCTTGAGGATTTTGCATTATCAAAAGCAGAAGCTGATGAGTTAATCATGTCGGCGAGAAAAATAGTTTATAAAGATTGAGTAATGAAATATGGACAAGAAAAAATCAAAATTAACACTTTCAGGCATTGCCAAGAAATCAATAAAGAATATAGAACTTGCAAAAACTAAAAGTAAAAATTCTGTTATAATTGAAAAAAAAACTAATAAGTTTGTTTCAAGAACAAATTTAAATAAATCATCAAGTTTTAAGCCTAAAGTAGCCTCTCATTCTAAAGGTGGCTTTAATCCAAGAACTGGAGGATCAGCTTTTAAACCTTCACTTCCAATTACTAATGACTATGAAAAACGTAAATTAGCAGAACAAAGAGCAACTAGAAGACTTAAGGGTGACACTTTAGAAAAAGGAAAATCTGATACAAAAAAGAGAGAGAGAAAATTAACTGTTTCACAAGCTTTAAGTGATGAAATTGAAGCTCGAACAAGAAGTTTGGCTTCACTTAAAAGAGCAAAGTTAAAAGAAAATAAAGAACTTTCTAAAAAAGAAATTCAAGAAAATTTAAAACCAATAAAAAGAGATGTAAATATTCCTGAAGCTATTACTGTAAGAGAGCTAGCAAATAGAATGGCCGAACAATCAAGCAATGTTATTAAGCATTTATTCGAAATGGGTGTAACCGTAACAATTAACCAAACACTTGCTTCAGACACTGCAGAGTATTTAGTAAAAGAATTTGGTCATAATCCAATACGAGAGGAAAAAGCAGAGGAAATTATAAAAAAGATTAAAGAAACAAGATCTGAAAATTTAAAAAATAGACCTCCGATAGTAACTGTCATGGGACACGTAGATCATGGTAAAACATCAGTTTTAGATGTATTAAGAAGCGCTAATGTTGTATCTGGAGAGTTTGGAGGAATAACTCAACACATTGGTGCCTATCAAATAGAACATCAATCAAATAAGATTACTTTTATAGATACACCTGGCCATGCTGCTTTTACTGAGATGAGAGCAAGAGGGTCAAAACTGACTGATGTTGTGGTATTAGTTGTAGCAGCTGATGATGGCGTAAAACCACAAACAATAGAGTCAATTAAACATGCTAAGGCTGCTAATGTTCCAATTGTAGTAGCAATCAATAAATGTGACTTACCTGATGCAGATCCACAAAAAATTAAAAATCAACTTTTAGAATATGAACTGATTGCTGAAGAGTTGTCAGGCGATACTTTAATGGTTGAAATTTCTGCAAAAACAAAAAAAAATTTAGATAAACTTATTGAGTCAATTTTATTACAATCTGAAATTTTAGATTTAAAAACAGATTTTGATTCAAAAGCAACAGGTATAGTTTTAGAGTCAAAGATTGATGTAGGTAGAGGAGCAGTAGCAACAGTAGTAGTTACATCAGGTACGATTAAAAAGGGTGATTTTTTTGTTAGTGGTTTAAAATGGGGCAAGGTAAGAGCTTTAATTAATGATAAAGGACAAAATGTTGATGAAGCTACGCCATCTTCACCTGTTGAAATTTTAGGTATTAATGGTGCAGCTAAATCTGGAGATGATTTTATTGTTTTAGATACAGAAAAAGAAGCAAAAACTTTAAGTGAAAACAGAGCTGAAGAAAATAAAAATACTGGAAACCCATTAACTTTTGTAACACAAGATTCTGCATTTACAGACAAATCTGTTGATGAATTAAATATTATTGTAAAATCAGATGTACATGGATCATCTGAGGCAATTAAAAGTGCTATCAATCAAATTTTACATGATGAAGTTAAACCAAAAATTATTTTATCAGATATTGGAATGGTAACCGAAACCGATGTTACATTAGCAAAAGCATCAAACGCAGTTTTGATTGCTTTCAATGTAAAACCAAGCAAAGAAGCAAAAAAATTAGCAGAAAATGAAAAAATAAATATTGCCACATATAATATAATTTATGAGGTTTTAGATTATATTAAGCAGAAGATGTCTGGTTTACTTGCTCCTGATGTTCAAGAAAATGTTACTGGAACCGCTCAAATTTTAGAAATTTTTAAAGTTTCAGGCACAGGAAAAGTTGCGGGATCTAAAGTTTTAGAAGGAGAAATATCTAGTGGATCAAATGCAAGAGTTATTCGAGATGGAACAATTATTTATACTGGTAAAATTAGCACGATTTTTAGAGAAAAAAATCAAGCTAAACAGGTTAGTAATGGTCAAGAGTGTGGAATAACGCTTAAAGACTTTATAGATTTTCAAAAAAACGATACAATAGAGGCCTTTAAAACTGTCTCAACAGAAAGAATGGTATAATGGCTGATAGAATAGGTAAACCAGTGTCACAGAGACAATTACGAGTTGGAGAGATGATTAAGCAATCTTTAGGCATGATTTTTTCTAGAAATGAAGCTAAGGTTCCAAATTTAGAAACAAATACAATTACAGTCACTGAAGTAAAAATGAGTCAAGATCTTAAAATAGCCAAAGCTTATGTATTACCTTTAGGAGGAAAGGATACAGAGGAAGTCATTGAGAAATTAAAAGAATATTCTTTTTTAATCAGAAAAGTTTTGTCAAAAAAAATAATTACAAAGTATTTACCTAAAATTATTTTTGCAAAAGATGACTCTTTTGAATACGCAGAAAAAATAGAAAATTTAATTAAACAATCAAATAAATAGGAAAATAAAAATATGACAAAAAAAATAGAGGGATTAAAATTACACAGTAGTGACACTGGTTCTTCAGAAATACAAATTGCATTGTTAACTGACAAAATTGAAATTCTTTCAAAACATATTGACAAATTTAAAAAAGATAAGCATTCGTCAGTAGGATTGTTAAGAGCGGTAAATAGAAGAAAAAAATTGTTGGAATACCTTAAAAAAAATAAAGTGGATTCTTACAAAAATGTGCTGTCGAAATTGAATTTAAGAAAATAGAAATCAAGATGGATAGAACGAAACGAAACGAAACGAAACGAAAAGAAATGGAAATGAAATGTTTAAAGTGTATAAGAAGGAAATTGAAGTAGCAGGAAAGAAGATAAGTTTAGAAACAGGTAAAATAGCAAGACAAGCAGACGGTGCAATAATCGCAAGATGTGGTGAGACAGTTGTTTTAGCAACAGTAGTGGGTGCAAAAAAAGTAAATCCTGATGTAGATTATTTTCCATTATCTGTAAATTACCAAGAAAAATATTATGCAGCTGGAAAAATTCCAGGCGGATACTTTAAGAGAGAGGCTAGGCCAACAGAAAGTGAAACATTAATATCAAGGTTAATTGATAGACCAATCAGACCCTTGTTTCCAGATGAATTTAAAAATGAAGTTCAGTTATTACCAACGGTAGTTTCTTATGATAAAGAAAATGAAGCTGACATTTTATCAATTACAGCTTCTTCTGCAGCATTAGCTATATCAGGAATGCCTTTTATGGGTCCTGTAGGAGCATCAAGAGTAGGTTATGTTGATGGCAAATACGTTTTAAACCCTTCAAAAACTGAATTAGAAAAATCTAAGTTAGATTTAGTTGTGGCAGGAACAAAAGATGCTGTGCTCATGGTTGAGTCTGAAGCAAGAGGCTTAACAGAGGAAGAAATGTTAAATGCAGTCAAATTTGGCCATGAAGGATTTGTCCCTGTGATCAAAATGATAGAGGAACTTGCAAAAGAATGCAGAAAACCAGAGTGGACTGTTGAAAAAAAAGATTTATCTGAAGTTAAACAAAAACTCGAAGAAACTTTCACTGAAGATTTAAAGAAAGCTTTTGCAACGAGAGATAAACAAGATAGATCTAATCAAATTTCAGAGATAACTGATAAAGCTAAAAAACTTTATGAGGAAGATGAAAATTATACAGATCTAGATATAAACTCTGTGCTTAAAAACCTAGAAAAATCAATAGTAAGAACTGATATTTTAAAAAATAAAAATAGAATTGATGGAAGAAGTTTGTCAGATGTAAGGGCAATTTCATGTGAAGTTGGTTTTTTGCCAAGAACTCATGGCTCTGCTTTGTTTACTAGAGGAGAAACGCAGGCAATTGTTACTGCAACTCTTGGTACTTCTGATGATGAGCAAAGAATTGAGAGCTTAGATGGATTGCAAAGAGAAAGATTTATGCTTCATTATAATTTTCCACCCTTTTCAGTTGGTGAAACTGGAAGAATTGGAACTGGTAGAAGAGAAATTGGGCATGGTAAATTAGCGTGGAGAGCAATTCACTCTTCTTTACCGTCAAAAGAAACATTTCCGTATACATTTAGAGTAGTGTCAGAGATTACCGAGTCTAATGGTTCTTCTTCAATGGCTACAGTTTGTGGAACCTCACTTGCATTGATGGATGCCGGAGTACCAATTAAGGAACCGGTTGCTGGAATTGCAATGGGATTAATTAAAGAAGGTAAAGATTTTAGTGTTTTATCAGACATTTTGGGTGATGAAGATCACTTAGGTGATATGGATTTCAAAGTTGCAGGGACTAAAAATGGAATTACCTCCCTTCAAATGGATATTAAAATTACAGGTATTACATTTGAAATTATGGAGCAGGCATTAAGTCAAGCTAAAGAGGGAAGAATTCATATTTTAGGTGAAATGAATAAAGCATTAGACAAATCAAGAGCGGATGTTGGAAAACATACTCCAAAAATGGAAAAGATTACTGTTGATAAAAAAGATATTGCTGCAGTTATTGGAAAAGGTGGCGCAACTATTAGAGAGATTGTTGAAAAATCAGGAGCAAAAGTTGATGTAAATGATGAAGGTGTAGTAACTGTTGCTGCTCCAGATGAGGAGTCAAGAAATATCGCTTTGCAGTTTATTAAAGATATCACTGCAAAAGCTGAACTTAATAAAATTTACTCTGGTAAAGTTATGAAAATTATGGAGTTTGGTGCTTTTGTAAATTTCTTAGGAAAACAAGATGGTCTTGTTCACATTTCTGAGCTAGCTCCTAAAAGAGTGGAAAAAGTATCAGATGTTGTGAAAGAAGGTGATGAAGTAAAAGTTAAAGTTATTGGTTTTGATAGAGGTAAAGTTAAACTTTCTATGAAACAAGCTACTGAATAAATCTTAGATGTACCAAATAACTGTACGTGGCGATCTATCATCTATACACTTAATTTAAGATTTCGTATGGTTGATTATGGCTAATCTAAACGGAATTATTGAACCAATATATTTTTTAATCACATCGATATCATTTATAATATTAAGTGCAATCCAATATAAAAAATTTGGAAAAAGTATAGAAACAATTTATCTGGCAATTTTGGCGGTTTTCTTCCTAATTAGTTATCTTGCTATAATTTTAAAAGGTTAAAATTATTGATTCTTCTTATTTTATTTAATTTTATATTTAATTTTACTTATTAGAAACAAGGCAATAGCGCTCAAAAGAGCAAATAATTCAAGAGCATGTCCTGAGTCACCTAAAATTAGTTGTACAAATGCGAATATTATACAAACAACGAACCAAACTAAAATTAACATTTCTATCTTAAGTAATATTTTTTGGATCTGGCATTCCTACTTTGTTATATCCAGCATCTACATAGTGGATTTCACCAGTAACACCATTTGCAAGATCGCTTAATAGATATAATGCTGAATTTCCAACATCATGAATATCGACATTTCTTCTTAGAAAAGAATGATCTTCATTCCATTTATATAAGAATTTTGCATCTCCAATAGCTGAAGCCGCCAATGTTTTAATAGGTCCTGCACTTATTGCATTTACCCTCACACCTTTAGTACCCAAATCTCTTGCAAGATACTTGACACTTGCTTCTAACGCCGATTTGCAAACACCCATCACATTATAATTAGGAATAGCTTTAGTAGACTCATAAGTTAAAGTTAACAAGCTTCCACCTTTTCGTAATACTTTGGATGACTCTTTTGCAACTTCCGTAAAAGAAAAACATGAAATTAACATACTTCTCAAAAAATTTTCTCTAGTAGTATTCAAATATTCTCCAGATAATTCTGATTTATCTGAAAATGCAACTGCGTGTACAACAAAATCTATTTCTCCCCATTGAGATTTTATATCTTCAAAAAGTTTTATAACTTCCTCTTTTTTTTCAACATCACAACTGAACGTTATCTTTGAATTTAATTTTTCTGCTAAAGGTATAACTCTTTTTTTTAAAGCATCTCCTAAATAAGTAAATGATAACTCCGCACCAGCTTCTGCGAGTTTTTGTGAAATACCCCATGCAATAGATCTTTCATTGGCGACACCCATGATTAATCCTTTTTTACCTTTCATTAAACTCATAATTAAACCTTCTCAAAAACTAAAGTTGCATTTGTTCCACCAAACCCAAAGCTGTTAGACATTATAGAATTTAAAGTGATATCTTTTTCAACTTTTGTAACTATAGGATATTTTTTTGCTTCATCATCTATATCAGTTATATTTACTGATGCCGAAATAAAATTATTTTTCATCATAATTA
The DNA here is from genome assembly GCA_902552705.1 of uncultured Pelagibacteraceae bacterium. Classification (GTDB taxonomy): domain Bacteria; phylum Pseudomonadota; class Alphaproteobacteria; order Pelagibacterales; family Pelagibacteraceae; genus Pelagibacter. The sequence continues at coordinate 21,644 of CACDHZ010000001.1, forward strand.
AACTATAAACTGCTTCATGTACTGAGGTTGCTCCCAAAGAGTGTCCAGAAAGAGATTTTGTAGAACTTATTTTAGGGATGTTTTCTTTAAATACTTCTCCTACTGCTTTTAGTTCAGTTATATCTCCTACTGGAGTTGAAGTTCCATGAGTATTAATATAATCAATCTTATTTTTACTGGTACTTAAAGCCATTTGCATACATCTAACTGCTCCTTCACCTGAGGGCGCTACCATGTCATATCCATCAGAAGTAGCTCCATAACCAGTCAACTCAGCATAAATTTTTGCCCCTCTTGCTTTAGCATGTTCATATTCTTCTAAAACTAAAACTCCACCACCACCAGATATTACAAATCCATCCCTAGTTTTATCGTATGGTCTAGATGCTTTTTCTGGAATATCATTATATTTAGAAGAAAGAGCTGTCATTGCATCAAACATTGCTGTCATAGCAAAGTGAACTTCATCGCTTCCTCCTGCAAATATAATTTTTTGTTTCCCTAGTTGAATTAATTCCATAGCATTTCCAATACAATGTCCACTAGTTGCACATGCTGAGCTAATTGTATAATTAACACCTTTAATTTTAAATGGTACTGCTAGTGTAGCAGAAGCAGTACTGGACATTGTTCTTGGAACTACAAATGGTCCCATTTTTTTTGGATTTTTTTCTCTAGTTTTGTCAGCAGCTAGAATAACATTTTGAATTGATGGTCCGCCAGATCCCATAATCATACCAGTAGAGGAATTACTTATATCTTTTTCTTCTAACCCCGAATCTTTAACAGCCTCTGCCATAGAAATATAGTTATAAGCTGAACCAGGCCCCATAAATCTTATAAATTTTCTATCAACATGATCTTCAAGTTTAATATTAGGTTTACCATGTACATGACTTTTTAGATTGTACTCTTTATATTCTTCAGAAAAAGTAATTCCAGATTTGGAATTTAATAGAGATTTATAGACCTCTTCCTGGTTATTACCTAAACAAGATACAACTCCAATTCCAGTAATAACTACTCTTTTCATTATTTAAATAATCCTACTTTTAAATTTTCTGCTGAATAGATTTTTTTTTCATCTGCAAGCAAAACTCCATTTGCTAAACCAACTGTTGTTCCACCAGGAGACATAATTTTTTTCATATCAATTATATATTTCGCTCTCTTTACTTTCTTTAAAACTTCACCAGTAAATTTTACAGTACCAACTCCTAAGGCTCTACCTTTTCCAGGATTGCCAAGCCATCCTAAGTAAAAACCTACCAGTTGCCACATTGCATCTAAACCTAAACATCCAGGCATTACTGGGTCATCTTTAAAATGACAGTTAAAAAACCAAAGATCATCTTTTATATCTAATTCAGCTTTAATTGAGCCTTTTTTAAACTCTCCACTATCATCATTGATATCAGTTATTCTATCAAACATTAGCATTGGTGGAAGTGGTAATTTTGCATTACCAGGCCCAAAAAGCTCTCCATTTGCACAGTTTATTAGCTCATCATATGTAAATGAGTTTTTTTTCATAAATTTAAGAACCTTTATTACTTGATTTATTAAGATTATAATATACAAATAGTTTAGAATAATTATAAACAATTATGACAAATTTTGACATTTATACTAAAAAACTAAGAAATTCTGGGTTAAGACCGACAAAACAAAGATTAAAAATATGCGAGGTTCTTTTTTCGCCAGAAAAAACTTTTCACTTTACAATAAATGATTTAACTAAAATTCTTCAGGATAAATTGAGCGAGAAAATTGCTTTAGCTACTGTTTATAACACTGTTCATGCCTTTAAAAAAAAAGGTTATTTAAAGGAGATATCAATTAATAGTGATAAAAGTTATTTTGATACAAATACTACTGAACATCATCATTTTTTTGATGAAGATACAAATGAGCTAATTGACTGCGGAAACAACGAGATTGATTCAGTTAATGTTAAACAAAACATAACTGGGAAAAAAATAAAGTCAGTAGAAGTATTAGTCAAAGTTGCAACTGATAATCAAAATCAAAATTAATTCAATTATTTCAATAATTTAACAATCATTTTAAAATAATTCTAAACTGTTGACATGTAGTTTGGAATGATTATATATTTAATTAAATCAAGGAGAAAAATATGTCATTAAAAGGAAGTAAAACAGAGGAAAACTTAAAGGCAGCATTTGCTGGCGAAAGTCAAGCTAACAGACGTTATTTATATTTTGCTCAAAAAGCTGATATTGAGGGTTATAATGACGTCGCAACTGTATTCAGGTCTACTGCAGAGGGTGAAACTGGACACGCACATGGACACTTGGAATATTTGGAGGAAGTTGGAGATCCAGCTACAGGTAAACCAATTGGTGAAACTAAAGCTAATTTAGCTTCAGCTGTTGCCGGTGAAACACATGAGTACACAGATATGTACCCTGGTATGGCAAAAACAGCAAGAGAAGAAGGTTTTGAAGAAATTGCAGATTGGTTTGAAACTTTAGCAAAAGCTGAAAAATCTCACGCAGGTAAATTTCAAAAGACTCTAGAATCTATCGCGTAAATAAAATTAATTTATGGTGGAGATATATCTCCACCAAAAATCTCTAAATTTAAAGTGTATGAAAAAAGAAGGTAGTACAGAAGCACCTGTAAGACATCCAATAGATTTTGAACATCCGGATTTTTTGAATCCAGAAAAATTAGATGCTGAAATGCGAAGAGTATTCGATATCTGTCATGGATGTAGAAGATGTTTTAACTTGTGTGATTCATTTCCAAAATTGTTCGATATGATTGACGAGTCAGAAAATGAAGATGTTGAAAGTTTATCTAGTCAACAGTTTGAGCCAGTAGTTGATGCGTGTACTTTATGTGATATGTGCTTTATGACCAAGTGTCCTTATGTGCCTCCACATGATTTTAATTTAGATTTTCCACATTTAATGTTGAGATACAGATCTGCTCAAAAAAAATTAAATAAATTACCTTTTGTACCATATCAATTAGCCCAAATTGATAGAAATGCAAAAATTGGTGTCATGTTATCATCATTAGTAAATTGGGTTTCTAATATAAAAAATAAAATTTTTAGAAAAATATTAGAATTATTTGCTGGAATTGATATGAAAGTTAAACTTCCAGTTTATAATTCAGAAACATTTACAAAATATTTTAAAAAAAATAATGATATGATAAATGCAGATGCACCATCAAAAAATAGAAAAGTTGTAATTTATTCAACGTGCTTTGTTAATTTTAATAAAAAAGATACAGGAGTAGCAGCTTTAAAAGTTTTAAAAAAAAATGGTGTTGAGGTTCAAGAAGCCTATCCTGGATGTTGTGGTATGCCTTTTCTAGAACAAGCAGATTTACCTAAAGTCGTTGAACAAGCTAAAAAAGTATCTAAGGATTTATTGGAATGGATTAATAAAGGTTATCAAGTAGTTACACTAACGGCTAGTTGTGGTTTAATGTTGAAGTTTGAATGGCCTTTACTTTTACCAAATGATGAAAAAATCAAAAAACTCTCAAAAAATGTAAGTGATATAGATGAATATATCGTTGATATTGCACAGAACGAGGGCTTAGCTGATGGTCTTAACGAAATTGATGGTGGAGTAACAGTTCATCATGCTTGTCATGCAAGAGCTCAAAACATGGGCATTAAAGCAAGAGATATGTTGAAGTTTATTCCAAATATAAAAATTGATGTTGTCGAAAGATGTGCCGGACATGGAGGAACGTTTGGAGTTATGAAAGACACACATAAACTTGCAATGAAAGTTGGAAGACCAACGGCAAGACAGATTAAAAATAAAAATAATAAATACATGGCATCAGATTGTCCTTTAGCCGGAAAACATTTAAAGCAATTAGAAATAGATACAAATATTTCTAATGATGAGGCACTACACCCCATAGAATTAATGGCAAAAAGTTATAAGTTATAAATTAATCATGAGTAAAGAAAAAAGATTAATAGAAAAAACAGACTTAATTCCAATTGATGTTTATACAAACAGTAGAAAACAGATTAGAAAAGAACTTGTAGAATTTAAAAAAGATAGAAGAGTTGCAATAGGTCCCTATGCAACTTTTTACTTTGAGAGCTTTGAAACTATGTTAGCTCAAGTTCAGGAAATGCTATATATTGAAAAAGGTGGAGATGAGCAATTAAAAGATGAGTTAATTGCATATAACCCCTTAGTTCCGAATGGAAAAGAACTTACAGCAACGGTGATGTTTGAAATAGATAATCCAGTATCTAGAGCGGCTTTTTTGGGAAAAGTTGGCGGGATAGAGGAAAAAATATTTATGAAAATTGACAACGAAAATGTTAAAGCAGTTTCTGAGAAAGATGTAGATAGAACTTCAGATGAGGGAAAAGCTTCCTCAGTACAATTCATTCACTTTAAATTGAATGATAATCAAATTACTAAATTTAAATCAGGTAATGTGGACATCGAAATTGGTATTAATCATAAGGAGTACGCGCATACTACAAAATTATCTGTAGATACTATTAAAGCATTATCAGCTGATTTTATTTAATAGCTCCCCACACGTTATCAGTTTTAATCCATCCGCTATAATTTTCAGTTTTTATATTACACCAACTTTTTTCACATTTTTTAATTACTAATAATCTTCCTTTTTCTAGCCTAGCTATAGGCTTTGAAAAGTTTGAAGCTTTTTGAAATAAAATTTTATTTTCTAAAACAATAATTGAATTAGCTTTTTTCAGTTGTGAAACATGTATCCATCCACTATTATTTTTTAAATCGATAATTCTTTTAAAATTTTCTTTTTCATCTATTTGCTTTACAGGCAAATTTTTTTTTTTATAAACATATTTAATCTCTGAGTCGAAACTTGGATTATATCTAACATTGACTGTATCTTTTTTTAAAGATAAAAATTTTTCTTCAGCATAAGCAAATTTAATCAGTAAGATTAGTACAAATAAAATAAAAGTACATATTTTTTTATTTATCCGCATAAACAATTATTTCTTTTTTTTAATTTAACTAATCTGAATTTTAAATTAAGTAAATCTAAAATAAATATATATCCGTCAAGTCCTATTCCAATATTTAATATTTTTTTTAATACTTCATTTGCTTGAATTATTCCGACTATACCAGCGACAGTCCCAAGGATTCCTTCAGACTCACAGTTTAAAAAATCTTCTGAAATATTTGATTGTTGAAAAAAACATCTCAAACAAGGAATTTTTTTATTTTTAAAATTAAAAGTGAATATATGGCCATCAAATTTACTTATTGCTCCAGTAACTAGAATCTTTTTAAATTTCAAACAAAAATCATTTATTAATAATTTAGTTTTAAAGTTATCAGATCCATCAACAATATAATCATAATCATTAATAATTTTTTTAAAATTTTTTTTATTCAATCTAATATTAAAGACTTTTACTTGAGTATTAGGATTTATTTTTTTAACTTTATCTTTTGTTATTTTTACTTTAAATTTTCCAATATCGTCTGTATTGTAAAGACTTTGCCTATGTAAATTAGATAGACTTACTCTGTCATCATCAATAATCCCTAATAATCCAACACCAGCCCTTGAAAGATATTCAGCTACAGGAGATCCAAGGCCACCCGCTCCTATTATTAAAACTTTTGAAGAAAGAATTTTTTTTTGTCCTATTACTCCTATATCTTTAAGAACTATTTGTCTTGAAAATCTCTCTATTAATTTTTTATTTAATTGGCTTTTCATTTGCCAGTTGAGCCAAATCCACCTTCACCTCTAACTGTATCAGGTAAATTATCTGTTTCTTCAAATCTTATTTTAGCAACAGGTGCTAGAATCATTTGTGCAACTCTATCTTTATTATTAATTACAAAATCCTTCTTACCATGATTAAAAAGAATAATTTTAATTTCACCTCTATAATCACTATCTATAGTTCCTGGTGTATTTAATACTGTTACATTATTTTTTGCTGCTAAGCCTGAACGTGGACGAATTTGTATCTCGTAATCGCTTGAGAAAGCTACAGAAAGTCCAGTAGGTATTAAGTATGAGCAATTTGGAGCTATTTTAATTGGCTTATCTATAAAAGCCATTAAATCAACACCAGATGCTCCATTAGTTTTATAGTTTGGTAATTCTACATCAGGATTTAATTTTTTAATTAATACTTTTACCATTAAATCTTAATTTAAATGCTCAACGACTCTATCAACTATTTCTTCTGAAATTTCAGACTTTTTCTTTATTTCAATTTTTTCATCTTTAAATTTTTTGTTTTTATAAAAGATTGAAACTTCATTATAATTGGAGTCAAATCCAATTGATTTATTTGATACATCATTAGCAATTACCCAATCACAATTTTTTTCTGCTAATTTTTTTTTGGCATTCTCTGAGATGTTATTAGTTTCTGCAGCAAAACCAATTACTAATTTTGGTCTTAGGTAATTGTGGTTTGATACATAATTTAAAATATCAATATTCTTTTCAAGTTCTAAGTTCAAACTATCTTTTTTTTTAATCTTTTTGTTCATTTTTTCTATTATTTTATAATCAGCTACAGCTGCTGAAAATATTGCTACATCTACTGGTAAATTTTTTTGAGTAGCCTTGAACATTTCATCAGCTGTTTCAACTTTTACTAAATCTATATTATTATCGACTTGTATATTAGTTGGACCTGAAATAAGAGTTGTTTGAAATCCTCTAATAGCTAGTGCTTTTGCCAAAGCATACCCTTGTTTTCCTGATGATTTATTTGTTATATATCTGACAGGATCAATATATTCGTTAGTTGGTCCTGCGGTTACTAAAGCTTTTAATTTTCTATTTTTATTTAATTGATCGAAATAAATCTTTACATTTGAAAATATATCTTTTGGTTCACTCATTTTACCTTCACCAAATTCTCCACAAGCCATATCTCCAATATCAGGACCAATTATTTTATAACCATAAGATTTTAATGTAGAAATATTTTTATGAGTTGAGGGGTGCTCCCACATTCTAACATTCATAGCTGGTGCTAAAAAAACATTTTTATCTGATGCAAGAACTACTGTTGAAGCCAAGTCATCAGAAGATCCAGAACTTAATTTTGAGATAGTATTAGCAGTGGCAGGTGCAATTAGTATTAAATCAGCCCATCTAGATAAAGATATATGATCCATTTCTGTTTCATTTTCAGTATCAAATAGATCGTCATAAACTTTTCCATGAGAAAGAGAGGCAACAGACAGAGGTGTAACAAATTCCTTAGCACTTTTAGTAAGGACAGTTTTAATTTCTACATTTTGTTTTTTAAACAGTCTAATAAGCTCTAAACTTTTATAAGCAGCTATTCCTCCACATATTATTAAAAGTATTTTTTTTTGTGATAAATTATTCATGTTGTAAATTAAAATACTAATAGCCCAAAAATTACAAGCAGTAATATGCCAATAATAGACTGGTTTCTAAATGCAGTCATTTCGGATTTCTTTTGGTTTAAAGCTGTATAAGAGTTTGAATTTTGAGGTATTTGTCCACTAGCTAAAAAGGTAAGAGCTTGGTTAGCTTTATCCATAATTTCTGGAAATTCAGGTAATCTTTTAATTACTTCAGTTGTATTTTTTAAACCCTCATTTATAATATTTGTAGGGTCTTTAGTTTCTTTTAGCCAATTTTCTAAAACGGGTTTTGAAGTTTCCCATATATTGGTATTTGGATTAAGTTTTCTTGCCACACCTTCTACAACAACCATAGTTTTTTGCAGCATTAATAATTGAGGTTGCGTTTGCATATTAAATTTTTCTGTAACATCAAAAAGTTGTTTCAATAATTTACCACCTGAAATATCTTTTACAGATTGTCCAAAAATTGGCTCACCAATTGATCGTAAAGCTTGAGCTAAATCATCTACGGGAACATTTTTAGGCACTAGCCCTGCAACTAAGTGCACCTCGGCAACTTTCTTATAGTCTCTTTTTATAAAACCAAATAAAATTTCTGCTAAGAATCTTCTGCTCATGCTATCTAGTCTACCCATAATTCCAAAATCAATAGGAACTATATCTCCATTATCGTTGATGAATATATTTCCTTGATGCATGTCTGCATGAAAAAAACCATCTCTAACAGCATGTCTTAAAAAATTTTGAATAATATCAGAAGCAATTTTTTTAGTATCAATATTTTTCTTTTGAAGATCTTCAGTTTCACGAATAGATATGCCCTCTATCCAATCAAGTGTCATGACGCCCTCACTTGTAAAATTCCAATAGATTGTAGGAACCTTAAAACCTATATCATTTTTTGTATTTTCAGCGTATTCATTTGCAGCCGCTGCTTCGAATCTTAAATCCATTTCTAAATTAGTTATTTCTTTAAGTAAAAAAACCACTTCAACTAATTTTAATCTTTGAGTTTTTTTAACAAATGATTCAATAAAAAAAGCAAACAACATTAGTGCATCTATCTCTTCGTTAAATATTTTTTTAATATCTGGTCTTAAAATTTTAATAGCAACATCCTTAATCGTACCATTGTCATCTATCTTAGCTTTATGCACTTGAGCTATTGAAGCAGCAGCTACAGGTTCACTTAAATCTATTATCGAGTTAAAAGTTTTTTCTCCTAAATTTTTTTTAATAATCATTTGAGCCTCAGACAACGGAAATGGGGGGAGCCTATCTTGTAGATCTTCTAATTGCTTAGATAATTCATCCCCAATAATATCTGGTCTTGTAGCTAAAAATTGTCCTAATTTTATAAACGTAGTTCCCATAGCCTGTAATGATTTTGAAAGTTTTTCACCTTCTGTATCATTAGTATTTATTCTTTTTGAATCTGAAAAAGAAATAGAAAGTATTTTAAAAAATATTTTTATTATTAAAGGAGGTTTTTTAAATTTAGATACAATTTTAAGAATATCAGATTTAGCAACCATTCTTCCTAATTTAAAAAGTGTAAATAATTTTTTAATCATTATATTTTCCAACCAGAGTGAATTGCCACGATACCACCAGATAAATTTCTATAACTACAATTTATAAATTTATTTTTTTTCATTTGGTAAATTAAATCTTCTTGACTGATGAATTCTTCAATACTTTTAACTAAATATTCATAAGGATTTTTTTGACCAACAACTGCCTTTCCAATCAAAGGAATAAGCTTTGAATAGTTTTTATAAATAAAGTCTAGACCAGAGTTATTAATTTTTGAAAATTCGAGACATAAATATCGTCCACCTGGTTTTAAAACACGATAAGCCTCTGAAAGAGCTTTATCAAGATTTTTAGTATTACGTAAACCAAAACTTATTGTGTAATAATCACAAGAGTTGTCTTTAATAGGTAATTTCTCTGCTGAGGCGATTATCCAATCAATATTTTTATAATTATTTAATTTAATCTTACCTTTATTAATCATTCCTTTATTTGGATCTACACAAATGACTTTATTATTATTTGTTGTTTCTAAAAAAAGTTTCCCAATATCACCGGTGCCACAGGCTACGTCAATTAAGGTTTTGTCTTTTGATGGATTCATTAAAGTGATTAACGTTTTTTTCCAAATTCTATGAATGCCTAATGACATAAAATCATTCATTAAATCATATTTGTCATATACATTGTCAAAGACACTTTGAACAAGCCCTTTTTTATTTTGGAGATATTGTTGCATATAAAATTTATTATTTGCTGATAATATAGTATTAAATGCCAGAATTACCAGAAGTAGAAATAGTCAAACAATCTTTATCTAAAAAAATAAAATATAAGAAAATTCAAAAAACAATAATAAGAAATAGAAATTTAAGGTTTAAAATTCCTTCAAATTTTGATGAATTATTAAGGAATAAAGTTATTAAGAAAGTCACTAGATTTTCAAAGTATTTAATTTTGAATTTTTCAGATAAATCTTTTTGTTTAATTCATTTAGGAATGTCTGGTACAATTCATTTAATACAAAAAAATATACTCAATAAAAATACCAACACTAGTTTTTATAACTCTCCACAACTTCCAAAAAAACATAATCATGTAATATTACAATTTAAAGATTTAAGAGTTATATATAACGATCCAAGAAGATTTGGTTTTTTTACTTATATTCGAAATGAGAAAGAACTTAAAAGTAAATTTAGAAATTTAGGACCGGAACCATTATCCAAAAAATTTAATATAAAATATTTGTTAAAATATTTTTCTAATAAAAAAAAAAATATTAAGAGTTTTTTAATAGATCAAAAATTTGTATCAGGAATTGGTAATATTTATGCTAGTGAAATTTTATTTTCAAGTAAAATTCATCCAAAAAAAATTGCAATGAAGTTATCAAAAAATGATTGTAAAAGAATTATTCATTTTTCTAAAATAGTACTAAATAATGCTATTAAAAAAGGAGGTTCTAGCATTCGTGATTTTAAAAATATATCTGGTAATGATGGAAATTTTCAAAAAGAATTTAAAGTATATCAAAGACAAAATCTAAATTGTTTACGAATGAAATGTGAAGGGACTATAAAAAAAATATTTTTAACCAATAGATCAACTTTTTTTTGTAATACTTGTCAAAAATAAAGAATTATTTTATTGACCAGAATAAATTCTCAAGCTATACCACCTTGCTTATGGCAAATACAAAATCAGCAATCAAAAGAATTAGAAGAATAGCCAAACAAACTCAAGTTAATAAGGCACGTAAGAGTAAATATAGAAATGTTATAAAAAAAATGAATCTTCTTCTTCAAGAAAAGAAAAAAGCTGATGCTTTAAAGTTCTTACCTAAGTTGAATTCTGAACTAATGAGAGTTGCAAAAACTGGAATTATAAAAAAAGCTAACGCATCAAGAAACGTTTCAAGGATTACAAAGAAGATTTACGCTTTATAAATAACTACTTTTAGTTGTTTAAAAATTCTATCTAGGGTTTTAGCACTAAATAAGAAAATTTTCAGACATAGCATAACAATATATTGATTTAGTAAAAAAAAAAAATTTATAAATCTTTAAAAGTAAGATCAAAAAATTTTGATTTGTAAAATGATTTTTTTTAAAATTCAATCAGCAAGGTAAAAAAAATTTTTAAAATATTATTCGCGTTAAAAACGATTCACTCAAAAGGTTTATTTTTTTTTGTTAAAATAAAATTATTTATTGCAAAAAATTCAATTTCATTCTAACTGAGTTTATTCCTAAAAATTTATGTCTAACAATAATATATCAAAAAATTTAAAAAATAATTCCTCACAAATATTAGACTGGAACATTATTCAGAAAGATATGAAAAGTAAGATGGGCACAGATATTTATGATAGCTGGCTAAGAAAAATAGATTTTGTTGAGGAGATGAACAATTATATTTTACTCTCTGTCTCAACTAGATTTATCAGAGATTGGATAACATCAAGATATTTAGATCAGATTCTAAAAATTGTTAAAGTTTATAAAAAAGACTTAACTAGAATTGAATTTAAAATCGTAGATAATAGTAATGAAAATAAAATTAAAAATGATAATCAATTTAATAAAAAAAATGAAAACATATCATTTATTAAAGACTCATACTTGCAATACAATAGAATTGATCCTAACAAAAGATTTGATAATTTTATAACTGGGACAAGTAATAAATTAGCATACGAAGCATCTCTTAAAGTATCAGAAAATATATCTCATTATAATCCTCTTTATATCTATGGAGGTGTTGGTATGGGAAAAACACATTTATTAAATTCTATTGGATTTTCACTAAAAGAAAAAAATAAAGTTATGTTTATTTCTGCTGAAAGATTTATGTATCAATTTGTAAAATCTATAAAGTCTAATGATATGGTAAAATTTAAAGAGTATTTTAGAAATACAGATATTTTGTTAATTGACGATATTCAGTTCATGAATGGAAAAGAAGCTATGCAGGAGGAATTTTTTCATACTTTTAATGCGTTACTTGATAAAGGTTCTCAAATAATAGTGTCTGCAGACAGAGCTCCAAACAAATTATCTAGAATTCAAGATAGAATTAAATCAAGATTTGCTGGTGGTTTAGTTGTTGATATACAAAAACCTGATTTAGAACTTAGAAGTAAAATTGTTAAGAAAAAAACAGAGGAACTTAATATTTTTTATTCCAATCAAATAAATATCTCTGAAGAGATACAAAAATTTATTAGTACAGAAATAAAAACTAGTATTAGAGAGTTAGTTGGTGCTATTAATAGAGTTGTATCTTTTTCAAGAATATATAACAAAGTACCAAACTTATCTGAGATTAAAGTAGTTTTAAAAGATTTGTTAAATATAGGTGAAAATAAAGTAACTATTGATTTGATACAATCTACTGTTTGCAGATTTTTTAAAATTAGCAAAAATGAAATGCTTTCTTCAAGAAGATCCAGATATTTAGTCAGACCAAGACAGACCGCAATATATTTGACTAAGATTTTGACTTCTAAATCTTTACCAGAAATAGGCAGGGAATTTTCGAATAGAGACCATACAACAATTATACATTCGGTAAAAACTATAGAAAGATTAAAGGAGAAAGACTCTGAAATGACTAATAATATTAATAAATTAAAAAATCAGATTCTATACAATAAAGAAGATGAAATTTAATGTAAACCAACAAGATTTGCAACAAGCACTAAATTATTGTCAGGGTGTAATTGAAAAAAGAAATACACTTCAAATTTTATCTAATGTTTTATTAAATGTTAATAATTCAAATCTTACTATCACAGCAACAGACTTAGACTTAATATTTATTCATCAAATCAATAATATAGAAGTTGTTGAGGAAGGAAATACTACTACAACATCATCAGTTATGTATGATATTATTAGAAAATTTTCTTCTGGAAAAAAAATTAATTTAAGTCTAACTAGTGCCAGTAAACTCCAAGTGGAATCTGAAAAGTCTATTTTTAATCTTAATTGTATTGCTGCTTCGGAATTTCCTGTGACTGATGAAAATTTTAATCAAAATGAATTTTCAATAAAATCAAAACAATTATTAAAATTATTAAATAAATGTAAATTTTCAGTATCTAATGATGAAACAAGACATTATCTGAGTGGAATTTTTTTACATCAAACTGAAATAGAAGGTAAAAATTTCCTAACAGCTGCAGCTACAGATAGTCATAGAATGTCTATATCAAAAATTAGATTAGATAATAAAGTAGATTTTGAACCAATTATACTTCCGAAAAAAACAATATTTCAATTATGTTCCTTGCTGGAAAATTACGATGGGAGTGTAAAAGTTTCTAATATAAAATCTAAAATCAAATTTGAATTAAATAATAGTATTTTAATATCTAAATTAATTGACGGCAAATTTCCTAATTATATTCAAGTTATACCTAAAAATAATCAAAAAAGATTAGAAATTGATCTTAAACTGTTTCAAGATTCTGTTGATAGAGTTGCTTCTGTTTCATTAGATAAAAAAGATGGTGTTAAGTTTAATTTGTCAAAAGATGTATTAAATCTATCCGTTAATAATACTAATAGTGGTGATGGTAAAGAGAGCCTTAATGTAAAGTTTGATCATGATTTAGAGATCAGTTTTAACTCTAGATATTTAATAGATGTTGCCTCTCAACTTGATGGAGATAAAATTGAGATCTTTTTTAACGATACAGGATCTCCTGCATTAATTAAAGATCCTGGAGATTTTGATAGTATTTTTGTTGTAATGCCTATGAAAGGTTAATTCAAAATATTTAATTCTGAATAAATAGTATTTTCTAACTTTTTTAAAAAAATCTCGTTTTCTAACCCTGGTTCAATAGGTTTTAAAATTGAGATTGTTATAGTTGTATTGGTTTTTTTTGGTCCATTTTTTGGCCAAGTATTTCCTGAATTGATAGCAACTGGTTGACATGAAATACTTAATTTTTCATAAATCCTACTTGAACCTTTTTTAAAAGGCACTCTATCCTCAGGTAGCAATCTAGTTCCTTGAGGAAAAATTATTATAGGTCTATCTGAAGAATTTATATGTTTTATGATATCATCAAAAAAGCCGAGATTTTCTTTTGATATTTTATTTCTTTCAATTGAAATACAACCAATCTTTTTTAGATACCAACCAAACAAAGGTATTAATAATAATTCTTTTTTCAGAATAAAAACTGGAGAGTTAAAAATAGTTTGTAAAAAAAAAGTTTCAAACATTGACTGATGGGAAGCTGCTATAAAAAATTTTCTGTCTTTTATTATATTTTCTTTACCTTTTATAATTATTTTAGTTGATAAAAAAAATTTTAAGCAAAATGAAGCCCAGTAACCCATAATTTTTCCACCAAATAACACAACTTTTTTCGGTAAAATAATTGCTGGAATAAATATCAATGAAATCAAAATGATACCGGTAAAAAAGAACAGAGAAAATAAAAAGTTTCTTATCATTTTATCAAAAACTAAATTAGGTCAGTTAGTTTTTGTCTTTTTTTTATAATATTAATCTCAGATCCTTTTATCAATATTTCTGCTGGTTTAGGTCTCATATTATAATTTGAGCTTAAAGATATCCCGTAAGCTCCTACATCACAAATTGCCACAAGGTCTTTTTCTCTAAGTTTTTGGAATTTTTTTAAAGTTGCAAATTTATCTGTACTTTCACAAATAGGTCCTACAAATTCATAAACTTTTTTTGATATATTATTTGTTTTTATTACAGGTAAGACTCTATGATTAGCGCCGTATAATGCTGGTCTCATAAAATCATTCATTGCAGCATCTAATATAATAAAATCTTTCTTGTTATTTTTTTTGATATAAATAACTTTCGAAATAAGATAACCGATATTTCCTACTATTGATCTTCCAGGTTCAAATATAATTTTAGATTTATGACTTTTTTTAAATCTTTTAATAGCATTGTTATATTTTGAGTAATTTAATTTTTTATTATTTTTTGTGTAAGATATTCCCATTCCACCACCAAGATCAATAAATTCAAAATTATAGTTACTTTTTTTTATAGCTCTATCTAGCACTTTAAGCATTTTTTCATATGGCCTGTGATCTAAAATTTGACTTCCAAGATGTACACTTAGGCACTTAAGATTAATATTTTTTGAAAAAGATATATAATTGACTAAATCAAGAAAAGTTTTTTCATCAACTCCAAACTTATCTTCTTTTTTTCCTGTTGTAATTTGTTTTAGCGTTTTGGCATCTATATTAGGATTTAATCTTATACCAATATTTATAATTTTTTTTTTGGATTTTGCGATTTTTTCAATTTCAATAATTTCGCTTTTTGATTCAGCATTTATTAACAAAATTTTTTTATTAATTGCAAATTTGAGTTCATTAGATGTTTTACCAATTCCTGAGAAAACAATTTTTTTTGGATTTATCCCTGCTTTAAGCGCTAACATTAATTCTCCCATTGAAACAACATCAGCACCCAATCCAAGCTTTTTAATTTCTTTGATAAGATTTAAATTATTATTAGATTTAATAGAAAAACATATTAAAGGTGCGAATGATTTGAAACTTTTTTTAAAATTATCTATATTTTCCTTAAGTTGTTTGTAAGAATAACAATACAAAGGTGTACTTAATTTTTTTACAATATTTTGTACTTTAACCCTTTCTATTTGGAGATTTTTATTAAAATAGTTCATTAAATTTTAAATGTAAGGTTATTATTTTTTCCCGATTTATACTCAGGGTCACCTTTTTTTCCACATGAAAACACCATCACGCATATTATTGAGATTAAAATTAATTTTTTTATCATTTTATATTTTTTTATATTTCAATATCATTTTTTTAATATTATCAAAAGATGTTCCGCCATAAGATTTTTTTGAATTTACTGAGTTTTTCAAATTAAATATCTTTAATACTTCTATTGTAAGCTTAGGTTCAATTTTTTTAAGTTCCTCAATACTAAGTTCATTTAATTTTTTATTATTTTTTTCAGCATAATTAACAACAGATGAAGTGATGTTATAGGCTTTCCTAAATGACATTGAATGATTTTTAACGATATGATCAGCTAAATCAGTAGCTGTGATATATCCAGTGTTTGCAAGCTCTAACATTTTCTTTTTATTTGGCTTTAAGTTTTTAAAAATTTCATCGAGTATTTGAATACTATTATTAAGAATTTCGTTTGATTTAAATAATATTTCTTTATCGTCTTGAAGATCTTTAAAATAAGATATTGGAAGTCCTTTAAGTATCGTTAACATTGAAAAAAAATTACCATAAACTGAACCGGTCTTTCCTCGTAAGTATTCTAATAAATCAGGATTTTTCTTTTGAGGCATAATTGAGGAACCAGTGACAATTTTATCTGAAAGATTAATTAAATTATAACTATCTGAATTCCATATAATCAACTCTTCAGCAATTCTTGAAATATGCATAGAGCAGGTAGAGACACTATATAAAAAATCAAGAACAAAATCCCTGTCTGCAACTGTATCAATAGAATTATTTGTTGGTTTTTTAAATCCTAATTTCTTCGAAGTATAATCTCTATCGATATTAAAAGATGTTCCTGTTAACGCAGCCACTCCAAGAGGACATTCAGATAAATTTTCTAGATTATAAGAAAATCTTTTTTTATCTCTTATAAACATTTCTACGTAGGCCATCAGATAGTGCGCGAAAGATACCGCTTGAGCATTTCTTAAATGCGTAAATCCAGGCATTATTGTTTCAATATTTTTTTCAGAAATTTTTATTATTGTTTTGATAATATTATTCAAATTTTTATTAATTTCCTTATTCGCAGAGGTGATCCACATTTTAAAATCAGTGATTACCTGATCATTTCTTGATCTAGCAGTATGAATATAACCAGCTTCTTCACCAATAATTTGAAATAATCTTTTCTCAATATTCATATGAATATCCTCATATTCATCTTTATATTCAAATTTATTTTTTAAAATTTCTTTTTCAATTTTTTTTAATCCATAAATTATTTTATTTTTAATTTTGAAAGAAATAATTTTTTGTTTAAACAGCATCTCAACATGTATAATTGACCCTAAAATATCCTCTTTAAAAAGTTTTTTATCAGTATTTATTGAACTACCAATTTTTTGAAATAATGTAGACGAACTCTTTTTAATTCTTGCACCCCAAATAGTTCTATTGTTTTTATTTTTTACCATGATAATTAATTATACATGTTTAGTATGAAATTATTAATAATAATTGTTTATTTTATAACCACTAGCTTTAGTTATGCTTTAGAAAAACCTGATATTAAAAATTTAATTTTAATAGAAGAATTGAAAAACTATAAAGAAGTAATTTTTAAAGATGAAAATCAAAAAAAGCTTAATTTAGATGATTATAAAGGAAATCTTATAATTCTCAATTTTTGGGCAACTTGGTGTGCACCTTGTAGAGAGGAAATACCTTCACTAGACGTTCTGCAATCTGATAGTAGGCTCAATAATTTAAAAATATTTCCAATAAATATAGGCCAGGAAGATCTAATAAAATCTAAGAGTTTTTTTAAAAAATTGAATATTAAAAATTTGAATATTTACTTTGACCCATCAATTTCTTTAGCAAAAAAATTTAAATTAAGAGGAGTCCCCACTTCAATAATATTCAATAAGAAAGGCGAGGAATTTGCTAGAGTTGTAGGGTTAATTGATTTTAATGATGAACGATTTATTAAATGGCTTCAAAATTTTAATTAACTTTTTAAAGTATTAAACTATCAATGACATTTTGTTTAACAACTACCATTACAAAACCAGAAAAAGATATAAAGGTTGAAAATGCAGTTATCTTACTCCATGGTTATGGCGGTGACGGTAAAGATATAAACATATTAACTTTAAGTTGGAAAAGATTTTTACCAAACACAATTTTTTTATCTCCTGATGGACATGAAAAATGTGAAATCAATCCATCAGGATTTCAATGGTTTGATTTAACAAGCGGTAATTCAAAATATATCTTGGAACAATCAAAAAAAGCAGAATTAAAACTTAAAGAATTTATTGAAGAAGTAAAAAATGAATATAATTTAGATAACTCTCAGATTTGTTTAGTAGGTTTTAGCCAGGGTTGTATGATGGCTTTAAATCTAGGTTTAATAAATAATGAGAATTTTAATTGTATAGTTGGGTTTTCAGGTAAAGTAATTGATGAAGAAGATTTAAAAAAAAGGAAGAATTCATCTACTAAAACACTACTTATACATGGGGATAGCGACGAAGTTGTTTCACCCACTTTTCTATTAGAAGCTAAAGATTTTTTAATAAGAAATAATGTGGACGTTGAAACTAAATTAATAAAAAATTGTGGACATCAAATACCTGTCGAGGCATCTAGCTATGCACTAAATTATATTAAAAATAATTTAAATGTAAAATAAATTTTTTAAAAAAAAAGTAATTTATGCTTATTGCTAAAATAATTTTTTTAAGTTAAGATTTTAATTATGAATTTTGCGGAACAAAATTTATCATTAGAAAAATGCCCAGCATTAGTTCTTAATGCTGATTATAGACCTCTGAGTTATTATCCATTATCATTATGGAGTTGGCAAGATTCAGTAAAATCAGTTTTTTTAGACAGAGTGAGTATTGTGAGTAATTACGATAGGATAATTAGAAGCCCATCATTTAAAATGAAATTACCTAGTGTGATTGCACTTAAACATTTTATCAAACCTCAATCGAATCCAAGCTTTACTAGGTTTAATGTTTTTTTAAGAGATAAATTCATGTGTCAATATTGTGGGAGTGGTGATGAATTAACTTTTGATCATCTATTACCCAGATCTAAAGGCGGCCAAACTAACTGGGATAACGTTGTAACTGCTTGTTCAGCATGTAATGTTAAAAAGGGTGGTAGATTATTAAAAAATGCAGGAATGGCGCTTACTCAAGAACCTTTTCGTCCATCTACTGAAGATTTACATAAAAATGGTAAAAATTTTCCTCCAAATTTTCTTCATAAAAGTTGGATGGACTATTTATATTGGGATGTTGAGTTAGAATCTTAATTATACTTTTTCAGATATATTTATTGCTATTTTTGAACCTGTCTTAATAATTCTATCAAAAAAAGAGTATATTCCTTTTTTAGTAGCACCTTCATTGTAAGCAATATCTCTATGATGTAATTCATCTTCTCTAAATTTGATAATTTTATCCTTCAATTTTTTTTCATCTGCTTGAAGTTGGCTAATTTGATTAGCATAATGTTCATCTATAACTTCTTCAACAGAAGCTGTGCATAACATAGCTGCTTTTTTTCCTAAAATTGTAGAACCAAAACCTAAACTCACTCCTAATAAATCCCATAGTGGTAAAAATTTAGTGGGTTTAATATTTCTTTTTTTAATTTCTTTTTCAAAATAATCACAGTGTTCTTTTTCATGAATCTTCATTTCTTCAACTTTTTTTTTTAAATTATCATCTTTAATAACTGTATTGAGAGCTAGTAATTGTCCCTCATAAATTTTGATAGCCCCTCTTTCTCCAGCGTGGTCAACTCTGATAAATTCTTCTATTTTTTTTTTATCTGTTTTTTTCATTTTTAATTACTTTAAAAATTAATAAAAAAATTACAAACGATAACAAAAAATTAATTGTCGCAAGTGATAATCCAAAAAACTTAAAATCTACATTTTTACAACTATTCACTTTTGAATTCAGTAATTTTAGTAATTCGTTTTTATCAATAATATTAATAGAATCTGAAGTACAACCAGAAAATTCTTTAAATATTTCTTTTTCGATACCAACATGATATCCTGATATTATTAAACTTGAAAAGAAAGTTAATAATAAAGCGTATAACCAGATTATATTTTTCGAGTAACTTACCCCTAAAAAAGTAAAAATAATTGCAATTATATATGGTACTCTTTGATATATGCATAATTTACAAGGTTCATATCCTAAAAAAAATTCAATATATAAGGCGATAATTATCGAAGATAAGGAAATAAAGAATATGGTTATATAAAAATTTTTAATTTCAAAAAATTTGTTCATTTATTTATGCCAGAAAGTTATTTAAAAAAATATAAACTAAATATGCAAAAAATATTATAACTATTGAAAAAATTATCGATATTTTGAGTAATTTTTTTTCAATCAATAATTTCATTGTTTTCCCAAAATTTCCTATTAAAAATGAAATTAAAAAAAATCTTGATCCTCTTGTTAATAAAGAAACAATAATAAAGTAAATTAAATTAAAGTGTACAAACCCACTGGTGATCGTTAGTAGTTTAAAAGGTACAGGAGAAAAACCTGCTATCGCTAATAAAGTTATCCACGCAATTACTCCGCCTTCAGAAGAAACTTTATTTTTCCAAAATGAGGGATCTACACCATAAAATTCAAAAATTTTAACACCTATTTCGTTAAAAAAAACGTAACCAATAAAATAACCAAAGCACGCACCTAAAACCGAACATAATGTAGCAATTAGAGCAATCTTAAACCACTCATTTTTTTTGGCTATTGTCATTGGAATTATTATTACATCAGGTGGTATTGGAAATATGAAACTTTCAATAAATGAAAAAAAACCTAGAAAAGATTTTGAGTTTTTATGACCTGCTAATTTAATAGATTTTAAATAAAGTTCTTTAAACATATTTTCTTTTATTACAATAATTCTTCTTATACTATTATTTTATAAAGAAAATAATGACAATTAAATTAGGGCGAATGGCGGAACTGGTAGACGCGCACGACTCAAAATCGTGTTTTGCAAGAAGTGAGAGTTCGATTCTCTCTTCGCCCACCAAAAATTATGCAAGTAAATAAAATTACTAATTTATTAGAACTGTTTTACGAACAATATAAGAGACAAAATAAAAAAAATTTTTTCTTAGAGTCTTTAAAGGAACCAAAAAAAAAATATTCTTGGGAAGAAGTTTATATAAATATAATTAAATTTTCTGAAGAAATATCAAAATACATAAAAAAAGGTGATAGATGCTTGCTGATTTCTGAAAATAGACCTGAGTGGATGATATCAGATCTTTCAATTATGCTTTCAAAAGGTATAACAGTTCCAGCTTACACGACATATACTGAGAGAGATTATGAGTATATTATCAACGATTGTACTCCAACAATAATCATCGTTTCGGATGAAGTTCAATATAGTAAAATAAAAAATATAATTCCTAAAAAAGATTTTATAAAAAAGGTTATTATTTTTGATGATATTTCTGAAAAAGAAAATCCATTAATTTTAAAAATAGATAATATTTTTGAAAAAAAGAATTATTCAGAAAAAATATTTTCTGAATTAGATATTACAAGAAAAGATGTTGCCTGTATTATCTACACATCAGGTACTCAAGGAAATCCAAAAGGAGTAATGTTAAGTCATGGTGGAATACTTAATAACTGTGAGGGTGCTCATGGTTTATTAAAAACTTTTATTTCTGAAAGACCTAAATTCTTAACATGGCTTCCTCTCTCACATTCATATGAGCATACAGTTCAATTTGTACAAATAATTGTAGCTGCTAGAGTGTATTATGCTGAGAGTATTGAAAAATTGATTAAAAATATGAATGATTGTTCTCCTGAAATTATGACAGCTGTACCAAGATTTTATCAAAATTTGCATCAAAAAATTAATACAGCTTTTAACAAGGCGAAAGGATTAAGAAAAATTCTGATAAATCAAACAATAATTTTGGGAAAAAAAAAGTTAGAAAAAATCAAACTTAATTTAATCGAAAAAATAATCAATTTTTTTTGTGATATATTAGTAAGAAAAAAAATTAAGCAACAATTTGGTGGATCTTTAAAAGCATTTGTTTCGGGAGGAGGTGCTTTAGATAAAGAAGTTGGATCTTTTTTAAATGCAATTGGATTACCTACACTTCAGGGGTATGGTTTAACTGAAACTTCGCCTGTGGTGAGTTGTAACTTTATAGAAAATATTCGAGTTGAAACTGTAGGAATACCCTTTAAAGGTAACAGTGTAAAAATTGCAGATGATGGTGAAATATTAGTTAAAGGTGAAAATGTTATGTTAGGCTATTGGAAAAACGAAGAAGAAACTAATAAAGTTTTAAAAGATGGCTGGCTATATACTGGTGATATAGGAGAGTTTGATGGAGATTATCTTAAGATAACTGATAGAAAAAAAGATATTATTATTACACCAGGAGGAGATAATATTTCTCCAGTAAAAATAGAAAATGATTTGAATAAATTAAATTTTATTGAACAAAGTTTAATTTTTGGCGATAATAAACAGTATTTAGTTTGTTTAATAGTTTTAAATTCTGAATATAAAGATATTTCTAAAGATGAAATCCAGAAAGAAATAGAAAAAATAAATAAAAATTTATCCAAAATAGAAAAAATAAAAAAATTTATTACTATTAAAGATCAATTTACAATTGAAAATGGTTTAATGACACCAACTTTAAAATTAAAAAGATATAAAATAATTAATAAATATAAATTAGAAATCGAAAAACTTTATTAATTTTTATAATAAAAATAGATTATTATTCGCATAAACTCTAACTTTTTTTGTGTATAAAAAAAAAGTCTGTTAAAATTTTTTTTTAAAAAATATTTAAAAAAAGTTCTTTAATTAAAGATTTGACATCACCTATATAAAAAAATAAAAATAACTTAATAGCGAATCACTTTGATTCGTTTAACTTTAACAGGGAGCTAAAGATGGCTAAAAGAAGAAAAAAAGCTAAGAAAAAAGCTAAGAAAAAAGCTAAAAAAAGAAGAAGAAGATAAATTTTTTAGTACTCTTCATTAAAAACGCTTCTCATAACTTTTGTGTGAGAGGCGTTTTTTTTTGAAAAATTTTTAATCTTCAGAGCTAATTGGTTCAGAAACTGATGTTTCAGGCTGAATATTTTTAACAGGAGCGACAATAGGTTTTGTCTGACCATCTTGTTGATTTCTTTTAAGTGCCTTATCTAATTTTTTTTGCGTATCCTCTAATGATATGCCTAATATAATTTGAAATTCTGTTAAAATTCTTTCATAGGCTTTTTCAAAAAGTTGTCTTTCACTGTAAGATTGATCTACCATTAAATCATCTCCTTTGTTTAGATCTCTAACTACTTCAGCAAGCTCATAGATTTTGCCTGAAGAAATTTTAGCTTCATATTCTTGTGCTCTTCTACTCCACATAGATCGTTTTATCTTTGGTTTACTTTTTAAAATAGAGATACACTTAGTAACTTGATTTATTGTTGCTAAGGGTCTTAAATGTGATTGTTTATTTACAGGAACCATTCCATTAGCTTTATCTTTTTCAAATTTTAGAACATATGTTTCAACATCAATTCCACCAATATTTATTTTTTTAAATTCAATAATTTGACCAACACCATGTTTTGGATAGACCACATAGTCTTTAACTTTATATTGCTTTTTTTCAGTCTCTTGTTTTTTTACTTTTTTAATTTCAGGTTTAATTTCATTATTTTTTGAAATTCTTAAATTATTATTTTTAGCCTCTATTTTTTGTACAACAGCACTTTTAGCAGAAGTTTTTAAATTTTTTTTAGTCTTAATTAATTTAGATTTAATTTTGATATTCTTTTTTTTAACTACTTTTTTTTTATTTTTTTTGTTTACTATTAAAGTAGTTTTTTTTATTTTTTTCTTTGATTTTTTTTTAAAGATTTTCGTTAAAATATTTTTCGTACTTATTTTCTTCATTTTTATGTTCTTCATGATCCACAGGTGGATCTTTTTTTACAGTTATGTTGGGCCAAATTTCAGAATACTTTCTGTTAATTTCTAGCCATTTTTCATTCCCAGATTCAGTATCTGCAACTATAGCATCGACTGGACATTCTGGTTCACAAACGCCACAATCTATACACTCATCGGGTTTAATTACAAGCATATTTTTACCTTCATAGAAACAATCAACAGGACATACTTCAACACAGTCCATTAATTTACACTTTATACATTTATCATTTACAATGTAGGTCATTTTCCTAATTCTTTTTTAATTTTTTCTTTGAGGTCCCCCATGATTTTTGTATCTATATACAATAAACCACCCAGTCTCCTCATTAAATTTGTCTCATATATATCAGCAGAGTTATCGGAGTAAATAATCTTCCACAAAGACTCAATTATTTTAACTTTATCAGAATAGGAAATATTTTTGACCTCTCTTGTAAAATCTAATATTTGATTTGAATTTTCTTCAATAATCAAAGCTTCTTCTATAAATTTATCTAGGTTTGAGCTTTCTGCACCTAATTCAATTAAAGTTTTTTTAATAATATTTTTTTCTTTTTCTTCATAAACTTCATCAATTTTTGCAGCATGTATTAAAAGAGCAGCAATTTTTGAATATTTATTAATATCTTTTTTATTATTTTCTTTATTCTGAAAAAAATTAATCATTATCTTAAATTTAAGTTTTTTAAAATTTTAAAAGGACTATTAGGAGAATTTAGTTTTTTAAAGGTTTTTTTAATTTGTTTTTTTGGGTTGTATTTAAAATATACATCATTGTCTTTTTCGAGGATTTTATAGTTCATTTTTTTAATTAATTTTTTAAAGTTATCTTTACTACATCCCAGTAAATTAAGCATTTCTGGTATTAATTTTATTTCTTTATCTTTATCTTTTTCAGAATTAGAATTTATAATTTGTACAAATAATCTTTCTAGAATATCTATTCTTACAAAAAAGTTATCAAAATTTTCAAATCCACACAAAAGCATAAACTTTTTATTTTTTTTGTTTTTATCTTCTAAAAAATTTAACCCAAAAGTAGGAGGTTTTAATTTAAAATCTTTTTGATTAAAATTTTTCCATAATAAAATCCTTAATGAGACAGATTCAGGTTTAAATAATTTAAATAAAAAAATATGATAACGGCCAAATTTTACACCTAGATTTCTTAAAATTTTCCTTTCATCTTGACCAAGTTTTTTCAAATATTCATTCACTAGCTCTCTTTTGATAACACCATTGTTTTCATACAACTGGTAAGCCAAGGCATTAATAAATGAGTTATTATCTTTTAAATTTTTTAAATCTATTAAGCTTTTAAGTCCTAAATTAATTTTTTCTTTAATCCATTTTTCAATGAATTCTGATAATTTTTGTTTATCGTTATTTTCTAAAATATCATCAACTATTAATAATACATTTGGATTCAAGTAATCTTTACCCGGAGTTAATTTAGCAATCGGAAATTTATTCCAATAAATTTTAAAATCATCTTTTAAATCAATCAAACCTGTATTAATGATAGATTGAATTCTTTTTTGAAGCTCTGGACCTACAGTTTGTCTTGCTGCTTTTTTCAAAGATTTTATATCAGTTTCTAAAGCTCCAACTTTTAAATCCATTTCGAATTTTAAACCTTTAAGATTACCAATAAATTGTTGATCAATTATCACTCTATCATCTTTCATTATTTCAGTTTTAAAATCCATATCTTGTTTTAATCCTCTTGCAAGTACACTAGCTCTTTTATCAATGAATGTCTTTGTGAGTTCTTCATGTAATCTATCTGAAAGTCTATCTTCTAATAATTTTGTTTTTTCAATCCAATAATTTTGATTTTCAACCCAATTAATTTTATTAGAAACATATGACCAAGTTCTAACATTTGCAATTCTATTTGACAAAGAATCAACATTTCCCTCTAATTTATCTAATTTTATTAACTGTAATCTCATATAATCATCAGTAATTTTGCCATCTTTACCATTTAGAAAGCTAAAAACCTTACCAACTACCTCAAGGTGGTTACCGTAAGTTTTTTTTACAAAATCTGGAATTTGGCAACAATCCCATAAGAGCTCGAGTGTTTCTTTATTATCTTTAATATTATGACTTCTCATATCTTTTAAAAAATATTTTAATACTTTTTCATCTTCACATTCGTGTATTTTTCTTAACCAATCTTCTCTAGGTTTTTCTTCAAGGGATTTAATTAAACTTAAAGCATTATTAAAATTTAAGTTTGAATTTCTCCAAAATAGCATTTTTATTTCTTCAAATTTATGATTTTCAATAAGTTCTACTTCTTCTGCTGTAATTTCTTTACAGTTTCCTGTGATACCAAAGTTACCATCATTTAAATATCTACCTGCTCTTCCAGCTATTTGTCCAATTTCAGACATGTTAAGGCGCCTTAATTTTCTTCCGTCAAATTTTTTAAGATTTGAAAAATAAACATTTTCTAAATCCATATTAATTCCCATACCAATAGCATCAGTTGCAACTAGGAAGTCAACATCTCCTGATTGGTAAAGTTCAACTTGCGCATTTCTAGTTTTAGGACTTAGTGAGCCCATTACAATTGCTGCCCCACCTTTTTGTCTTCTTACTAATTCAGCAATTGCGTAAACATCTTCAGTTGAAAAAGCTATAATAGCTGTTTTTCTATTAATTCTTGAAATTTTTTTGTGACCAACATAGGAGAGTTTTGAAAATCTTTCTCTATTAATGAACTCAGTATCTTCGTTTAAATTATTTATAATATTTTTGATAGTATAGGAACCCATAAACATTGTTAATTTTTCTCCACGGAGATTTAACAATCTATCCGTAAAAATATGACCTCTTTCATGATCTGCACACATTTGTATTTCATCAATTCCAACAAAATCTAAATTTTTATTAATTGGCATAGACTCAACAGTACAAAGAAAATATTTTGCATTTGTAGGAATTATCTTCTCCTCACCTGTTATTAGAGCAACTTTATCTATACTGACTTTTTTAATAATTTTGTCATAAACTTCACGAGCTAGTAATCTCAGAGGAAAACCAATCATTCCAGAGTCAAACGAAAGCATAGTTTCTATGGCAAGATATGTTTTGCCAGTATTTGTTGGCCCAAGAACAGCTGAAATTTTATTTTTTGACATTTCTATTTATGGTACGTTTAATTTTTACTCCACCACATGTAGTTGTCTAAGAAGAACAAAAATAGACTAAAACATGACCGAATCGTTGGCAAAAAAGTTCTCATTTATCTTTTATTTATTAATTTATCATAATTAAAATTAATTATGTATTAATATTTTAGTAGCATTTTTATTTTTGATAATATTTGAGAAATTAAATTATATAATGAAAGAATCGATATGAAAATAAACAAGGAAGTAATATTTTTAATAATATTGGTTATAGCTATAGAATTGTCTGGTTACGGAATTTTATCTTCTTTATCTAGGTTATTAAGTTAAGATTTAGGTTTTAAAATTTTCCAAACACCTGATGCAGAAGTAATTATTTTATTGTTACATTTTAATTCACAAAATAAAAATACCAGAGTATTTGTTTTTTTTAAAATTCTAGTAAAACCTGTGATTTCATCTCCTAATTTAGAAGCTCCTATAAATTTTAAATCTAATGAAATAGTAACACACGGTAAATTATCTGCTGCTCTGTGTGCTGCAGTTCCCGCTCCTGCATCTACAAGAGCAGACAAATAACCTCCATGAGTTATACCAGCAGCGTTAAGATGATTTTCATTTATAATAGCTTTAAATTCATATTCATTATCAGATACAGTTCTAAATAAAATACCACCATTGTGCTTCATAAAGCCTGGTTTAATACTTATTTGTTCAAACTCATTAGTCATAATTTTTTTTATAATAATAAAGTAAAAATCAATATAACTATAATAGCGAGAATAAAGAAATAGATAACTGATTTTTGTAAAGATAATTTATTAACCCAATTAATCATATTTTACTTTTCTTGGTGGACCGCCCAGAACTCGAATCTGGAGTCTCCCGGTTCGTAGCCGAGCGCCTTATCCAATTTGGCCAGCGGTCCCTAATTAAATAATTTGTCAAATATATCAAAATTTTTGATGTATATTAAATTATAAAATATTATGTTGTATTATCAATGTCAAAAAAACTAAACGATGTGGTTATAACGACTGCGTTGAGAACACCTATAGGAACTTATAAAGGATCTTTAAAAGATTTAGATGCTTATAAATTGGGCGCATTAGTGATTAAAGAGGCTATTCTAGACTCAAAATTAAAAGGAGACGATATTGATGAAGTAATCATGGGTCATGTTCTTACATCTGGATGTGGTCAAAATCCAGCAAGACAAGCATCTATCAAAGCTGGAGTTCCTGTTTCTAAACCAGCACATATTATAAATCAGGTTTGTGGATCTGGATTAAGGTCTATAGTTTCAGCGTATCAATCTATTAGTTTAAAGGAAAATAAAATCATTATTGCTGGAGGTCAAGAAAATATGTCTAAAGCTCCTCATGCAATATTTTATAGAGAAGAAAAAAAATTATCTGAAAGTAAGTTAATTGATACGATGCTTAATGATGGATTAATTGACTCATTTAACAATTATCATATGGGAATGACAGCTGAAAATATTGCTAGTAAGTATAAAATTTCAAGAGATGAACAAGATATTTTTGCATTAAATTCCCAAGAAAAAACTCAAAAAGCATTTAAAGAAAAAAAATTTCAAAACGAATTGATTAAATTAGAAATCAATGAAAAACAAAAAAAATTTCTTTTTGAAAAAGATGAGCATCCTAGAGAAGATATAAAATTAGAAGATTTAAAAAAACTTAAAACGGTTTTTAAAGAAAATGGAACAGTCACTGCGGGAAATTCATCGGGAATTAATGATGGTGCAGCTGCAACAATATTAATGTCCAGAGAAGAGTCAGAGCTTAGATCAATAAAGCCATTAGCAAAAATAGTGTCATGGGCGACATGTGGGGTTGAGCCATCTTTAATGGGTCTTGGGCCAATATCTGCAGTTAAGATTGCTTTAAAAAAAGCTGGATGGGAAATAGAGGATATTGATTTATTTGAGATTAACGAAGCTTTTGCAGCTCAAAGTATTGCAGTAATTCGTGAACTTAAAATTCCAAAAGAAAATGTAAACGTCAATGGTGGAGCTATAGCTTTAGGACATCCTATCGGTGCGTCAGGAACTAGAATCGTAGTTACACTAATTCATGAGCTGATCAGACAAAATAAAGCCAAAGGTTGTGCTACACTTTGTATTGGTGGTGGTATGGGTATAGCTATTTGTATTGAAAAAAATTAAAAGGTATTTCTTCTAAATTTTTTAATAAGTAAAGCTCTCTGTATCCAAAGCTTAGCATCTAAACTTTGCTGATTTTTTAAATTAATTATTCGTTTTAATATAAATGTTAACATTTTACATAGGTGACAAATAAGGTTGTCCAAAAAGAGATTTAAATGTGTTAAAAATATATTAAATATGTAAAATATGCTTAATAGTAGGTATATTTAGCTACTTAAAATAATGACTCAAAAATTAGTTGTCCCAGATATTGGAGAATTTGAACAAGTTGAAGTTATAGAGCTTTTAGTAAAAGCTGGAGATGAAATAAAAATAAATGATCCAGTTGTTACTATTGAAAGTGACAAATCTAGTGTTGAAATTCCCTCAACTGTTTCTGGAAAAATTAATTCGATCAGTGTTAAAGTAGGAGATAAAGTTTCTAAAGGGGACTTATTGTTATCAATAGACTCAACGAAAGAAATCTTGTCAGAGCCATCTATAAAAATTCCATCAGAAAATGAAATTCCAAAAGATACAGATAGT
This sequence comes from uncultured Pelagibacteraceae bacterium, assembly GCA_902552705.1. GTDB lineage: Bacteria > Pseudomonadota > Alphaproteobacteria > Pelagibacterales > Pelagibacteraceae > Pelagibacter. Next base: position 51,203 of record CACDHZ010000001.1, read on the forward strand.
ATTATTAAGCAAGCAGAGGAGACACTAAAAGTTGAAAAAAAAGAAGAAGTTATTCATAATGAAAAATTTTCTAAAAAAGATCTAATTAAGACTCAAATAAGTAATAATAATGATATTGATCCATTAGAAACACAAGAATGGTTAGAGTCTCTTTCTGCTGTTGTAGAAAAAGATGGTAATGAAAGAGCACATTTTTTAATAAAAGAATTAATTAATAAAGCTTATCGTGAAGGTGCAAATATTCCCTACACGCAAAATACACCTTATATAAATACAATCCCACCCGAAGCAGAGATTAAATCTAACGGAGATCAAAATATAGAAAGAAGGATTAGATCATTAATAAGATGGAATGCTGCTGCGATGGTTGTAAGAGCTAATAAAAAATTTCCTGAACTAGGAGGTCATATTGGTACATTCGCATCTGCAGCAACTCTTTATGATGTAGGAATGAATCACTTTTGGAGAGCAAAAAATAATAAATTTGGAGGTGATTTAGTCTATTTTCAAGGTCATAGTGCACCAGGTATGTATGCTAGAGCTTTCCTTGAGGGCAGACTTACTGAAAAACAACTAGACAGTTTTAGACAAGAAGTTAATCCTGGTGGATTATCTTCTTATCCTCATCCTTGGTTGATGCCAAATTTCTGGCAATTCCCAACAGTATCGATGGGACTAGGGCCAATGCTAGCAATATATCAAGCTAGGTATATGAAATATTTAATTAATAGAGGTTTAATAAAAGATGAAGGAAGAAAAGTTTGGGCTTTCCTAGGTGATGGTGAAATGGACGAGCCAGAGTCTTTAGGAGCAATTGGTTTAGCTGCGAGAGAAAAGTTAGATAATTTAATTTTTGTAGTTAATTGTAATTTACAAAGATTAGATGGACCAGTTAGAGGAAATGGAAAAATTATTCAAGAGCTTGAAGGAATTTTTAGAGGCGCAGGATGGAATGTAATTAAGGTAATATGGGGATCATATTGGGACTCATTATTAGCAAATGATAAGACTGGTTACCTAGTTAAAGTTATGAATGAGACTGTAGATGGTGAGTATCAAGCAATGAAAGCTAGAGATGGAGCGTATGTAAGAGAAAAGTTTTTTGGAAAATATTTAGAGACAAAGGAATTAGTTTCAAGTTTATCTGATAAAGATATATGGAGATTAAATAGAGGCGGTCACGATCCACATAAAGTTTTTGCAGCTTATGACAAAGCATCTAAAAATGTAGGAAGCCCAACGGTAATAATAGCTAAAACCATAAAAGGTTATGGAATGGGAAAAAGTGGAGAAAGTGTAAATACTAGTCATCAAACAAAGAAATTAGATGTAAATGACTTGATGTACTATAGAGATAGATTTGATGTTCCTTTGACCGATCAACAAGTAAAGAATATTCAATATTATAAACCCGATCAAAATTCAGCAGAAATAAAATATATCAAAGAAAGAAGACTTAAACTTGGAGGATTTATTCCAGAAAGAACTACATATGCTAAACCTATTAAAGCTCCTCCAAAAAATATTTTTGATAGTATGAAAGAATCAACGGGAGAAAAAAAAATGTCTACTACAATGGCATTAGTAAGAATGTTGACGACTCTTCTAAGAGATAAAAATGTTGCACCAAGATTAGTTCCAATAATTCCCGACGAAGCAAGGACTTTTGGAATGGAAGGTTTCTTTCAAAAAATTGGAATATATGCTCATGAAGGTCAAAAGTATGAGCCCGAGGATGTTGCGCAATTAAGTTCTTATAGAGAAGAAAAAAGTGGTCAAGTTTTAGAAGAAGGTATTACGGAAGCTGGAGCTATGTCATCGTGGATAGCAGCTGGAACTTCTTACACTAATCATGATATAGAAATGATTCCTATTTATCTTTTTTATTCTATGTTTGGTTTTCAAAGAATTGGTGATTTTGCTTGGGCTGGAGCAGATAGTCAATCTAGAGGATTTTTAATAGGAGCTACTGCTGGAAGAACAACTTTAGCGGGTGAAGGATTACAACATCAAGACGGTCATAGTCATTTAATGGCATCAACAATACCAAATTGTATTTCATATGATCCAACTTTCCATTATGAGTTAGCAGTTATTTTTAGAGATGGATTAAAAAGAATGCATGAGAAAAAAGAAAATATTTTTTATTACATAACAACTATGAATGAAAATTATTCTCATCCTTCAATTCCACAAAATAAATTTTGCGAAGAAGGAATTCTAAAAGGGATGTATAAAATAAAAGAATTTAGTAATCATAAAAAAACAAAGATTCAATTTTTAGGCTCTGGGACAATTTTAAGAGAAATGATGGCAGGTGCAGAAATACTAGATAAAGAATATAAAATAGATAGTGAGGTCTGGAGCGTTACAAGTTTTAACGAATTAAGAAGAGATGGATTAGAAGTAGAAAGATATAATCTTTTAAATCCTGATAAAGAGCCTAAAAAGTCTTATGTTGAAAAATGTTTAGGTAAAACAGAGGGACCTATTTTGGCTGCATCAGATTATATGAGGATGAATTCAGATCAAATAAGACCTTATGTGAATAGAAGTTTTTATTCTTTAGGAACAGATGGATTTGGTAGAAGTGATACAAGAGAAAATTTAAGAAAATTTTTTGAAGTAGATAAAGAACATATTGTTGCTTATGGGTTAAGCGTATTAGCTAAAGAACAACTTATAGCCTCAAAATATGCCTCAGATGCAATTAAAAAATATAAAATTGATATTAACAAACCAATGCCAACAAAAATTTAAAATGATAAAAAAGGACTTTTTAGAAAATGTTTCAGCATCACCAAAGGCTAGAAAGTTTGCGAGAGAACTTGGCATTGATATAAATAAAGTTTCAGGTAGTGAAAGACAAGGAAGAGTAACTGAGAATGATATCAAATTTTATATATCAAGGAATTATAATCAGGAATTTAATGATGAAAATAAAATAAATAAACAATTTAAAAAAGAATACTCACATTCAGACTTTGGAACAATAGAAATTAAAGATATTCCAAGAGTTAAAAAATTGTCTTCAAAATATTTGACTAATTCATGGTCAACTATACCTCATGTTACAAATCATGATGAGGCAGATATAACTGAAATGGAGGAATTTAGAACTTCTTTAAAGGACATATATACTGGTGAAAAAAAAAAAATTACACCGTTAGCATTTATTATAAAAGCTCTTACAGCATCACTAAAAAAATTTCCTAATTTTAATTCTTCAATTGATGAAATTGAAACTGGAAAAATGACTTTTAAAAAATATTATCATATTGGAATAGCAGTTGATACTCCTAACGGATTAATGGTGCCAAAGCTTAGAAATGCAGATAATAAAAATATTTCTTTAATTAGTGATGAATTAAAAAAAATTAGTGATGAATGTAGAAATCTCAAGATCGATAAAAAGGAATTATTTGGTGGATCAATGACAATTACAAGTCTAGGAGGAATTGGTGGTTCATTCTTTACACCTATAATCAATTATCCTGAGGTAGCAATTTTAGGTATTGGAAAATCAGAAAAAAAACAAGTTTTTATAGACGGTAAATTTAAAACAAGAACCATACTTCCACTTTCATTATCTTATGATCACAGAATAATAGATGGTGCTGAAGCTTCCAGATTCAATAATGATCTAAAGGAAAATCTGGGAAAAAACTTTGCTTATAAATTAGCGATTTAAAAATTTTTATGACTAAAACAGTTTCATTATTAAGCGCACTGTTATGTACTTTTATTTGGGGAACTACATTTATAGCTCAAGATACAGGTATGGACGATATTGGACCTTTTACATTTAATTCGGTTAGATTTTTTGTTGGATGCTTAGCTGTTGCGCCATTGGCTTTTATATTTGAAGGAAAAAATTTCTCAAAAATAATCCAAAAAAATAAAAAAACGTTTGTAAATTTATCTATTTTAATTGGGGTGTCTTTATTTCTAGGATCGGCATTACAACAAGTATCCTTATTGTATACTGATGTTGCTAATGCAGCCTTTTTTACTATTTTTTATGTTCCAATGGTACCATTCATAATTTTCTTTTTATATAAAAAGCCCATTCATTGGAGTATTTGGCCTTCAGTTTTTTTATGTGTTATGGGTGGTTATTTATTGACAAATTTTTACAGCGCAACCGTTAGACTTGGTGATGCACTTGTAATAATGGGGGCTTTTTTTTGGAGTACACATATAATTTTTTGTGGAAAGATTATAGAAAATTATAATCTCCCACTTACCATCGGTACTATTCAAACCTTTATAGTTGCTATATTGTCATTATTTATAAGCTTGATCTTTGAAGATTTCATTTGGTCAAATATTTTGAAAGAAAAATTTCAAATTTTATATGCAGGTATTTTATCTGGAGGAATAGCATTCGTTCTTCAGATTTATGCCCAAAAAAATATTGCCCCTGCCCCTTCAGCAATTATATTTTCTTTAGAAGGAGTATTTGCAACAATAGCAGCATGGATTGTATTAAATCAAATTTTAGGTATAAATAATTTATTTGGGTGTTTATTTATTTTATTGGGAGTTTTATTTTCTCAATTAGTTCCAATTTTTAAAAAAAATTAATTATATATTATTATAAATAAGATTATTGCCATTAAAATTCTATAATAAACAAATATATTTAAAGAAAATTTATTAATATATATTAAAAAAAATTTAACAGTAAAGTAGGAAAATAAAAAAGAAGAGATTATTGCTAAATAAACAAGATAATTAAAATCAAAGTTTTGTTCCAGAATATCTTTTAAACCTAATGTACTCGCACCTACTAGTGCAGGTATAGATAGCAAGAAAGAGATTTTACTTGCATCCACTCTATTAAATTTAAAAATTCTTGCAGCAGTTATTGTGATTCCAGCTCTACTTACTCCTGGTACTAAGGCAAGGACTTGAAATAAGCCTATATAAAAAATTGTTTTTAAGTTTAAATCTGTTGAAATATTTTTATATAATTTTCTTTTATCAGCGAAGTATAAAAGAATTCCAAAAATTAAAGTTGTCCAAGCAATTATTCTAATATCTCTAAACAAATAAATAGCATTTGTTTTATATAAAAGATAACCAATCACAATCAATGGAATAGAACCAACAATAATTAAAAATAATAATTGTTTATTATTTTTTAAATCAAATAATTCTTTTTTAAAAAAAAATAAAATTGCTAACAAAGATCCAAAATGCAAACTAACATCTATTAATAATGAGCTGGATTTAAATTCATACAATGAAGATACTATAATTAAATGTGCGGATGAACTGATAGGTAAAAATTCAGAAATACCTTGTATGAGAGATAAAATTACAATTTCTATTATATTTGAAACCATTTTCTTTCGTAGCTTAAATAAAGTTTAAATCCAACAATTCCATGGCAGCATTTCAGGTATGCAAAAATGTAAAAATCCTTGATAATATTAATTTTTTTTAAAATAAGGGTCATATATATTGACCTAGTTAAGCTTTTATTACTTAAAAAGCTGATATATTGTAAAAAAAAAAGGGTTAAAATGTCACAAAAAATGCTTAAATTTGTAAAAATAGGTCAGCAAACACCACCTAAAAGAGAAATATCTATTAGGAAAAATAATTTTAATGAAATTTACGATGAGTTTATTCAAGAAAAAGCTGGTGAGCAAGCAAGCAGATGTTCTCAGTGTGGGGTTCCATTTTGCCAAGTTCATTGCCCACTAAGTAATAATATACCTGACTGGCTTAAATTAACAGCCGAAGGCAGAATAAAAGAAGCATACGAGCTAGCTCAGAGCACAAACAATATGCCGGAAGTTTGTGGAAGAATATGCCCACAGGATAGACTGTGTGAGGGCAATTGTGTTATTGAACAATCTGGCCATGGAACTGTAACTATTGGTGCAGTTGAAAAATATATAACAGATACAGCCTGGGAAGAAGGATGGGTAAATTCTATAAAAGTTAAAAATGAAAAAAATCAAAGTGTAGGCATAATAGGTGCAGGACCTGCAGGTTTAGCCGCGGGAGAACAACTACGTAAATTAGGATATCAAATTACTATATATGATAGATATGACAGAGCAGGTGGACTTTTAATATATGGTATCCCCAATTTTAAACTAGAAAAGTTTGTAGTAGAGAGAAGAACTAAAATACTAAAAGAAAGTGGAATAAATATTATTCAGAATTTTGAAGTAGGTAAAGACTCAACTTTAGAGGAGTTAAGAAGAAAACATGATGCAATCCTAATAGCAACAGGAGTTTATAAAGCGAGAGAAGTTGATCTACCAGGTAAAGATTTAGGAAATATTTTCCCGGCTATGGATTTTTTGACTGCATCAAATAGAAAGGGATTAGGAGATAAAGTTGAATTATTTGATAATGGAACTTTAAATGCTGAGGGAAAAGATGTTGTTGTAGTTGGTGGTGGTGACACAGCCATGGATTGCGTAAGAACTTCAGTAAGACAAAATGCAAAATCTGTAAAATGTTTATATAGACGAGATAAAGAAAACATGCCAGGGTCTACACGTGAAGTTTTAAATGCTCAGGAAGAAGGTGTTGAATTTGTTTGGTTATCTAGTCCAAAAGCATTTATTGGTAAGAATAAAGTTGAAAGTTTAATAGTAGATAAAATAAAATTAGGTGAACCAGACGATAGTGGAAGAAGAAAGCCTGAAATTAAAAAGAATTCAGAATTTAAAATTAAAGCAGACATGGTTATAAAGGCATTAGGATTTGATCCTGAAAATTTACCAAAATTATTTGGTTCGAGAGATTTACAAATAACAAAATGGGGTACTTTAAAAGTAGATTTTGAAACTATGGAAACTAATTTATCAGGAGTATTTGCTGCAGGCGATATAGTTAGAGGAGCTTCTTTAGTTGTTTGGGCCATTAGAGATGGAAGAGATGCTGCTGAAATGATTAAAAAATTTTTACAACGTAAAGAACATAAAAATTCAAAGGTTGCATGATAAAAAATTATTTAAAAAATCTTAAAACTTTAGAAAAGAATCACGTTTATTCAAAAACTATGGAACATGATGCTTGTGGTGTAGGGTTAATTGCATCTACTGAAGGCAAAAAATCAAGAAAAGTTGTAGAATATGGAATTAAGGCTCTAAAAGCAGTTTTTCACAGAGGGGCAGTTGATGCAGACGGAAAAACTGGAGATGGAGCAGGTATTCATTTGGAAATTCCATCTGATTTTTTTACTGAAAAAATCGAATTAACTGGGCATAAACACGATAATTCAGAAATTTGTATAGGTATGATTTTTCTACCAAGGAATAATTATGAAGCTCAAGAAAATGCAAGAACTTTGGTTGAGAGCGAACTTACTAAAAGTAATTTTAGTATATATGGTTGGAGGCAAGTTCCAGTTAATACTAAGGTATTAGGAGAAAAAGCAAATCTTACAAGGCCTGAAATCACTCAAGTATTATTCAAAAACAATAATGATAAGATAAATGGAAAAAATCTTGAGAGAAAACTTTATGAGTCTAGAAGAAAAATTGAAAAAGAAGCAATTAAAATTTCATTAGAGGGCTTTTACATTTGTTCTTTAAGTTCAAAATCTATTATTTACAAAGGCATGTTTTTAGCTGAGTCTATTGCAGATTTTTATGATGATCTAAATGATGAAAGATTTATATCTCGTTATGCAATATTTCATCAAAGATTTTCTACGAATACAGCACCAAGTTGGGACCTCGCTCAGCCATTTAGAGCGATAGCTCATAATGGTGAGATAAATACATTAAAAGGAAATTATAATTGGATGAAAATTCATGAACAAGAAATGTACAGTCCATTATTTGAAAATATAGAAAATCTAAAGCCCGTAATACCTGCTGGATCATCTGATTCAGCGTCTTTGGACAGTGTTTTTGAATTACTAAATATTTCTGGTCAACCTGCTCCCCTAGCTAAATTAATGTTGATTCCTGACGCATGGTCAAAAAAGAGCAAGATATTACCTAAAGACCACCAACAGTTGTTTAATTTTTTAAATAGCACAATGGAGCCATGGGACGGTCCAGCTGCAATAGCAGGAACTGATAACGAGTGGGTAATTGCTGCAACAGATAGAAATGGTCTGCGTCCAATGAGGTACATGATTACAAAAGATAAAATTTTGTGTGCTGGTTCAGAAACAGGAATGATTGAAGTAGACGAAAAAAATATTATAAAAAAAGGAAGATTGGGACCCGGTGAAATAATTGGCGTTAGAATAGAAAAAGGTAAAGTATTTACAAACACTCAAATTAAAAATTATTTAGCAAAAGAGTATAAACATTTTAATAGTCAAATTATTGATTTGGATAAAAAACTATTAATAAAAAATGAAAAACCTATTTTTCATGGAGAAGAACTTAGAAAAAGACAGCACTCTTTTGGTTATAGTTTGGAGGATTTAGAATTAATTCTACATCCAATGGCTGAAGATGCAAAAGAGGCAACGGGCTCCATGGGCGATGATACCCCACTTGCTGTTCTTTCTGATAAATATAGACCACTTTATCATTTTTTTAGACAAAACTTTAGTCAGGTAACTAATCCTCCGATTGATTCATTAAGAGAAAATAAAGTAATGAGTTTAAAAACAAGATTTGGAAATCTTGGAAATATTTTAGATTTTACAAATTTAACTGAAGATAATATTTATGTTTTAAATAGTCCTATTTTATCTAATTCACAATTAGAAAAATTTATAAAGTTTTTTGGAAAAAATTCAGTATCAATTGATTGTACTTTTGATAAAAAAAATGAGACTCTTGAAATGGGAATTAAAAGAATTCAGCAAGAGTCAGAAATTTCAGCAAGACAAGGAATTACACAATTAATTTTAACTGATAAAAATATTTCTAAAGATAGACTAGCTATTCCAATGCTTTTAAGTGTTGGGGCAATTAATACCTACCTTGTTAAACATAAATTGAGAGGATATGTATCAATTAATGCTCAAACTGGAGAAGCATTAGACACTCATTCTTTTGCAACTCTTATTGGTGTTGGAGCAACAACAATAAATCCTTATTTGGCATTAGACAGTTTGTATCAAAGATATGAAAAAAAATTATTTGGTAAATATGCATATGAAGAATGCATTGAGAGATTTATTAAATCAGTAAACCAAGGTTTATTAAAAATAATGTCTAAAATGGGAATATCAGTTTTAAGTTCATATAGAGGAGGATGTAATTTTGAGACAGTTGGTTTGAGTAGAACTATTGCTTCAGAATATTTTCCAGGTGTCTTATCAAAAATTTCTGGAATAGGACTTAGTGGAATAGAAAATAAATTGAGAACTATTCATAAAGAAGCATTTGAGGAAAATAATTCAGTTTTGCCTATTGGTGGCTTATACAGATACAGAAGAAATGGAGAAACTCATCAATATCAAGGAAGATTAATACACTTGTTGCAAAGCTCAGTTAATTCAAATTCATTTAATGGTTACAAAAAATATGCTGAAGGAATTTACAATTTACCACCAATTAATCTTAGAGATTTAATTGGATTTAGAGAAAGAAACTTAAATTCATCTATAGATATTTCCGAGGTAGAACCAATTGAAAATATTTTAAAAAGGTTTGGTAGTGGAAGCATGTCACATGGTGCTTTATCTAAAGAAGCACATGAAGCATTAGCGATAGGAATGAATAGAATTAAAGGGGCTTCTTGTAGTGGAGAAGGTGGTGAAGATGAAAAAAGATTTATAAAAATGGACAATGGAGATAGTGCCAATTCAAGGGTAAAACAAATAGCTTCTGCTAGATTTGGTGTAACTATAAATTATTTAAATAACTGTAATGAAATTGAAATCAAGATCGCTCAAGGAGCAAAACCAGGAGAGGGTGGACAATTACCTGGATTTAAAGTAACAAATGAGATTGCAAAATTAAGACATTCTACTCCTGGAGTAACACTGATATCACCTCCACCTCATCACGATATATATTCAATCGAAGATCTTGCACAGCTAATATATGATCTTAAACAAATTAATCCAAATGCTAGAGTTGGAGTAAAACTAGTTGCATCTTCTGGTATTGGAACAATTGCGGCTGGTGTGGCTAAAGCGAAAGCAGATATAATTTTAATTTCAGGTCATAATGGAGGCACAGGAGCCACTCCTCAAACAAGTGTTAAATATGTTGGTATTCCTTGGGAAATGGGTTTAACAGAGGCCAATCAAGTTTTAACGCTAAATAACTTAAGACATAAAGTAACACTTAGAACAGATGGTGGAATTAAAACAGGTAGAGATGTGGTTATAGCTGCAATGATGGGAGCTGAAGAATATGGTGTTGCAACAACAGCACTCGTAGCAATGGGGTGTATAATGGTAAGACAATGTCATTCAAATACTTGTCCGGTAGGAGTTTGTACACAAGACGAGACATTAAGAAAAAAATTTACTGGAACTCCAGACAAAGTAGTTAATTTATTTACTTTTATTGCACAAGAAGTAAGAGAAATTTTGGCTAAAATAGGATTTAAGTCTTTAAATGAAATAATTGGAAGAACTGACTTATTAAGACAAATAAGTAAAGCTTCCTCAAATTTAGATGATTTAGATTTAAATCCACTTTTTGTTCAAGCTGATCCTGGAGAAAATTTGAGATATTGTGAAAAACAAGAAATTAATTTTGTTCCAGACACTTTAGACCAAGAAATTATACCTGAAATAGTAGATAAAATCGGAAAAGTAAAAATAATTGAAAAAGAGTTTAATATTAAAAATATTCATAGAACTGTAGGAACAAGAATCTCTCATTACTTGTATAAAAAATATGGTAATGAAAAATTAGAAAGTGATTTTCTAACACTTCAATTTATAGGCTCTGCAGGACAATCTTTTGGAGCTTTTGCAATTAAAGGGCTAAAACTTCTCCTTAAAGGGGATGCTAATGATTATGTAGGGAAAGGTTTATCTGGAGCTACATTATCAATCAAACTATCAGACGAAAGTAAAATTATCTCTAATGAAAATACTATAATTGGTAATACAGTATTATACGGAGCAACCTCAGGAAAACTTTTTGCAGCAGGCCAAGCAGGTGAAAGATTTGCAGTAAGAAACTCAGGAGCATTAGCAGTTATAGAAGGTTGTGGTTCAAATGCTTGTGAGTATATGACCGGTGGAGCAGTTGTTATACTTGGTGATATAGGAGATAATTTTGGTGCTGGAATGACTGGAGGTATGGCTTTTATTTATGATCCTTATAAAGAGTTTACAAAAAAAGTTAATCCAGAAAGTGTAATTTGGCAATCACCCGAAACAAATTATTGGATAAACTACTTAAAAGAATTATTAGAAGAACATTTTAGAGAAACTGGATCAGTTATATCAAAAAAAATAATTGAAAATTTTGATCAAGAAATTTCTAATTTTGTTCAGGTTTGTCCAAAAGAAATGCTAGATAAAATATCAAATCCAATAACTTTAAAACCTATTATTAAAGAAGTAAGCTAAAGTGAAAAAAATAAATATTGTTTGTTTTGGTTTTGGTCAAGTTGCAAAATCTTTTGTAAAAAAACTATGCTTCGAAAATTATTCTTTTAACTTGGTCACCACAACAAGACAAAGCACTTGTGAAAAAGAATTTGAAAATATTAAATACAAATGTTTCAAATTTGATGGTGATATTTTTGATGAAAATATTATAGAAAAAATTAAAAAAGCTACTCATATATTGGTTTCTACACCTCCACAAGCAGAAGACGGTATAATTAAAAATTTTTCAAAATATTTTGAAAACAATTATTCTTTAAAGTGGTTCGGGTATCTTTCTTCAACAGGTGTTTACGGAAATCACAATGGCAAGTGGGTTAACGAGGGAACAATTGCCGATCCTACTTCAGAAAGAGGAAAAAAAAGACTTGAGGCAGAAGTAAAGCTAAAAAATTTAAATATTCCACTTATCATTTTCCGCTTATCTGGAATTTATTCGAATGAAGATAATGTATTCAATAGGATTAAAAAAAATAATATGAAAATTGTTGAAATGGAAAATCAAATTTTTTCAAGAATTCATGTAGATGATATTGCTAATATTTTATATTTATCTTTAAAACTTAAAAAAATAAATAAAGGTGAAATTTTTAATTTAAGCGATAACTATCCGTGTTCTTATAAAGAAGTTGTGGAATATGCATGTAAATTATTAAAAATTTCTTCACCTAAAACAATTTTGTTTAATGAACTTGAAGATGGTCGACTCAAAGATTTTTATAGAGACTCTAAAAAAGTAAGTAATAAAAAAATTAAAGAATATTTTAAATATAAACTTAAATATCCAACTTACATAGAAGGATTAAGACAAGTTAAAAATCATATTGTTTAACTCATTTATAATTTTTTTTAAATTTTTTTTTGAGGATAAGCTATGATTTCCATTTTTTATAATAACCAAATTTTTTTTTGCTCTTTTAAAAAGTTTTAAAATTTTTCTTGAATATTTTACAGGAACAACTTCATCTTTACTCCCATGTATCATTGTTAATTGTATTGAATTATTAAATTTTTTATTAAAAACTTTATTTTTTTTCCCATCCCTAATTAATTGATTAGTTATAGGGTATTCATATTTGCCGTGTTTTAAATTTATTATTCCTTTTTTTTTAATTTCATTTTTCATTTTTTTTGTAAATTTTTTCCACATTAAATTTTCTAAAAACTCCGGTGCTGATCCAATACCAATAAATCCTTTAATTTGTTTTTTAAAATATCTAAATTGATTTAAAGCTAACCAAGATCCCATACTTGATCCAACTAAAATAAAATTATTATTTTTAATTATTTTTTTAATTAAGATCTTAACCTCATTTGTCCATTTACTAATATTACCTTGAGTAAATTTTCCTGAAGATTTTCCATGACCTGAATATTCAATAGCAAGAAATCCAATTTTATTTCTCTTTGCATATTTAAAAATTGCATTAGGTTTTTCACCTTCAATATCAGACATAAAACCATGTAGAAAAACTACAAAAAGATTATTTTTTTGATAATTATTTAAATATCTGATTTTCTTATTATTTAAGATTTTAAGGTATTTAAATTTGTTCATATCAGTTTAATAGAGGCAATTCTTAATATATAATCTTATCAAATGTCTTCAGAAATAAAAGTTTTACAAGTAATTCCTAGATTAGGTTATGGTGGAGCCGAAATAGGTTGTTATGATCTTGCACATTATTTATATGAAAATAAATGTAAATCATTTATCGTCACTAGTGGTGGAGATTTAGTAAAATTTATAGATAAAAAAAAAGTAAAATTAATAAAGCTTCCAGTTCATAGCAAGAACCCTATTTTAATGTTTTTTAATACTATAATTTTAATTTTTATTATTTTATTTAATGGTATTTCGATAGTTCATGCTAGAAGTAGAGCTCCAGCCTGGTCTTGTTTTGTTGCAACTAAGATTACTAGAAGAAAATTTGTTACTACATTTCATGGAACTTATAATTTTAGTAATATATTTAAAAAATTTTATAATTCAGTAATGTTAAGGTCCGATTTAATTATAGCAGGTTCTAATTTTATTTTTTCTCATATTAATAAAAATTATCAAAAATATTTAAGTTTAAAAAAAAAATTTTTAGTTATCTTCAGAGGTATTAATGTAGACTATTTCGATCCATCAACAACTACAGAAAGTGACGAAGATAAACTTTTTAAAAAATGGGAGCTTACTGTTGGTCAAAAAGTAATATTATTACCGGGAAGGCTGACATCATGGAAAGGACAAGAAACATTTATCGAGTCTCTTAGTATTGTAAATAAAGAATTAGGTTATGAAAAAGTTTGTGGAATTATTTTAGGAAGCGAACAAGGAAGAGATGTATATAAAAAAAAACTTATTAGGTTGGTTGATCAGTTTAGACTTGTTAACCAAGTAAAATTTATTGAAAATTGTAGAAATATGCCATTGGCTTATAAAATTTCTGATATAGTTGTTTCAGCTTCAATAGAACCAGAAGCTTTTGGGAGAGTCTCAGTTGAGGCTCAATCTATGGAAAAACCAATTATAGCTAGCAATATTGGAGGTTCAAATGAAACTATTATTAATGACAAAACTGGTTTTTTATTCGAAGCTGGTAGTGCACTATCATTAAGCAAGAAGATTATAGAAGTTTTACAATTAGACGAAACAACATTGAAATCTATGGGTATTGAGGGTAGAAAAAATGTAATAAAAAAATTTAATGTTGAAAAAATGTGTTTTTCTACTTATGCAGAATATAAAAAGTTATTAAATTAAATGCCGATTATTACTTTACCAGATGGAAATAGTTTTAAATTTTCAAAAAAAGTTACTGGATTGGAAGTAGCTGAAAAGATTAGTAAATCTTTATCAAAACAAGCACTTATCATGAGTGTTAATGGAGAATTAAAAGATCTAAATCATTCAATAGAAAAAGATAGTTCAATAAAAATCTTTACCTCTAAAGACAGAGAAGGATTAGAAACTATAAGACATGATACGGCGCATATTTTAGCTATGGCTGTACAAGAACTTTTCCCTAAAACTCAAGTAACAATTGGACCAGTAATTGAAAATGGATTTTATTATGATTTTGCTAGGAAAGATCCGTTTACTGAAGAAGATTTAATCAAAATTGAAAAAAAAATGTTAGAAATAGTTGAAAGGGATGAGCCAACCCATAGAGAAGTTTGGAATCGTGATAAGGCTATTGAACATTTTAAAAAATCTGGAGAAATTTATAAAGCAGAAATAATTAAGGAGATTCCAAAAGAAGAAGAGGTCTCAGTTTATTTTCATGGTAAGTGGCATGATTTGTGTAGAGGACCTCATTTAAGTTCTACTGGTAAAATTGGTAAGTTTTTTAAATTAACAAAAGTTGCTGGGGCTTATTGGAGAGGTGATTCTAAAAATGAGATGTTACAAAGGATTTACGGAACATCTTGGTCATCTCAAAAAGAACTCGATAATTATTTAAATCAAATAGAAGAGGCGGAAAAAAGAGATCATAGAAAACTTGGCAAGGAAATGGATCTGTTTCATTTTAGAGAAGAAAGTCCAGGTTCTGTATTTTGGCATGAAAAGGGATGGAAACTTTTTCAGAAATTAGTTGCCTATATGAGAGCGAGGCAAGATTTAGCTGGCTATAAAGAAATTAATACTCCCGAAGTTTTAGATAGAGCATTATGGGAAAAGTCTGGTCATTGGGAAAAATATGGTGAACACATGTATACTTCACAAACTCCTGATGAAAAAGTATTTGCGATAAAACCAATGAATTGTCCAGGACATGTACAAGTTTTTAATCAGGGCTTAAAAAGTTATAGAGATCTTCCGCTTAGAATTTCTGAGTTTGGAAAAGTTCATAGATATGAACCTTCAGGAGCCTTACATGGATTGTTGAGGGTAAGAGCTTTTACACAGGATGACGCACATATTTTTTGTACAGAGGATCAAATAACTAATGAATGTTTGATAGTGACAAATTTAATTTTAGATATCTATAAAGATCTTGGATTTGAAAATGTAATTTTAAAATATTCAGACAGACCAGATTTAAGAGTTGGAGATGATAAAGTTTGGGACAAAGCAGAAAAAGCTTTGTTGGATGCTGTTAAAGCATCTAAGCTTAAATATACAATTAATAAAGGAGAAGGAGCATTTTACGGTCCAAAAATTGAATTTGTTCTAAGGGATGCCATAGGAAGAGATTGGCAATGCGGAACTTTACAAGTCGATCTAAATTTACCAGAAAGATTAGACGCAACATTTGTAGATAAAGACGGAACAAAAAAAGTTCCTGTAATGCTTCATAGAGCATTGTTTGGATCCTTGGAACGTTTTATAGGAATATTAATTGAAAATTATGCTGGTAAATTTCCATTTTGGATATCACCGTTACAAGTTATGGTAATTCCTATTTCTGAGGAGTTTGATGAATATGCAAAAGAGGTAAATAGTAAAATTATTAATGCAGGAATTAGCTCTGAAGTAGATTTAAAGAATCATAATTTAAATTATAAAATTAGAGAACATTCTGTATCAAAAGTGCCAATTTTATTAATTTGTGGTAAAAAAGAAGTTGACAGCAACACAGTAACGATTAGAAGGTTAGATTCTAATAAACAAGAAAATATGGAATTAAAATTATTTCTAAAAAAATTCTCAGCTTTAAACAAAGCTTCTTCAAATTAAGTGGTAGACTTCAAACAAAATTACTTTCAAAAAAGGACTAAAGAAAAAGGCCCAAGGTCTAATAATAGAATTTCATCTCCTGAAGTACAAGTTATTGGCAGTGATGGTGATAACTTAGGAATATTAAATACTAATGAAGCAATATCTATGGCTAAGGAGCAAGGTTTAGATTTAATTGAGATAGCCCCTAATGCTAAACCACCTGTATGTAAAATTATTGATATGGGTAAGTTTAAATATGATGCTCAAAAAAAAGCTAATGTTGCAAGAAAAAAACAAAAAATAGTTTTGGTAAAAGAAATTAAAATGAGACCAGTTACAGAGACACATGACTATGAATTTAAAGTTAAAAATGCAAAAAAATTTATTGGAAAAGGAGATAAGGTAAAATTTACTATAAGATTTAAAGGTAGAGAATTACAACATTCGCATTTGGGAAAAGAATTGATGAATAAAATAAAATTAGATATGCAGGATGTTGGTAAAGTAGAATTAGACTCAAAATTCGATGGAAAACAAATGATCATGGTTATCCAGCCTTTATAAGGCTTAAAAGAGGTTGTAAATCTATTCCAATATTTGTATAAGACCGCAGAATTATGCCAAAATTAAAAACTAAAAGTTCAGCAAAAAAAAGATTTAAAATTTCAGCTACGGGCAAAGTTATGATGGCTCAGGCAGGAAAAAGACATGGTATGATTAAAAGAACAAATTCACAAATAAGAAAGTTAAGAGGCACAACGACTATGTCAAAACAAGACGGCAAAATAGTTAAATCATATATGCCTTACAATTTAAGAGGATAAAATGGCTAGAGTAAAAAGGGGTGTAACGAGTCACGCCAAACACAAAAAAGTTTTAAAAGCTGTTAAAGGTCAGTGGGGCAGAAGAAAAAACACAATAAGAGTTGCAAAACAAGCTATGGAAAAAGCTATGCAATATGCTTATAGAGATCGAAGAAATAAAAAAAGAGAATTTAAGTCTTTGTGGATACAAAGAATCAACGCAGGCGTTAGATCTGAAGGAATGACATATTCAAAATTCATTAATGGCTTAACAAAGTGTGGAGTCAAGCTGGATAGAAAAATATTAGCTGAAATAGCATATGATAGCCCAGAAGCCTTTAAAGTAATTGTCCAAAAAGCACAATCTGCTTTAAAGTAATCTTCACTATTGTTTTATTTTTCTGAAGAAATAATCTGTAGAGATGTCTGATCTTAAAAAAATAAAAGAAGAATTTCTTTCAAAGCTTAGAGGAAATTTAAATCTTTCAGAAATAAATCAAATAAAATCTGATTTATTTGGAAAGAATGGATTAATTTCATTACAATTTAAAAAAATTGGAACTATTGCTGAAGCAGAAAGAAAAAAATTTGCTTCAAATTTAAATATTCTAAAGGTTGAATTACAAGAATTAATAAATTCAAAAATAAACGAAATTGAAATTAATGAAATAAATGAAAAATTAGAGAAAGAAAAAATTGATATTACTTTACCCGAGAGAAGTTTTGTCAGAGGAAAAATACATCCAGTGTCACAAACAATTGATGAAATATCTTCAATTTTTTCAGAAATTGGTTTTAGTGTTGAAGAAGGACCAGATGTTGAAAATGAATATAATAATTTTACCGCTTTGAATACTCCTGATAATCATCCCGCGAGAGATATGCATGACACATTTTATTTGGATCAAAACAAAGAAAAATTATTACGAACTCATACATCACCAGTTCAAATAAGGACTATGTTAAAAAGCAAACCACCATTTAAAATTATTGCACCCGGAAGAACGTATAGATCTGATAGTGATCAAACACATTCACCAATGTTTCATCAGGTTGAAGGTCTTCATATAGATAAAAATATCAATATGAGTCATCTTAAGGGATGTTTGAATTATTTTATTAAAGAGTTCTTTGAGGTTGATAAAATCAAAATGAGATTTAGACCAAGTCATTTTCCTTTTACTGAGCCTTCTGCCGAGGTAGATATTGGTTATAAAATTAAAGATGGAAAAATAGTTATTGGTGAAGGAGATAAATGGTTAGAGATTTTAGGTTGCGGAATGGTTCATCCTAATGTTCTCAAAAACGTTAAAGTAGACCCAGAAAAATATCAAGGATATGCATTTGGTATAGGAATAGATAGATTAGCAATGCTAAAATATGGAATTAATGATTTAAGATCTTTTTTTGAGTGTGATTACAGATGGCTTAATCATTTTGGCTTTGATCCATTAGATGTTCCAACTAATTATAGGGGATTAAGTAGATGAAAATTACTTATGATTGGCTGAAAGATTACTTGCAAACAAAAAATTCTGAAAATCAACTGTTAGATAAATTAACGGACATAGGTTTAGAGGTTGAGCAAATAGAAAATACATCTGCAGATTTAAATAAGTTTATTGTAGCAAAAATTATTAAAACTGAAAAACATCCAAATGCTGATAGGCTAAAAGTTTGTGATGTTGATATTGGTAAAAAAAAATTAATCAAAGTGGTATGTGGTGCAGAAAATGCAAAAGAAAATCTAATAACTATTTATGCTTCTCCAGGTGCAATAATTCCAAAAAATAAAATGGAAATAACTATAAGTCAAATAAGAGGCATAACATCATTTGGCATGCTTTGTTCTGAATTTGAGCTTAATTTATCAGAAGAAAGTGAAGGCATAATTGATTTAATTCCAACTAAATTTAAAAAAAGAATTGGAAAAAAATATTTTAATAATAATATTTCTAATTTAATTGATTTATCAATTACACCAAATAGACCAGACTGCTTAGGTGTAAGAGGGATAGCGAGAGATTTAGCAACAGCAGGTTTTGGAAAACTCAAAACTAGTAAGCCAAATAAGATTAAATTTATTGGAAAGCAAAAAATAGGAGTTAAAATTTTAAAAGAAAAAAACCAGGGATGTACAGCATTTGGAAGTTGTTTAATTACTAATGTTAAAAACACGGAAAGTCCTAAATGGTTAAAAGATAAATTAACTTCTGTTGGACAAAAACCAATCTCTGCGATTGTAGATATAACTAATTATGTAATGTTAGATTTGAATAGACCTCTACATGCTTATGATGCAGACAAAATTAATAAAGGTATAATCGTAAGAAATGCAAAAAAAGGTGAGAGTTTTAAAGCTTTAGATAATAAAGAATATAAGCTTGATGAAGGAATGTGTGTTATTGCTGATAATTCTGGAGTACTTGGATTAGGCGGAATAATTGGTGGAATTAGATCAGGAACAGAGATTCAGACAAAAAACGTTTTAATTGAGTCAGCTTACTTTATCTCAAGATCAATCAGAAAAACTTCAAAAATATTAAATATTGATACTGATGCCAAATTTAGATTTGAACGAGGAATAGATCCTTTATCCATTGAAGAGGGCTTAATTAAATCAGCGAAGTTAATTAAAGATATTTGTGGAGGAGAAATTAGTAAAATTGATATTCAAAATACTACGAAATTTAAGGAAACTAATATTAAGTTTGAAATTGAATTGTTTGAAAAAATTTCAGGTTTTAAAATTTCAAATAAAGAAATTTTGAAGATTTTAAATAATCTTGGGTTCGAAATCAAAAATGATAAGAAATTTCTAAGATTAAAAGTTCCTTCGTGGAGACCAGATATAACACAGCCTATTGATGTTGTTGAGGAATTAGTCAGAATTCATGGATATGATAAAATTAAAAAAATTGATCCTATTAAAGTAAGATCTAAGCCCACTTTAAATAAATCTCAAAAGTTATTTCATTTTTTGCAAAGAGCTATTGCTTCAAAAGGTTACCAAGAAACTATAACATGGTCATTCACAGATAGTAAAATTAATGATTTATTTAAATTTAATATGAAAAATATTGAAATTGTTAATCCAATTAGCTCAGATCTAAATGTTTTAAGAAATTCAATTTTATCAAATTTAATAATGTATATTAATAAAAATTTAGATCGAGGTTTTAAGGATCTTTCTTTTTTTGAAATTGGCCCAGTATTTTATGGTTCAAATCCTGGTGAACAAAAAACAGTAATAGGAGGTTTGCGGTCGGGAAAAGTTTCAAGGTCATCATGGTTGGAAAAAGAGAGAAATGTAGATATCTTTGATATTAAGAAAGATGTTATTCAGACTTTGGCTGAGTCTGGATATGAAAACTTAAAAATTTCAATAGATGAAAAAACTCCTAGTTATTATCATCCTGGTAAATCTGGTAGAATTTTTTTTAATAAAGAAAAAGAGAAAGTTGTTGCATATTTTGGAGAAATTCATCCAAATATTTTAAAAAAAATTGATATAAAAACAGAGGCTTTAATAGGATTTGAAATATTTATAGATAATCTAAAAGAGCAAAAAAAATCACTCAAAGATCAAAAAATCAAATATGAAATATCTGATTATCAAAAATCAGAAAGAGATTTCGCTTTTGTAATTGATAAAAATTTTAAATCACAAGAATTAATAGATGTTATTTTAGATGTTGATCAGGAACTTATTAAGAATGTAAATATTTTTGATATTTATGAAGGTGAAAATATTCCTAAAGATAAGAAGTCAATAGCATTAAATGTAACTATACAGTCAATGACTAAAACTTTAAAAGAGGAAGATTTAGAAAAAATAAATAATTTAATCATTGATACCGTAGAGAATAAAACTGGTGCTAAAATTCGATCTTAATAATTAAAAATGAGCACTATTGATAACATAAGAAATTTTGCAATTATTGCTCATATTGATCATGGAAAATCTACGATAGCTGATAGAATTATTCATAGATGTGATGGGCTTACTGAACGTGAAATGAAAGCACAAGTTCTAGATTCAATGGATATTGAAAGAGAAAGAGGAATTACAATAAAAGCTCAAACAGTAAAATTAAATTATAAAGCTAAAAATGGTAAAGATTATATCTTAAATATTATTGACACTCCTGGTCATGTAGATTTTAGTTATGAGGTAAGTAGATCTCTTTATGCTTGTGAAGGCTCTATTTTAATTGTTGATAGCACACAAGGCGTTGAGGCCCAAACATTGGCTAATGTTTATCAGGCCTTAGATATTAACCATGAAATCATTCCTGTACTTAATAAAATAGATTTACCCGCCTCTGATTTAGAGAAAACTAAACAACAAATTGAAGATGTTATTGGTATCGATACAGAAAAAGCTGTTCCATGTTCGGGAAAAACTGGTGAAGGTATAGATGAAATTTTAGAACAGATTGTTAGTCAACTTCCTGGCCCCAAAGGAAATCCAAGTGAAGATTTAAAATGTTTATTAGTTGATAGTTGGTATGACACATATCTAGGTGTAGTAATTTTAGTAAGAGTTGTTAATGGAAAAATTACTAAGAATATGAAAATAAAGATGCTCTCAACAGATCAGGATTATATTATTGAAAAAGTAGGCGTTTTTACACCTAAGCCAAAAGACATTAATGAATTGAATACAGGCGAGATTGGTTTCATTACTACTGGAATTAAAGTTTTATCAGAAACAAAAGTTGGTGATACTATTTGCGATGCATCTAAACCTAGAGTAGAGGCTTTACCTGGTTTTAAACCAAGTAAGCCCGTGGTTTTTTGTGGATTATTTCCAGTTGATAGTTCTGAATATCAAAAACTTAAAGATGGACTTGCTAAATTACAATTGAATGATGCAAGTTTTTCATTTGAAGCTGAGTCATCATCGGCTTTAGGATTAGGTTTTAGATGTGGATTTTTGGGATTACTTCATCTTGAAATAATTACAGAAAGATTAGAAAGAGAGTTTGATGTGAATTTACTTACTACAACACCGGGCGTTGTTTATAAGGTAAAATTGAATAATGGCAATATTATTGATTTGCAAAATCCAACAGCCTTACCTGATCCCACATTAATCAAATCAATTGAAGAACCTTGGATCAAAGCTACAATTATAACTCCTGATGAATACCTTGGTTCAATTATTAAATTGTGTCAGGATAAAAGGGGTAAGCAAACTAACTTAAGTTACTCAGGAAATAGAGCAGTTTTAAGTTATGAGATTCCTTTAAACGAGGTAGTATTTGATTTTAATGATCGTATAAAATCTATGACAAGTGGTTATGCTAGTTTTGATTATGAAATAATTGGTCATAAAGAAGGTGATCTAGTAAAGCTTGGAATTTTAGTAAATAGTGAACCAGTTGATGCATTAGCAATGATGATACATAAAGATTTTGCACAAAGAACAGGCAGGGAAGTTTGCGAAAAGTTAAAGGATTTGATTCCAAGGCATAACTTTATGATACCAGTTCAAGCAGCTATAGGTGGGAAGATAATAGCTAGAGAGACAATCAAAGGCTTTAAAAAGGATGTATTGACAAAAATTCACGGTGGTGGAGCTACAGATAGAAAAAGAAAATTATTAGAAAAACAAAAAAAAGGTAAAGCAAGATCTAAACAATTTGGAAAAGTTGAAATACCTCAAGAGGCCTTTATAGGAGTGTTAAAAATAAATAAAGAAAAATAAAATGTTAAACTTAAAATTGGCTTTGTTCAAAATTAAAAATTTCTTTATTATAATAAAGTCCAGATTATTAAAAAAAAAAATTTCTTTGAAGTATAAAGAAAACAAAAACAATTTTGAAAAATTAGTTGAAAAAAAAAACTTTTCTCATAAATGGTTTCTAAATAATTTTGAGATATTTTCACATTATTTACCTAAAGAATTAAACAAAGAATTCTCATATTTAGAAATTGGTTCTTTTGAGGGATTATCTGCGCTTAATATCTTGTCTAATTATCCAAATTCGAAAGTAACAGTTATAGATTTGTGGAGCGAAAGTAATCTTAATTCAGAGTCTTTAGAAGTTAATTTTATTGAAGTAGAAAAAAGATTCGATGAAAAT
This sequence comes from uncultured Pelagibacteraceae bacterium, assembly GCA_902552705.1. Taxonomy (GTDB): domain Bacteria; phylum Pseudomonadota; class Alphaproteobacteria; order Pelagibacterales; family Pelagibacteraceae; genus Pelagibacter. The sequence goes on from CACDHZ010000001.1 coordinate 74,270, forward strand.
TTAAAAGGATATAATTTTATTAAAATTAAAAAAGACTCAGTTATAGCCTTAAGAGAACTTTTAAAAAAAAACATATCTTTTGATATAATTTATATTGATGGATCTCATAATGGTGAAGATATTTTAAGTGATGCTATTGAAAGTTATAAATTATTAAATATTGGAGGAATAATTATTTTTGATGATATTGTTAATTCAAATAAAAATATAAGCATTCAATCATATAAAGGTTTTGAAAAATTTTGTGAAACTTTTAATAAAAGATTAAAAGTTTTGTATTTAAGAAATATAGCAGTTGTCAAAAAAATTAAATAGTATGAAGAAGTTGTTATTAAAATCTAAATTAACAAAAAAACTAAAAAAAGAAGACATTGAAAGTATTTGTAAATTAAAAAATACTCATTGGAGGTATGGGATTAAATCTCAAATAAATTGGTTTCATAAAAATATGAAAGATAGAGATATTCATAATCTAGCATATTTAAATGGAAAATTAGTAGGTTATGTATCTCTTAGGAAAAGAAATTTTATATTAAATAATAAAAAAAAAAGATATTTGTATTTTGATACTCTTATTGTCTTAAAAAAGTATAGAAATTTTGAAATAGGTCATAAACTTTTAAAATTAACTGTAAAAGTTATTAAAAAATCAAAATTACATTCAATGTTAATTTGTAAGAAAAAAGTTGTTCAATTTTATGAAAAATATAAATGGAAAAAGATGATACAAAATAGAATAAAAATAATTGACCATAAATATTCTAAAAATTTATCGATGATGTACATAAATCAAACGAAGCAAATCTCAAAAGTTAATATCAGATATTATATTTTTAGTTAAATAATCTAAATAGCAAGGCAGATATTTTTTTTATTTCTTTGTTTGTCATTTCTGAAAATAGAGGCAATCTGACAACTCTATTGTAAATATTTTCTGTTATTGGAAGTTTATAATTACAAAATTTTTTCCCCATTTTTGATTTATGAAGTGGCACATAGTGAAATGTGGCTGCAATTTTTTTATTTTGGAATACGTTTTTAAACTTTCTAGCTAATGAAGGTGTTTTAAAAATCAATCCTAATATATGATAAGCACTTGTCGATTTTTTATTAGGTTTTATTAAGTAAAATTTTTTTGTATTTAATTTTTCTATTAATCTTTTAAAAACAATCCAATTTTTTTTTCTTTTGTTTTGTATCTTTTTAATTTTAAGTAATTGAGAATATAATAGTGCACAACTAAGTTCTGGAGCTCTATATTCTGATCCAAGATCTACCCAACTATAAAATTTTTTATTGTTTTTTGATGATATTATTTTCTTTTCATAATTTTTTATATAAAGTTTTCTATTAGTACCTTTGTCTAAAATATTATTAGCTCTTTTTATAAATTTGGGATTATTAAGTGAAATACATCCTGCCTGACCTCCAATAATGTTTTTTGTTTCATGAAAACTAAAAACACCTATATCTCCAAAAGTTCCTAAAAATTTTTTTTTATATTTACCAAGAAAAGCATGAGCTGCATCTTCTATTAAAAATATTTTTTTTGATTTTGCATATTTTGATATTTTTTCTATATCACATGCATTACCTGCATAGTGAATTACATATATGGCTTTAGTTTTTTTTGATATTTTTTTTTTAATATCATCAAATGAAATATTTAAATCTATAGGATCTATTTCTGCAAAAATTGGTTTTGCCCCTCTTAATACAATTGCATTAGCAATTGAAACAAAACCATATGATGGTAATATTACCTCATCTCCCGGTTTAAGATCTATTAAAATTGCTGAAATTTCAAGAGCTGCGGTGCAACTATGAGTGACAGCCACAAATTTTGACTTCAGATAATTTTTTATAATACTTTCTGTTTTAGCTTGATAATAACCGTCAGTAAGTATTTTAGAGGATAAAACATTTTTTATATGTTTCAAGTCGTTACTATTTAAATATGGTTTTGTTATAGGTATCAATTCAATATCCAGTCTTTATATAGGTTAAGATTTTTTAATAAATATTTAGGATAACTATCATCAATTTTAATTTTTTTTAGTCTCAAATTTCTTCCAAAAGGATCTATTAAATTATCAATATTTTTCTTAATATTATCTAAATTTTTAAACTTTTCTTTATTAAATTCTGTGTGTGCCATATTTTCTATTTTTTTTGATATTTCATTTGGAGTCATGAGATAAGTAAAATGCCACCCGCCATTTTTAATTAATTGAATACTTTTTTCTTTATCAATTCTCCAAAAGGGATAATTAATATTTTTTTTCTTTAAAATTTTAAAATCAAAAAAAGATTTTAAATTCTTTTTTTTACAAATTCTTGACCCTGCCCAATTTCCATCACCTTCATCTAAACCAAGAATATTAAATTTATAATAGTACATATTTTGAAGAAAAAGCCCAAATTTATAATCTTCTTTTTTAAAATGAGAGATAGTAGATGGATTTGGTATTTCGTCTTCATCTGAAAAAATTATCAAATCATTGTCTTTGGCATTAACGATACCCTTAAATAGATTTTCCATTTGAATTTTTAATAAATGATAGTCTTTTTTTCCTTTAATATTAATTTCAGGCAAATCATCAACTTTGATATATATAATTTTTTCTCCGTATTTGGACTTAAATTTATTATCAAAATTATATCCTTTATAATGTCCCGTATGTGTTTTATTGGCTTCACAAACAACGAAATAATCAACATGGTCTTTTAAAATGTTATATCTTAAATCAAATAACATATTTGCATTATAGAAAGTTATGCAGTCAAAAATTTTAATAGTCATTAATTAATCTTATTTGTATCAAAATATATATATGGCCAATCTAAAGTTTTTGTATTTTCTTTAAACCAGAATGGCATATATCTTTCAGCTAAAAAACCATAAATTCTTTTTTTCCCATATGTATCTAAGTTAAATTTTTCGAATATTTCTTCACACTTAAATAGCCAACTAAAAATTTTATTATAGAAATTTTCTAACAATTGAAAGTTTTTACATATAAATAAATTATGAGGATTAAATTGATAACCATTTAGATAATTTTGAAACTTATCCTGCTCATTCGCTTCTAATAATTTAATTGCATTATCAAGAAAAAATTTTCCATGATTAAGATAAAAGTGGTCTTTGACAGAACATCTATTTATTAAAATCGAGGGTTTTTTTAAAATATACATAAAATTATTTTTTAAAAGTTTCATTAGTTTTTGTTTACCTAAGACTATTGGCTCAGCTAAAATACAATCATAACTATTCCATTCCCTTGGTACTTCTCTTAAGATAGAATGACTTAATTCTTTCATATTTTTTGGTCGCTGAGAGTTTTTTTTTATCCAGAATCTTCTATAAGTACAAAAACCGACCCAATCATCTTTTTTTTTGTTTAATGAGGCATCTTTCCATAATCTATAATGAAATGTGTATTCACCAAAATTTTTATTTTTATTTGATATATCATTTTCAAACTTATCATTTATCCATTCTTTACTAAAATGATTATTACCTAGTCCTACAGGCGTTAGATTGTTTTCAACAAAAAAAGAGTAGTTTTGATTATAAATAGAAATGCAAAATGTTTTCATATTTAAATATATTTATATATGTAATCATTATGAATAAATAAATTAAATGTAATTTCAATAAAATTTAACTAATATCCATTATTTAGGAGAGATGGCCGAGCGGTTTAAGGCGCACGCTTGGAAAGCGTGTTAAGGGTTTACTCTTTCGTGGGTTCGAATCCCACTCTCTCCGCCAAAGATTAATCCATAAAATTTAATTCCACATCTTGAAATCTAAAGTCTGCAGGTTGATCTAATGGATGAGGAATTTTTGGTTTTGGCGATAATATATTTTTTGATTTTGAAAAAGTCATTTCAATTTGAATAGGATCATTATTTGAGTCTAAATAAGTAGAACCTAGAGGATTTTGTCCATGGATATGACACAAAGATAAACTAAATTTTTTAATAAAATTTGAAATAATATCTTTATGTAAATCTATATTATGAAATTCGATAACTAGTCCTGAAATTTTATCTTGATAGTTTATTAGATCGTCTAAAATTCTATATTCTGATCCCTCAATATCAATTTTAAGAAATATTGGATAAGAATTGATTTTTTTAATTGTTTCAGAAAAATCTACTTTATTATTTCCTACACCTATTGAAGATTCATAATGAACAACTTCTTTAGAAAAGAATTTTTTGTAGTCATTATATAAAAAAATATTATTAATTGTTTCTTTAAGTAATCTTTTATTAAATAAATTTTTTATCTTTAATAAATCTATTAAACTTTTTCGTGAAAACTTTTTTATATTAGAATATTTAATAAATGGATCATAACAATGAATTGGACAATTTTTTATTTTTAAAAAATGCTTTTCAAAACTCCAATCAAAAGCAATACCAAAACTGATTAAACTTTTTGCCTCAGCTAAAGACTCTTTTTCTACAAGATACCCGCCATCATTATCTTTTCCAAGTCTAATCAAATCATATTCATTTACTGGTTTAAATATTTTTGGAAGCATATTTTAATATTCTGCAAAAGACATACCATTTTTATCTTTTTTAGAAAGTATAGGTTTTTTAGTTGGCCATTTAATTTTTAAATCTTTATCATTCCATTTTAATGTTATTTCACTTTTTTGATGACGGTAATTAGTGCATTTATAATAAACCGTACAAGTTTTAGATAAGCACATAAAACCATGGGCAAAACCTTCAGGAATAAATAAAGAAAAATTTGATTTATGGGACATTTCTATTGAAAAATATTTTCCATATGTCTTAGATTTTTTTCTAAGATCAACAACAACATCTAAAATTTTACCATGTACCACTGTTATCAATTTAGCTTGAGAATTTTTTTTTTGCAGATGCAAACCTCTCAAAGTATTTTTTTTAGAAAATGATACACAATCGAAAATAAATTTCTTTTTTAGAATTCTAGATTTTTCTACTTCTTTAAAAAAACCTCTATGATCTTTGTAAATATTTGTTTTTACAATTAACAAGTTTTTTATTTTTGTTTTAATTAATTTCATTAATAAAAATTTTAGTTATTTTTTTTTCTAAGTTTTTAATTGGTTTCCATTTAGGTAAAATTTTTAAGTTGCTATGAAAATTAGATACATTTGACTTATTTCCATATTTTACTTTTATCTTTTTATTTATTTTTTTGTTTAAATTATTTATTAGACTACTTATTTTAATATTGTACTTATTTTTTATACAGTATGATCCAGATTTTATATCGTTATTTAATAAAATCATGATTGAGTTTATTATATCATCTGTATGAATTATATTTAGAGCTAATTTTTTTGATAAGATATTGGTTGTTGTGTTTTTTTTATAATTATTAATTATTGTAGGTATTATTTTTTTTCGTTTATCATTATCTCCTACACTTTCGTAAAACTTAATATTGTAAAATTTTGTTTTTTTATTTTTTTTTGCATAGTAGTTACTGATCATTTCAAATGCATTTTTTGTTGCAGCATAAAAATTTTTGGATACTAAATCTTTATCCTTCGAGTGTTGCATCATACTTCCAAAATTGATCATTTTTTTTGTTTTATTACTAATAATATCGTAAATTATTGTTGGGAATAATATATTCGAATTTACAAAATCTTTAATTTGATGATGAGAATGATCGTTATTATATAATGTGGCAAAGTTTATAAAATAATCAACATTAATATTTTTTAGTTTTTTTAAAAGTTCATTATTATTTGAGAAGAAAATATTTTTATATTTTTTAGGATATAAATTTTTTAATTTTTTTAATTTTTTATTATTCTTATTTTTATCTCTTAAAATATCTATTACAAAAAAATTTTTTGAAATAATAAAAGAAAGAAATTTAAAACCAATAAAGCCAGTTGTGCCAGTTAAAAGTATAGTTTTATTTTTCAAGTTATTACAATTTTTTTAAATAATTACCATAATCACAATTTCCATAAAAATTAATATTTTTTGAAATTGTTTTTTTATTAATCCATTTTTTTGAAAGAGCAATTTCCTCAAGACATGCAATCTTAATTGATTGCACTTTTTCAACAGATTCCACAAATGCAGAAATATTTGTCATATCTTCAATTTTTCCGGCATCAGACCAAATTGCACCTCTGCCTATATGTTCATAACTTAAATTTTCATTATTTTTATAAATATTTAATATATCTGTAATTTCAATCTCACCTCTTTTTGAAGGCTTCAATTTTTTGGCATAATTAACAACTTCATTATCAAAAAAATATAATCCTGTAATTGCATAATCAGAAATAAATTTTCTTGGTTTTTCAACAATTTTTTTTATTCTCTTATTTACGATTTTAGCAACACCAAAATTTTCTGGTTTTTTTACATTTTTTAAAAAAATTCGGGCACCTTTATTGTGGGTCAAAGATTTTTCAAGTTTGTCCGTTAAGCTTTGTCCATAAAAAAAATTATCTCCAAGAATTAAAGCTACATTATCTTTTTTGATAAAATTTTTACCTAAAATAAAAGCATCCGCTAACCCTCTTGGTTTTTTTTGTATTTTGTATTGAATTTTTATACCAAATCTTTTTCCATCGCCTAAAAGAGATTTGAAATTTTCTATTTGACCAGGATTAACAATCATTAAAATATTTTTAATGTTGGCAAGCATCAAAATAGACAAAGGATAAAAAATTAATGGCTTATCATATATAGGTAGTAATTGTTTATTAACCGCTTTAGTTAAAGGGCTTAATCTTGTTCCTGATCCTCCTGCTAAAATGATACCTTTGTTAATCATAATAAATTTAAATTACTCTAATTATTGTTACTGACCAATATATAATTTTAATTAATATATTTAAACTAATGTGTTTAAAGTTTGTTCATTAAATTTTTAATAAAAATTGAAAAAGTTTGATGTAAATATAGTTTATAAAAAAATTTAAAGTATTTAGTTAATAACCTCAAATTATCTTTTAAATATAAGGCTTATTTGATGTTTTATTAAGAGGTTGTAAATTAATTTTCATCATTTTTTTAAAAAAAATGTTATAAATACATAATTTCCTATAATTAAAATATGCAAAATAATTCTAAATATCAAGCCGACTCTATCAAAGTATTAAAGGGTCTTGAAGCTGTCAGAAAAAGACCGGGTATGTATATTGGTGATACTGATGATGGTACTGGTTTACATCATATGGTTTATGAGGTTGTAGATAATTCAATTGATGAAGCACTAGCAGGATACTGTAAAAATATAGATATAAAGATTAATTCTGACGGAACTATCAGTATTAGAGATGATGGTAGAGGAATTCCAGTTGATATACATAAAGGAGAAAAAGTATCTGCCGCTGAAGTAATCATGACACAGCTTCATGCAGGTGGAAAATTTGATCACGACTCATACAAGGTATCAGGTGGACTACATGGTGTTGGAGTTTCAGTTGTAAATGCATTATCTGAAAAACTAAAATTAGAAATTAATAGAGATGGAAAAAAATACTATATGGAGTTTAAAGATGGAAATGCTAAAGCTCCATTAAAAATTATTGGGAAATCAAAAGAAACAGGAACACAAATAACTTTTTTACCTTCAAAAGAAATTTTCTCATCTATAAAATTTACACCAAATATAATAATTAAAAGGATGCGAGAATTAGCTTTTTTAAATAAAGGGATAAAAATAACGGTAAATGATTTAAATCAAAAAAAAGAAAAAATAATAGAGTTTAAGTTTGAAGGAGGCATCTTAGAATTTGTTGAATTTTTAGATGTTAAAAGAGAAAAACTTCTAAATAAAGCAGGTAATGATTTATTTAAAAAACCAATCTTTATTGAAGGAAAAAAGGGTAACATTGAAATCGAATGCTCTTTAAAATGGAATGCGAGTTATAGTGAGGATATTTATCCTTATACAAATAATATATATCAAAAAGATGGTGGTACTCATTTATTAGGATTTAGAAGTGCATTAACTAGAGTTATAAATAAATATGCAACAGAGCATAATTTATTAAAGAAGAATAAATTGACCATTTCAGGTGATGATATTAAAGAGGGTCTTACATGTGTTATTTCAGCAAAAATACCTGACCCAAAATTTTCATCTCAAACAAAAGATAAATTAGTTTCATCTGAAGTTAGAATGATAGTAGAAAATATTATTAATGAAAAATTATCGATATGGTTTGATCAAAATCCTACTACGTCTAAAATAATTTTAGCTAAAGTTATGCAAGCAGCCTTAGCAAGAGATACCGCTAGAAAAGCTAGAGAAAATGTTAGACGAAAAGGAGCTTTAGAATTAAGTGGTTTACCTGGAAAATTAGCTGACTGTCAAATTGGAAAACAAGAAGGAACAGAATTGTTCATAGTCGAGGGAGACTCTGCAGGCGGCTCAGCAAAACAAGGAAGAAATAGATCAAATCAAGCTGTTTTACCATTGAGAGGAAAAATTTTAAATACTTACGTTGAGGCTGTTACTCTTAAAAAAAATGGTAAAAACGGAAGTGATGATAGAACAAAAGCATTAGCTAAAATGATGTCATCTAATGAAGTTGTAACTTTAATTAACGCACTAGGCCTTGATCCAAAAGCTGAAGATATAGATTTAAAAGATTTAAGATATGGAAAAATTATTATTATGACAGATGCTGACGTTGATGGATCACATATAAGAGCCCTATTACTTACATTTTTTAATAACAAACCTTTTAACAAACTAATTGAAAATGGTCATGTATATCTTGCTCAACCACCATTATTTAAAATTAATAAAGGGTCTAAAGGTATTTATATCAAAGATGAAAAAGAGCTAGAAGATTATATTTTAAAAAATAGTAATGAATTAAAAAAAATGAAAAAAAATACTAAGGAATTTTTTAAAGCTTATGAAGAGGAAAAATCTAAAATGAGTATTCAAAGATTTAAGGGATTAGGAGAAATGAATCCAGAAGAATTATGGAGTACTACTTTGGATCCTGAAAAAAGAAATTTACTAAAAGTTCAATATTCTAAAGATTTTAAAAAAGATCAAAATTTAATTCATACTCTAATGGGCAATGATGTCGCCTTAAGAAAAGAATTTATTGTTTCAAATGCTATTAACGTTCAAAATCTTGATATTTAATAATGAAGTTTTTTGAAACTTCAAAAAAATTTACTCTTAACAAATCAACTTATGTAAATTTAAGATGGATAGCATATTTAGGTCAAATAATATCGATTTTAGTCGTACAATTTTATTTCGAATTTAATTTCAATTATTTACTTTGTTTAATAATAGTTTTTTTTAGCATATTAAGTAATTTATATTTACAATTTCAGACTCAGGAAAATCAATTAAGTAATATTACCGCTTCAATTTATTTAATTTTTGATATTATTCAACTTGCCAGTTTATTTTATTTCACTGGAGGTATTACGAATCCATTTATTTTTTTATTAATTATACCTGCAGTATTTTCTTCTCAATATTTAAATAAATCGATCTCTATAATCTTAGTTGCTATTACTACATTAGCATTAGCTTTATTAACATTTTTTTATTTTGATTTGCCACATCCAGATGAATTACATTTTCACACTCCAAATTATTATTTATATAGTATTCCAGTTGCAATTTTTATTGGTTTAAATTTTCTAGTATATTTTGGATTTAAATTTGGAAATGAAAATAGAATTAGAAAAGAAGCATATGATAAAATGCAAGAAATAATGGCTAAAGAAAATGAGCTTGTATCTTTAGGTGGTCAGGCTGCTGCTGCTGCTCACTCATTAGGTACACCACTTTCAACTATTTTATTAACAGCTAAAGAACTACAGAAAGATTATGCATCAGATATTAAGATTAAAAGTGATCTTGATTTATTGGTAAGTCAAAGTAATCGATGTAGTGAAATATTGAAAAAACTTACATTAAATCCAATTGTAGAAGATGAATTTATTGATAACCAAGCTTCTTTAAAAGACTATATAGAGGAAATAGTTAGATCTTATAAAGAAATAAGTGAGAAAAAATTTGTGTTAATTTTAGACGAGGATAAAAATCCTTTAAAATCATTTAAATCACCAGAAGTAGTATATGGTTTGAGAAACTTTATTGGAAATGCAAATAAGTTTAGTGATAGTAAAGTAGAAATTTTTATTAAAAGTGATAATAAAAATTCAGAGGTCATTGTAAGAGATGATGGACCTGGATTTCCAAAAGACTTAATCGACAAACATAAATTAGGTGAACCTTACATAAGAACTAGAGATAGTGCCCATATTTCTAAGTATGGACTTGGATTAGGAACATTTATTGGAAAAACTCTTTTAGAGAAAAATTTTGCAGAAATACATTTCTTTAATTTAAAAAAAAATAAAGGTGCAGAAGTATCTATTAAATGGGATAATAAAGACTTTGTGAAAATTTAATGAAGTTTACTTTTGTTTTCAAACAGTCCACTTAATTGGCTAATCATAACGTCACCTAATTCTTGCACATCTGTAATTTTAATAGCTTTTTTATAATATCTAGATACATCGTGTCCTATACCAATTGCTAATATTTCTATATTACTTTTATCCTCAATAAATTTTACCATTTTTTTAAGATGTTTTTCTAAAAAATCTCCTGAATTAACTGATAAAGTTGAGTCATCCACTGGTGCTCCGTCAGAAATGACCATCAAAATTTTTCTTTCTTCTTTTCTTTTTTTAAGTCTACTGTATGCCCATGAAATTGCTTCTCCATCAATATTTTCTTTTAATAATCCTTCTTTAAGCATCAAGCCTATATTATCTTTAGATTTTCTCCAGTGTGTATCAGCACCTTTATAGATTATATGTCTTAGGTCATTTAGTCTTCCTGGATTTTTAGGTTTATTAATTTGAGTCCAAGTCTCTCTACTTTTTCCACCTTTCCAGTTCTTCGTTGTAAAACCTAAGATTTCAACTTTTACGGAACATCTTTCCAAAGTTCTTGATAAGATATCTGCACACAGAGCCGCTATTGTTATAGGACGCCCACGCATTGAACCTGAATTATCAATTAATAAAGTTACTATTGTGTCTTTAAAATCAAGATCTTTTTCTTTCATAAAGGATAAAGAATTATATGGGTCCATAATAATTCTAGTTAGTTTAGAACTATCCAGTAAACCTTCTTCCAAATCAAATTCCCATGCTCTATTTTGTTTTGCAAGAAGTTGTCTTTGTAATTTATTAGCAAGTTTAGTTATTAAATCTTGAAAACCAATTAATTGTTGATCTAAATTTTTTCTTAACTTTTGTATTTCTTTTGTATCCTCTAAGTTTTCTGCTTTTGCAATTTCATCAAATTCACTTGTAAATATTTTATATTCTTGATCGATACTATTTAAACTTTCTCTTTGAGATAAGTTATCTGAATTCTGTTTTACACTATCTAAATCATCTAATTGTTCGTCTATTTGTTGGTCACTTAACTCAAAATCTGCGTCATTAAAACCAGCTTGTTGTTCATTTTGATTGTTTTCATCTTCATTTAATTGAGAATTGTCGTTATTATTTTCAGATTTGTTTTCTTGTTCCGTATCGTCTTTATCGTTATCTTCCTTAATTTCTTCATCATTTGAATTAAAAACATCCATATTTTGAAGAATTTCTGAAAATTTTAAATTATAATTATTTTGATTTTCAAGATTTTCATTTAAAAAATCTAAGTGTTTTTCAACAGATTTTTCAAAATCTTTTTCCCAAAAACTTAACATTTTTGATGAAGTAGCATTAAGGTTTATATTAAAAAATTTTTTTAGCATATATAATTCAAAAGCATCTGCAATTGGTACATCCTCTTTATTTTTAATATTATCTTTACGTTTTGAAATTAATTTTTGGTTATAATTTTCTTTTAAATTTTTCCCTATACCCCTTAACATTCTTCCTCCTAAAACTTCATATCTAATTTTTTCAGCAATTTCATATAAAGATTTACATGCAGGATTTTTTGGTAAGTTTTTATTATATATATATTTATTTGAAAATTTTTTACTAAGAGCCACAGAATCAGTTTCTGCTCTAAGTCTTATAAAGTCACTTTTACTAGATAGATTTGTTATATCGAAAAAATTTTTTTTTTTTAAATTTGAATTTTTATCTATTTTTTTAATATCAATTTTATAATCATCTGAGATTACTCTTGCAGTTGAAATTAGAACTTGTTTAAATTGTTCTTTGATATTATTTTCTTTGTTACTCATTTAAACTTGAATATTTACCATAGACTCTGGTAATTCTTCACCAAAACATCTTTGATAATATTCAGCTATAGTTTTTTTTTCAATATCATCACATTTATTTAAAAATGTGACTCTAAAAGCATAACCAATATCTTTAAAGATTTCTGCATTTTCAGCCCAATGCAAAACTGTTCTAGGACTCATTACGGTAGAGATATCTCCACCCATAAAACCTTTTCTGGTCAAGGATGCTACTTTAATCATATTAGATACTTTTTCTTTTCCTTTAGAATTATTAAAATTTTTATTTTTTGCTAAAATAATTTCCATTTCTTTATCTAAGCTTAGATAATTTAAAGATGTTACGATATTCCATCTATCCATTTGTCCTTGATTTATTTGTTGGGTACCATGATATAGACCAGTTGTGTCTCCTAAACCAACTGTATTTGAAGTCGCAAATAGTCTAAAGAATTTATTTTGTTTTAAAACTTTATTTTTATCTAAAAGAGTAAAACTTCCTTGAGACTCTAAAACTCTTTGAATAACAAACATTACATCAGGCCTACCTGCATCATATTCATCAAAAACTAAAGCAATAGGATTTTGAATAGACCAAGGTAAAATTCCTTCTCTAAATTCTGTGATTTGTTTTCCATCTTTAATTACTATTGCATCTTTACCAATAAGATCAATTCTACTTATGTGGCTGTCCAAGTTCACTCTTATACATGGCCAATTTAATCTTGCTGCAATTTGTTCAATGTGTGTTGATTTTCCAGTTCCATGATAACCCTGAACCAAAACTCTTTTATTAAATGCAAATCCAGATATGATTGCCAAAGTGGTATCTCTGTCAAATTTATAATTTTTATCTATTTCAGGAACAAAATCATTTTTTTTTGAAAATGCATCAACATCCATGTCAGAGTCGATTCCAAAAGTTTGTTTTAGAGATACTTTAATATCTGGTTGTATGTTTAAATTAGGTGTCAATTTTTTCCTTATAAGTATTTTTTAGCTGAGTGTAAGCTAAAGTGATTAATTTAAGTTTTTCTTCGTATTTTTTATTCCCCAGATTAATATCAGGGTGAAATTTTTTGACAAGAGTTTTGAATTTATCTTGTATTTTCTCCCATTTTAAACCTACTGAAACGCCTAAAATTCCAAAAGCTTTAATATCATTGCTATCGAATTTAAATTGGCTCATGTGATTATATTCACCTTTGATCTTAATTTTATCAAATTCATCTTTTAAAGTGTTATTCCAGAGTATTTTAAAAAAATTGTCCGAAGAACTAAAACTCTGTGTTGGTTTATGCCAAGTCATATCAGATTTTAAAAAGTTAAATATTTGTTCATCATTCATTCCTGCAAAATAATTCCAATTTTTATTGAACTCTTTAACATGTGTTAAGCAAAGCATTCTATAGTTTTTACTGTTATCTTTTTCAATAGGTGCTTTATATTCGCCGATTTCAAAGCAATTATTCCAATCACAAATATTTTTCATAATATATAATAATAAATAAATATTTATGAATATAAAACAATTAATTGCAATCGTTAAAAACAAACTTACAACTGAAATTGATATTAAAGAAATTAAAATTGAAGATAAAAGTTTTTTGCATAAAAATCACAAGGGACACAAGGAGGGAAAATTTCATCTAAAATTATTTATAAAATCTGATGAACTTTCTAAATTGAGCAAAATAGTCGCAACTAAAAAAATTTATAGTATTTTAAGAGTTGAGTTAAAAGAACATATTCATTCAATTCAAATATTATTTGAATAATTCTTTATTTAAATAACTATTAATTTTTTCCTTATTAAAATGTAAATTATATATTGGTTTACCTATTTTTTTAAGCAGCACTAAATTTATTTTATTAGTATTATTTTTTTTATCTTTTTTCATAAAAAATAAAATTTTTTTCAAATTTTTTTTTGAAAAAAATTTGTTAATATCTCTTGGAAGATTTAATTCATTTAAGTGATTTTCAATTAGTTTAAATTCATTAAGACTTAAAATCTTATTAGATAAGCTAAATTTAGCGGCAGTTTTTATTCCGAGTATTACTGCTTCACCATGGTTAAGTTTATTTGAATATCCTAATGTTGCTTCGTACGCATGAGCAAATGTATGCCCAAAATTTAAGATTTTTCTTATACCTATTTCTTTACTATCAATCTCAACTACTTTTTTTTTAATTGAACAACTTTGAAGTATCGCTTTTTCTATTAAGGGACTTTTAAGTTTTAAAATTTTAGATCCATTTTTATTTAAGAAATTAAAAAATTTTTTATTGGCAATTATTGCATGTTTCAAAATTTCTCCGTAACCACATATCAATTCTCTTTTTGGTAAAGATTTTAAAAAAAAAGTATCGGAAATAACTAAACTTGGTTGATAAAAAGCTCCTATTAAATTTTTGCCATGCTGGGTATTTATTCCAGTTTTTCCACCAATAGATGAGTCAACTTGGGAAAGTAAGGTTGTAGGTACATTTACAAATTTTAATCCTCTTTTGAATATACTAGCCGCAAAACCTGATACATCACCAGTAATGCCTCCACCAACAGAAATTATACAGTCATTCCTATTAAAGTTTTTATTTAAAAGAATATTCAAAATATTTGTAATACTTTTTTGATTTTTATTTTTCTCGTTAGCTTTAAAATAATGAATTATTACTTTTTTTCTTTTAAATGAATGTAAAAATTTATTTATTACTTTTTTAGGAATATTTTTGTCTATTATAACTAGACATTGATTAAAATTTATTGAGTTCTTTTTTAATAAATATTGAAAATTCTTTAAAATATTGTTTCCTATATAAATCGGATATTTTTGATTTTCAGTTTTTATAATTAACTTAATTGCTTTCATAAATTTTTATAATCTTTTTTACTATTTCAGTTTTTGTAAGTTTATTACAGTTAATTTTAAATTGAGCATAAGAGTATATTTTTGATCTTTTTTTGATCATTTTTTTTATTTCTTGATCTGTAGACTGAAATGCTAAAGGTCTTTTTTTACTTTTTTTTATTCTGTTTAGTAAAATTGTTTCATCCCAATTAAGCCAAAATGAATAATGATTACTCATAATTTCTTTTCGTATTTTATCGTTAATAAATCCACCGCCACCTAGTGAAATAACACAATTATTTTTTTTTAAAGATTTTAGAGTAATTGTTTCTTCTATATCTCTAAAATAATTCTCACCTTTTTTTTCAAATATTTCAGAAATACTCATTCCTGTATTCTCAATAATTAAATTATCGATATCAATAAATGGAATGTTTATTTTTTTTGAAACTAAATTACCAATAGAGGATTTTCCAGACCCCATCATGCCTAAGAAAACGAGGTTTTTATTTGAATACATAAGCTTTCTTTATTGAAAAAACACAAATATGTCTTAATTTGAAATTATTAGAGAATATATGCAATTTTCAAAAAATACAAGTAGCGGCAAAAGTAAATCTTTTTTTATTAAGATGACATTAGTTTTGATTGTTCTAATCAGCGCAGTATTATTGTTAGGTAAAATTGATTTTCCATCTCCTAATAAAGAAATTGAAAAAATTATTCCAAATGAAAAACTCAAGATTGTTAAATAATATAAAATTATTAATTATATTATTTTTTTTATTATTTACATTTGGATCTCATTCAGAAGAAGAACCTGCAGATATTTGGAATGTTGAGACAGAACAACAAAATAAAAAAGAGACTAAAAATGAAAAAATTGACGAAGAAAGTATATCTCAAAATACTATATATAAAATACAATCTCAAAACACAGATGAATTGATTATTGAGGAAAATCAAACTTTAACATCAAATGAAGTAAAAATTGTTGGACTTTATGATCCTGCAGAAAACGGATTAGATATTAATATGTGGTCTAACTCAGATGGAGAGCAAATTTTAAGAATTTTTAAAAGAATTAATAAAATAAATCTTTCACAAGATGCAACAGAAATTTTAGATATTTTATTAGTGACAAATGCATATTATCCAAAGTTAAATATTACTAAAGAACAGTTTATGAAAATAAAATCCGATTGGTTAATTAAAAATTCGAATTTAAAATTAATAGAGGATTATTTATTAAAAAATCAAATTATAAATGAAGATCCAAGACTTACTAGATATCTAGTAGACTATTATCTTGCCAAATCTGATATAAATAAGTCTTGTGAAATTTTTTCTAAAATTCAAAGTTCAATTGAGGATGAATATCTTTCAAAATTTAATATTTATTGTTTAATTAATAATAAAAAAGAGGAAGAGGCTCAGTTATTGATAGATTTGAAAAAGGAATTAGGCTTTAAGGATAAATTTTATGAAAGTAAAATTAATTATTTATTGGGTTTTGATAAAGAACCAGAAACATCAATATCGGAGAAAACAATATTAGATTTTCATTTATCTCATAGAACTAATCCAGAATTTAAATTTGAACCTAAAGAGACAACTTCAAAACAAATTTGGAAATATTTATCTACATCAAATTTGTTAGATGATATTAAAGATGTTGAAGTCTCAAGTTTAGACAAAATCGCTATTATAGAGAAAGCCACACACGAAAGGAATTATACAGAAAAAGATTTATTTGAATTATATAAAAGATTTCAATTCAATATAAATCAACTTTTAAATATAAAAGAATCCTCAAAAGTACTCTCAAAAATTGAAGCAAGAGCTTTAATATATCAAGGGATTTTAATTACTTCAAAAATTGAAAAAAAGTTAGAATTGATGAATGCATTAAAAAATTCTTTTAAAAATGATGGTTTAGAAAATGCATTTAAAAAAGAATTAATTAGTTTTTTAGAAGAGATAGATTTAGATCAAGTACCTCCTAATTATGTGTCATTTTATGAAAATAATATTAAAGAAGAAAAAAGTGAATTGAAAAAAATAAAAATAAATAACAAAGTTCTACATCAGTCAAAATTAATTAATTATTTTAGAGAAAAAAAATCTAATAAAAACGTAGAGAAAGATTTAAAAGATTTATTAAAGAAAATTAAAAAGAATAAAAAATATTTTTTTTCAAAAAAAGATGTGATTTTAATCGAAGCACTAAAATCTGATGGGGTTAATGTTCCAAAAAAATATGATGATTTTTACGAAATTAATGAAAACGAAATGCCCTCTGATATTCAATTATTAATAAACAATGAGGATATGGCAGTTGCCATTTTGAGAATAGTAGAATCAATCGGACAAGACGAATTAAAGGATATGGATGCAGATACTATATATTTTATAATAAGTACTTTGAATAAGCTTGATATTGACCCTATCAGGAATAAAATTTTGCTTAAAGTTCTACCTTTAAAAGTTTAAATTTTATAATAAAATGTATTAGTTATGTCAGTTAAAAAAATTCTAACAGAACCAAATAAATTATTACGACAAGTATCTATGCCTGTTGAAAAAGTAGGTGATCAAGAGAGACAACTTATGGATGATATGCTGGATACTATGTATTCAGCGAATGGTATTGGTCTTGCAGCAATTCAAATTGGGGTTCCTAAAAGAATTATTGTTATGGATCTTAGTAAAGATGAAAATAAAAAAGAACCGATGTATTTTGTTAATCCTGTGATTAAAAATAAAAACCTTGAAAAAGCAAAATATGAAGAGGGCTGTTTGTCAGTTCCAAATCAATTTGCAGAAATTGAAAGACCGAATGGTTGTGAAGTTGAATATTTAGATTATAGCGGAAGAAAAAAAATATTGAAAGCTGACGGGTTATTAGCAACTTGTATACAGCATGAAATGGATCATTTAGAAGGAATTTTGTTTATTGATTATCTATCAAAATTAAAAAAATCAATGATTATTAAGAAACTTTCTAAAAGTAAGTTAAGCAGAATAGTTGTTTAGCAAATGTCAAAAAAAGTTGTTTTTATGGGTACACCATTTTTTGCTGTACCAATTCTTAAATCTCTTTATCAAAATGGATATCCAATTTCAGTAGTTTATACACAGCCTCCTCAAAAATCTCAAAGAGGACAAAGAATTAATAAATCCCCTATTCAAGGTATCTCTGAAACACTAAATATAAATTATAGAACACCAGTATCTTTAAAAGATAATAATGAAGAATATGAATATTTTAAAAAATTAAATCCAGATGTAGTTATTGTTGTTGCATATGGTCAAATTATACCAAAAAAATTTTTAGATTTATCTAAAAAGGGATTTATTAATATTCATGCCTCACTTCTTCCTAGATGGAGAGGAGCGGCACCAATTCAAAGATCTTTAATGAATTTAGATAAAGAAACTGGAATAAGTATTATGAAAATTAATGAAAAATTAGATACAGGTCCAGTTTGTAATTCCTATAAAATAAAAATAACTAATTATGATAATACCGAGACAATTTCAGAAAAACTCTCTTTATTAGCTGCAGATAAAATCGTAAGTAATTTAGATGATATATTAGAAAATAAAATTGAATTTAAGGACCAAATACACAAAGAAGCTACCTATGCTTCAAAAATTGAAAAATCTGAGGGAAAAATAGATTGGAATGAAACAGCAGAACGAATAATTGGAAAAATAAATGGTTTATATCAGAATCCTGGTGCATTTTTTATTTTTAAAGGTGAAAGATACAAGATTCTCAAAGCTGAGATAGGCTCTAATATTGGGAAGAGTGGAGAGGTCTTAGATGATTATTTAGAAATTAGTTGTGGCAATCAAAAATCTATTAAAGTTTTAGAAATTCAAAGACAAGGAAAAAAAGTTCAAAAAATTAATGAATTTGTGCTTGGATCTCAAATCAAAAAAGGTTTTAATCTAAACAATGCATAGATACCATCTATTAATTGAATATGTTGGGACAAATTTTATTGGTTGGCAAATTCAGCCAAAAGGAAAATCAGTGCAAAAATTAATTCAAAATAAATTATCTAAAATTTTAAAAGAAAAAATACTTTTATTTGGTTCTGGTAGAACAGACTCAGGGGTACATGCTATTGAACAGTCTGCACATTTTGACTGCAAAAAAAAAATTAACAATTTTGATAAATTTTTACAAACAATAAATTATTTTGTTAACAAAGAAAATATTTCAATTTTAAAAATTGAAAAAAAAAATTTAAATTTTCATGCAAGATTTTCTGCAAAACAACGAATTTATAAATATGTAATATTTAATAGAAACAGTAAACCCTCGATCGATAAAGAGAGAGGTTGGCATATAATTAAAAAACTAGATATTAATTTAATGAAAAAAGGAGCAAAAAAACTTTTAGGAACAAAAGATTTTTCGACATTTCGATCATCTAATTGTAGGGCTAGAAATCCAATCAGAACCATGAAATCAATTAAAATAAAATCAACTAAAGGAAGGATTGAAATACAATTTAAATCTCAATCTTTTTTACAGCAACAGGTTAGATCAATGGTGGGTTGTTTAAAATATTTAGCTGAGAAAAAATGGAACTTAAAAAAGTTTGAGTCAGTTTTTAAATTAAAACAAAGAAAATTATGTGCTCCACCAGCACCTGCATATGGATTATTTTTAGAAAAAGTTATTTATTAGAGTTTATTCGACCAAGACTAAATTTTTTATCGATTCTCCATCTTGACTCAGCTCGAACAATATAACCACAACAGTTTTTAGACCCACATTTGCAGGGAAATTGTTTAAAATCCTCATCGTATCCAAATCCATAATCACAAGTAAGCTCTTCCCCTTTTTTAATATCTTTAATAGCCACAACCCATAATTTTAGACCAGTACCATTATATTCACAGTTATTTGAGCAAGAATGATTAATTAATCTTGCTGTGTTCCAAGAAACATCACCATCAAGATCATATTTTTTGTTTAAATTAAATAAGTAAATGGGTCTAGAATTATCAAACTTTTTTGACTCTTCAGTTTGTTTTTTTGTAATAATTTTACCTACATAATTAATAATTTTTGTACCTGATTTTATATCTCTCGAAGCATAAAGACCACGTCCTTTTCTATCGATGTTTGATTTTTTAATTTTGTAAAGTTTCATTAAGAATTATTTAAAGATAAATTAAAAATTTTCAATTAGATTCTATAAGTGCTTCAACATGTTCTTGAGTACTTTCTTGAAGAGCTAAAATGTCATAACCACCTTCTAAAATAGAAACAACTTTACCATCGCAATATAACTTAGATAATTCTAATGTTCTTTTTGTAATTGTATAAAAGTCTTTAGAATCTAATTGAAATTGTGCTAGAGGATCATTTTTATGGGCATCAAAACCAGCAGATAGTAATATGAATTCTGGTTTAAATTCTCTTATCTTTTTTAAAACAAATTCATATGCATTTAAGTATTCTTCAGAGGTAGTTCCTGCAGGCAAAGGAATATTTAATATATTATTATTTTTCCCTTTTTCTTTTTCTGTTCCTGAGCCAGGATAAAAAGGAAACTGGTGAGTTGAAATATATAAGACTTTTTCATTATCAAAGAAAATATTTTGGGTTCCATTACCATGATGTACGTCAAAATCAATTATAGCTATTTTACTTAGCTTATAATTATCAATTAAGTAATGAGCTCCTACGGCAACATTATTATAAATGCAAAAACCCATTGCTTTATCTCTTTCAGCATGATGACCAGGAGGCCTGACCGCACAAAAAGCATTTTTAAAATCTTTTTTTTGAACACCATCAATAGCAGTAATAATTGAACCAACAGCGTCTATAGTTGCGCTTTTACTTCCTGGAGAAATAATAGTATCTCCGTCTAAATAAGAAAAACCTTTTTTTGGAAAAGATTTTTCAACAAAATCTATATAATTAGGATTGTGAGTAATTTTTAAAAGGGATTTATTAAATTTTACAGGCTTTTTCCAAATAAGATTTTTATTATTTAATTTTTTAAAATTGTCTATTACTGCTTTGACTCTATCCTCTTTTTCAGGATGACCATCTCCTGTGTTGTGATTTTGGTAAGTATCTGAGGTTATTAATCCTGTTTTCATTTAAAGTAATTTTCTAAAATATTATGATATATTTTAGTCAATTTTTTTAAATCTGAAATTGAAACTGCTTCATCAGTTTTATGCATAGTTTTGCCGACTAGACCAAATTCTAGGCATATTGCAATTTTTCTAATGAATCTTGCATCTGAGGTTCCTCCAGTAGTTGATAGTTTTGGTTTTATTTTTGTAATTTTTTTAATGACATTTTGTATCATTAAAGTTGTGGCATTAGGTTTGGTTAAAAAAGACTCTCCTGAAACTCTGTACTCTATTTTGTATTTTGATTTATTTTTTTTACTTATTTTATTAAAAATTTTATTCAGTTTTTTTTTAATAGAGTTAGATGAATGTTTATTATTAAATCTAATATTAAAAGTTGCTTCTGCAGATTTTGGAATTACATTATCTGCATTATTATCTATATTTATTTTAGTAACCTCTAAATTTGTAGGTTGAAAATTTTTCGTTCCTTTATCAAATTTTATATTTTTAAGTTCATTTAGAATTTTAACTATTGTTGTTGATGGATTGTTAGCTCGATTTGGATAAGCAACATGACCCTGAATACCATAGATTGTAAGTTTTCCTGTTATGCTACCTCTACGACCTATTTTAATCATTTCTCCTAATTTATTGGGATTGGTTGGCTCTCCAACTAAACAGAAATTAATTTTTTCTTTTTTTTTTTTTAAATAATCTACGACTTTTTTAGTACCATTAATTGCATCACCTTCTTCATCTCCCGTAATTAAAAAACTAATTGACCCATTGAATTTTTTATTTTTAGATAAAAATATACTTACCGCAGAAACAAAAGCTGCGATTGAACTTTTCATATCATTAGCGCCTCTACCAATTAAATGACTTTTTTTAATAGACGGTTTGAAAGGATTAATTGTCCAATCTTTAATGTTACCCGGAGGGACAACATCTAAATGTCCTGCGAAACAAAAATTAGGATTTTTGTTTCCAAATTTTGCGTATAGATTTTTTACAGGTTGATAACCTTTTTCTTTAAATTCAAGTATTTTTGTTTTAAAACCTAATTTCTTAAGTTTTTTTTCTAAAAATTTTATTACCCCAGCATCTATTGGAGTTATGGATGGAAATCTGATTAGCTCCTTAGCTAACTGAAGTTCATTTAAAATTTTCATGGTTCTATTCTCTTAAAAGATCATTAACTGACGTTTTAGACCTTGTTTTTTCATCAACTTGTTTGATTATAACAGCACAATATAATGATGGTGCCGATGAATTTTTTTTATCTGGTAATGAACCAGGAACAACTACAGAGTAAGGTGGAATTTTACCATAAGTAATTTCCCCAGTTTTCCTATCTACTATTTTGGTTGATTGACCAATATACATACCCATGCTTAGCACTGATCCTTCACCTACTATTACTCCTTCTACTACTTCGGACATCGCACCAACAAAAACATTATCTTCAATAATTGTTGGTAATGCTTGAGCAGGTTCTAAAACACCTCCGATTCCTGAACCAGCAGAAATATGACAATTTTTTCCTATCTGACAACAACTGCCAGCACGACTAAAAGTATCCATCATTGTTCCTTCATCAATGTAGGCTCCGATATTTACATAACATGGCATGAGAACAGCATTCTTTCCAATAAAAGAACCAGGCCTTACAGGACTATTGGGAGTCATTCTAAACCCAGCTGCTTCATGTTGTTCTTTAGTCCAATTAGCAGTTTTACCTTTCAATAAATGTGATTTGTCATACCAACTACTATAGGGTCCACTTAAGTTTTCCATTGGATAAATTCTAAAACTTAACATTATCGCTTTTTTAATATGTTGGTGGGTAATCCATTTGCCATTTATCTTTTCAGCTACTCTGACTTTCCCACTATCTAAATCAGCAATAGTTTGATTAATAGCATCTTTGAGTTTTTTATCAGAATTTTGATTTACTTGATCTTTATTTTGCCAAGCTTCATTTATTATATTTTCTATAGACATAATTTATTTACTTTTTAATAACCTTATTTCTTTTAGAAATAAAGATAGATTTTCAATTTTGTGAGAAATATAATCTTTGTCAGAGTCCATCTTTCCAAAATGCTCATCATTAATTAACCAAACAGTTGTACAGCCTCTTTTGTAGCCTATACTTAGATTTTTTGCGATATCCTCTATGTAAATGGTTTCTTTAGGGTTAATTTTAAATTTTTTAATCATTAGATCAAAAGTTTTTGCTTCAGGTTTAGGCACATATCCCCCATCCTGAATATCAAAAATTCTTTCTCTCCCAAAAAGATCATATACACCCAGGTGAGTCAGAATATTTTTGGCATGTTCAGCACTTCCATTAGTAAAAATGAATTTTTCCATATTTAGTTTTTCTAATTCATTTCTCATAACTTTATCTTTCTTCATAAACGAAAGATCAATCGAATGAACATAGCTTAAGAATTCCTCAGGAGGAATATCATGGTGTATCATTAGACCATTTAGACTTGTATTATATTTATAAAAGTAGTCAGTCTGTAATTTTTTTGCTGCCTTCAAATCTATTTTAAGCCTTTCGGATATAAACTTTGTCATTCGTTTTGATACTTGTCCGAAGACCTTTTCGAGAGAATAGTTATTGTGTTTTCCATAACATACCCCATCAAGGTCTAGAAGAAGATACTTCATTTCTTTAAATTTTTTCATTTTCTTATTAAAGTTCCAGAACCTTTGTCAGAGAATATTTCATATAATATAGAGTGTTTTTTCCTTCCATCTATAATTCCAACAGCAGTAACCCCATTATTTATAGCATCCAAACAAGTGTTTATTTTAGGTATCATACCACCAGTAATAGTCCCATTATTAATCATATCTAAAATTTCTGATGAAGAAATTTCCTCGATAAGCTTTTTCTCTTTATCGAAAACACCTTCTACGTTTGTCATTAAAAGCAATCTTCTAGATTTTAAAGACTTCGCTATTGCACCAGCTGCCGTGTCTCCGTTTATATTGTAAGTTTGATCATTTTTTCCTAAACCTAAAGGAGAGATAATAGGAACTAAATCTTTTTTGATTATATCATTTATTTTATTGATATTAATTTTATTAGGTTTTCCAACAAAGCCTAATTCCTCCTCTTCAGGAATTACTTCGATAATACTATTATTTTTTGTATTAATTGAAACTGCCAAGACTCCTTTGTCTTTTAATGCGTTTACAATATCTTTATTGAAATCAATTAAAACATTTTCAACTATATTAATAACTTTTTCGTCTGTTACCCTTAAACCTCTAATAAATTTTGATTGAATATTTGATTTATCTAATTCTCTTTTTATTCTAGGACCACCACCATGAACTATTACAATCGAAAGTCCCAATTTATTTAATATACTTATATCTAAAATAAAATTGTTAAATATATCTTTATCAATAAAAACGTTTCCTCCATATTTGATTACCAATATATCATTTTTATACTTTTCAATATACTTTGATACCTCATTTATAGGTGGCCCATTTGTAGGTAAAATTTTTTTTAATTCTTCTTTTTTTATTAATGACATTTAAGTTGTCTTAACAGTCATTTTTCTTTGAACAATATATTGTTGGATCATTGTAAAGATATTGTTGAAAGACCAATAAATAACAAGGCCGGCAGCAAATGGAGCAAGTATTATTG
Organism: uncultured Pelagibacteraceae bacterium; assembly: GCA_902552705.1. Lineage (GTDB taxonomy): Bacteria > Pseudomonadota > Alphaproteobacteria > Pelagibacterales > Pelagibacteraceae > Pelagibacter. The sequence continues at coordinate 99,166 of CACDHZ010000001.1, forward strand.
TCAAAAATAATGGAAAGAACATAAATATTTTTGCCTGTATAGGATCTGGCGGAGTTGGATTTAGTTTTTGTTGAAGGTACATTGTAAAACCCATAATTACAGGCCAGGCCCCAATTATTAAAAATGATGGTGGATCCCAAGGAATTAATCCAAAAAGATTAAATATAGAAGTTGGATCTCTATCACTTAAATCTTTTATCCAGCCATAAAATGGCATATGACGCATCTCTAAAGTAACAAAAAGAATTTTATAAATAGCAAAGAAAACTGGAATTTGAACCAGTATTGGTAAACATCCACTCATTGGATTGACTTTTTCTTTTTTGTATAGAGCCATCATAGCTTGTTGTAATTTCATTTTATCATCTTTATGAAGCTCTTTTAATCTAGCCATTTCAGGAGCTAGTAGTTTCATTTTACCCATGCTTTTAAAGCTAAAATTTGCTAATGGGAAAAAGGCTATTCTGATACACACAGTAACAGCAATAATTGCTAAACCATAATTACCAAGTAATTTAAAAAAATAATCCAGTGCAAAGAATAGTGGTTTTGTGATGAAGTACATAAAACCCCAATCAATAACAAGATCAAATTTGTTAATTTTCAAGTTTTCTGCATAACTGTCTATGATATCAACTTTTTTAGCAGCACTGATAATAAGGATTTCCTCCTCTAATGAGCTATTAGGACCAACTTCTATTCCTTGAGTAGATATGTAGTTGGCTCTAAATTTATTTTTATAATCAAAAGTTGCTTTAAATTCTTTACCTTTTTGAGGCACTACCGATGTTATCCAATACTTATCTGAAATACCTACAAACCCCTCTTGTGCAATACGTGTGAATTTTTTTTCTTGGATGTCATCATAATCTTCTTCTATTAATTCATTATCAAGAACTGATAAAAAACCCTCATGTAAAATATAAAAACCTGATATTTCTGGTATTTTATTTCTAATTATTTGTCCGTATGAATAAAAATTATAAGTTTTGTCTGATTTATTAATTATTTTCTCTTTTATAGTAAATAGAAATTGTTCATCTAAACTAATATATTTTTCAAAAGTTATATTTTGAGAATTACTCCAAGTTAACTTTATTGAATTATCATCAGATAATTTTTTGTTTTCAGAAACTTTCCAAATAGTGGATGCGTCAGGAACATCTATATTTTTGTTGGTCGTAACAAAACCACTTTCTATTAAATAACCGTTCTCAACATTTCTGGGACTTAATAAAGTTACTTTTTCATTGCCATTAAGTTCAACATTGTATTTTTTGAATGTTAAATCATCTATAGTTGCACCTTTTAAAGAAATAGATCCTTTTATATTATCATTTTCAAACTTGACTCTATCATTTTCATTTAATGCATCTTGACGTGAAAGTTTTTCAAAGTTTTCATTTTTATCTAAACTGGGTGTATCTGAATTTTCTTGAATTTGTTCTTTTTTTATTTGATTAGATTTTACTTCATCTGGACTCGGAGCAAACCATAATGAATAAAGCACAATAACAGCAGTACTTAAAGCAATCGCAGCTATAACATTTCGACTATCCATTATTTTTCAACCTTTATGTCTTTAACCACTGGATCAAATCCATTTTTTTTGGAAAAAGGATGACAAGATAAAATTCTTTTTGTTGCTTTAAAAAGACCTTTAATTAAACCATAAGTTTTTAGAGATTCAATTGTATACTCCGAACAAGTTGGAAGATATCTACATGATGGTGCCAAGTAAGGACTTATAACCATTTTATAAACTTTTATTATACCAATTAAAATATTTGTTATAATTTTCATTACTTAATTTTTTTAAAATCTTGAAATAAAGTTTCTTTTATTACCTGATATTCATTGTTTAGCATAGTAGTTTTAGCTATTATAAGATAAGACAAATTTAAGTTTATTGATATTTTCTTTACCAAATCATTCATAATATTTCTTAATCTTCGCTTAACTTTGTTTCTTTTGACAGCATTTTTGATTTGTTTTTTTTTAGTTACAAAACTTATATTTAATTTTTTATTATTTTTATCTTTAAGTACTCCAAAAAAAAGAGTTATATATTTATTTGTTATTTTTTTCTTTTTTAGTAAACTTTTGAAATCTTCTTTTTTAGAAAGAGCAACAATTTTGCTTTTCATCTGTTCTTATCTATTTTTTCTTTTTAACTTTTGGAGTTAAATTTTTCCTGCCTTTGGCTCTTCTTCTGGCTAGTAATTTTCTGCCACCCTTAGTTGACATCTTCTTACGGAATCCTGTTTTTCGTCTTCTTTTAATATTACTTGGTGAATATGTACGTTTCATAGGCTTTATTCAATTTTAAATTAAATTTTATTCTTTATAGTATTATAATTATAAATAGCAAATAGAAGATTTTATAATACCATCATTAAATTATGGAAAAATCAAAAAAAATAAAGATTACTTTAGGTTTATTTTATATAATTATTGTTTCAACATTTTTATACTTTTTTTTTACAAAATTTACTTTTGAAGAATTGACAAGTTATGATTTTATAAAAAATAATAGGGATTATTTCATACAATTTAAACAAACTAATTTATTTTTAACATCTTTGATATTTTTATTATTTACAATTTTTTGGGTTATCATGGCTGGATTTGGATTACCGATTGGATTGCTAGCGGGGTTTATTTTTGGAAAATGGTTTGGAGTATTGATTTTAGTTATTGGTATGTCAATTGGAGCATCAATTCTTTATATGATTGGAAAATATTTTTTTTTAGATTTCATAAAAGAAAAGTTTTTAATAAAATATAAAAATTTAGAGATTAAATTTAAGCAGTCAGAATTTATTTACCTTTTAATTTATAGATTTGTAGGTGGTATTCCTTTTGCAATTTCAAATGTTTTACCATGTATTTTTAATGTCAAGGTAAGTAATTTCTTTTGGGCAACTTTAATTGGAATTTTACCACAATTATTTTTAGTAGTTTCAATTGGAAGTGGATTTGAAAAAATCGTAGACGAAAATTTAGAAACACCTAAGCTGTTAGATATTATATATTCACCCGATATATATATTCCCTTGATTGCTTTTATAGGATTAGTTTTGATCACACTTATAGCTAGAAAGATATTTTATAAAAATTAACTGATATCATTATTTGATACACAATTAAAGATGAGGGAAATTTTGGTATTTTTTTGATGTATTTTTATAATAAATCATTTTTTTCCAAAATATTGCCTTAATTTTTTTCCTATAATGAATTATACCTAACTAAGGAAATTTTATGGGAATTCATTACGATTATAAATCTACCAGAGGTAATAAATTGATGGAAAAGCAAGCTAAAAGAGAAAGGAAGCTTGCTGAAAAAAAAGCTAAGCGTCAGGCCAAAGAAGGTCCAAAAAAACAAAAAGAAGAAGAAAAAGTTTTAGATGCATCAAAGCCTATAACATTAGATTTCTTAACTAATCCTGATAAATAATGAGAGATAAAAAAAAAGATGAAAGGTTAACTTTAGCTCTTAAAAAAAATTTAAAAAAAAGAAAAATTTTTCAAAAAAAAAATAAAAAAAATAAATAAACAATGTCAATACTTTCTGATAAATCCATAAGGAAACTTGCGCTCGAAAATGAAATGATTTCACCTTTTGTTGATAAACAAGTGAGAGAGGGTAAAATTTCATATGGTTTAAGTTCATTTGGTTATGATGCAAGGGTAGGTGATGAATTTAAGATATTTCACAATGTAAATTCTTCAATTGTTGATCCAAAAAAATTTTCCTCAGATAATTTTGTTACTAAAAAAAGTTCTGAATATATTGTTATACCTCCAAATTCCTTTGCTTTAGGAAGTACAATAGAAGTTTTTAAAATACCAAGGAATATAATGTGTATTGTAGTAGGCAAAAGCACTTATGCCAGGACAGGAATTATTGTAAATGTAACTCCAATTGAGTCTGAATTTATGGGCAAAGTTACTCTTGAATTTTCAAATACCACCCCACTTCCAGCTAAAATATATGCCAATGAAGGAGTTGCTCAATTTTTATTTTTAAAAGGAGATCAGGCTCCAGAAACTTCATATGCAGATCGTAAAGGCAAATACATGGGTCAAACCGGAGTAACTTTACCAAAAGTGTAATCATGAAAAAATTAGAAGTCTTTGGAGTATCAAAACTCAATGGACAAATTAAAATTTCAGGCTCTAAAAATGCTTCTTTGCCTATTTTAGCTGCAACTTTATTGTCTGGAAAAAAAATATCATTAACAAATGTTCCAAGAGTTAAAGATGTTGAAACAATGATTAAACTTTTAGAATCCATGGGATCTAAAGTAAAAAAATTTCAAAAGGGTAATTCCTTGCTTATTCAAAATAATAAAAAGATAAAAACAAAAGCTGGTTATAATTTAATGTCAACTATGAGAGCTGGGATTATTGTTTTGGGCCCACTGCTTGCTAGGTTTGGAAAAGCAAAAGTTAGTACTCCAGGAGGATGCAGTATTGGTTTTAGACCTATTGATTTACACTTAGAAGCTTTAAAAAGTATGGGAGTAAATTATAAAATTATTAATGGTTACGTACATGCAAGTGCAAAAAATGGTTTAATTGGTACGAAAATAAAATTTCCTAAAGTTTCTGTTGGCGCAACAGAAAATTTATTGATTGCATCATGTTTAGCTAAAGGACAAACTATATTGTCTAATTGTGCAATTGAGCCAGAAATTAAAGATTTAACTAAATTTTTAAATACGATTGGTGCTAAAATTACATGGACAGGAAAAAGGCAAGTTAAAATTATCGGTGTAAAAAAATTTAAGGAAGCAAATTTTAAGATAATGTTTGATAGAATTGAGGCTGGCACAATGCTGATAGCCGGTGCAATCAATCAAAACAATCTTAGAATTAAATCAGTAGATCCTACTATACTTAAAACAGAAATTAATATTTTAAAAAAAATTGGAGCAAAAATTATTCAAAGAAAAAGTGAAATTATTATTCAAGGTAGAAAAAAAATTAAGAACATAAATATTAAAACATCCCCATTTCCTGGTTTTGCCACTGATCTTCAGGCACAAATGATGGTGTTATTGTGTAAGGCTAATAAAAAATCTTCAATAAAAGAGGATATTTTTGAAAACCGTTTTCAGAGTGTATCTGAATTAAGAAGAATGAATGCTGCAATTGAAGTAAGAGGCAACAAAGCTATAATTAAAGGCAACACAATTTTTAAGGGTGCTCAAGTAATGGCAACTGATTTAAGAGCTTCTGCTTCTTTAATTTTGGCGGCTTTGTGTGCTAAAGGAAAAACCATTATTAGTAGAATTTATCATCTTGATAGAGGCTATGAAGATATAGAAAAGAAATTAAAAAAAGTAGGTGCAAAAATTAGAAGAATTGATTGATGAAAAAAAAATATCTTTCAAAAATTATTGCAAATGACAAAGATGGTTTACAAGTAATTTCAGCCTGTTGTGCTGGAGCTGAAATTAGAATTGCAGATATTAAATACTTAAAAAAAAGTAAAGTTTTTTTAGTATTTTTAAAGAGATCAAAGATTGAAAATAATAATCATGAAAAAAAAATCATTAGTATTTGTAAATTTGAATTTGTAGATAGAGTAAAATCAAAAAATATTAATCAAGATGATCCAGAGCAAAAATTAGAGCTAATTGGCATAGATTATTTAAAAAAAAATGATAATTATGAGATAACCTTAATTTTCACTAATAATGGATATATTACTTTATTGACGGAAATAATTGAAGTATCTCTAGATGATCAAAATAAAGTTGATTAATGATTAAGATTTTAAATAGTAAAGTTAAAAAATTTGATATTATTTTAGATAATCTGTTATCTAAAAGAAAAAGCAAAATAAGACTTAATTCCACATCTGTTATCAAAATTCTAAATGATGTAAAAAAAAATGGTGATAAAGCTATTTTAAAATATGAAAAAAGATTTAATAAAAATAAAATTATTATTCCTAAAGCTCATTATATAAATAACACAATTAAGTCACTAGATATAAATACTAAAAAAGCAATAGATCTAGCTTATAAGCGAATTTTTAAGTTTCATTCTATGCAAAAATTTAAAAATATTTATTATGTAGATAAATTTAAAAATAAATTAGAATATAAGTATATTCCAATTGAGTCAGTTGCAATTTATGTTCCAGGCTCAACGGCCTCATATCCATCAAGTGTGTTAATGAATGCAATTCCAGCTCTTATAGCGGGAGTTAAAAGGTTGGTGATGATAACACCAGGCAATAAAGGTAAATTGAATCCTGCAGTATTGTACGCAGCAAAAAAATGTAAAATTAAAGAAATATATTCAATAGGTGGGCCATCAGCGATTGCTGCAGCTTGTTATGGTACAAAAAAAATAAAAAAAGTTGATAAAATTGTAGGGCCTGGAAATTCTTTTGTTGCAGCATCTAAAAAAGAAGTATTTGGTGATGTAGGTATAGAAGGAATGATTGCTGGTCCCTCAGAAATTACAATTGTATGTGATAAATTTTCAAATCCTGAGTGGCTTGCAAGTGATCTTATTGCTCAAGCAGAACACGATAATTTTGCGCAGTGTATTTTAATATCAAAAAATAAATTAATTTTGGAAAAAGTTAGTAAAGAAATTAAGAAGCAATTGAAAGATTTGCCTAGAGTAAATATAGCAAAGAATAGCTTATCAAACTATGGAATTTTAATTCAAACATTTTCTGATCAAAAGATAATTGAAATTGTAAATAAAATTGCACCAGAACATTTAGAATTGAATATTAAAAATTATAAAAAAATTGTTGGAAAAATTAAGAATGCAGGATCTATTTGTCTAGGTAAGTATGCTGTGATGGCTATGACAGATTATAATGTTGGTTCTAATCATGTTTTACCAACTAATTCTTCTTCAAGATATTCTAGTGGAGTAAGTGTAAATGAATTTTATAAAAGAATTTCATATATAAACCTATCAAAAAAAGGGATTGAAACCCTTGGCCCATCAGTTATAACACTTTCAAACTACGAAGGTTTAAGTGGGCACGCTAAATCTGTAGAAAAAAGAATTAGGAGAAAATAAATTTGTCAAAACAAGAAATGCTATCGTTCTCAGGAATCGTTGAGGATTTATTACCTAACGCTATGTTTAGAGTTAAATTAGAAAATGGCCATATTGTTACAGCTCATGCTGCAGGCAAATTACGTAAGAATAGAATAAGAGTGCTTCAAGGTGATAAGGTTCAAGTAGAAATGACACCTTACGATTTAACAAAAGGTCGTATCACTTTTAGAGGGTAAAAATGCCTCGGTAGCTCAGGAGTAGAGCAGAGCCCTGAAAAGGCTTGTGTCGCATGTGCGAATCATGCTCGAGGCACCACTACAAAATTTCACCTTGAAATTAATTTAAAAGAAATTACTTTTATAGAATAATAAAAAACAAAAGGAATAAGAAATAAGATGACTACATTGACGGGAAAAATAAAATGGTACAATTCAAAAAAAGGGTATGGTTTTATTGAGAGGGACGATAAAGAAAAAGATGCGTTTGTACATGCCTCTGCAGTTAAATCTGCAGGTATGAGATATCTAAATGAGAATGATAAACTAGAATTTGAGATGGAAGATGGACCAAAAGGCCCTTCCGCTGTTAATTTGAAAAAGATAGATTAGTCTCTAAATTTAAGTGTTGAATAATATTTTTAATTGTCTAAAAGACAATTAATGACTAGAAATATTATATTCAGAAATTTACATACAGTTTATTTTCATAGCCTGTAGGCTATTTATTTATAATATAATTTTAAATCCACATAAAAATAATATAAACAAGGAGTATGCCTGGGTGGTGTAACGGTTAGCACGAAAGTTTGTGGAACTTTAAGTTTGAGTTCGATTCTCAGCCCGGGTACCAAAAAATGAATAAAGAAAATAAATTAATTCCCGGGCTGCCCCCAGGATTTGAAGATAGATGGAATAAAAAATTAATTCTCAAGAAAAAGTTAATTAATATTATTGAGAATAATTTTATAAATTTTGGTTTTGAAGCACTTGAAACTCCATCTTTTGAAATTAGTGAGAACATAGGATCATTTCTTGCAGATGATAACAGTAATCCTATGTCTGATGTATTTTCATTTAAAGACGGTGAAAAAAAAATTACTCTTAGATATGATTTATCAAGTCCATTAGCTAGATTTGTAGCGCAGAATAATCAAGAACTTCCTTCGGTATATAAAAGATATGCCATTCAAAATGTATTTAGAAATGAAAAAGCTGGAAATGCACGTTATAGAGAGTTTACTCAAGCAGATTGTGATATAGTTGGAAATGTAAATCCTGCCCAAGCTAATGCAGAACTTTGTAATTTAATTGCAAGCACACTGAAAGAATGTGGTTTAAAAAAAAATCAGTTTGTCATTAATGTAAGTAACAGAAAAATTATTCAAGGCTTAATGGATGATTTAAAAATTATCCAAGAATTACAACAAATGAAGGTAATGAGAGCAATAGATAAACTTTATAAACCTGGATTTGGATTAAAAGGAGTTGAGGATTTATTAAAAAAAGAAAGAAAAGATAAAAGTGGAGCAATAACTAAAGGGGCTAATTTAAATGAAAATCAGGTTACTCAGATTATTAATTTTCTTAAAATAAAAGATTTAAATGAATTAAAAAGAAATTATAAAAATCCATTAACACAAGAAGGAATCAGTGAGCTAGAAGATTTATTTAAAATTTTAAATTTCGGAGATTTTGCAGATCAAGTCAAAACTAATTTTACAATTGTTAGGGGGCTTGCTTATTATGATGGTTTTTGTGTAGAAACTAATCTCAATTTTAAAACTACTAATAATAAAGGTAAAGAAGTTGAAATTGGTAGTATTTGTTCTGGAGGACAATACAATAAATTAATTTCAAGATTTAAGGGAGTAGATATTCCTGGAACAGGAATTAGTATTGGGGTAGATCGATTATTGTTTGCCATGTTGCAATTAGATCAAGTCAAAGTTGAAAATCAAAAGCCAGCGATAGTTTGTGTAATGGATGAGAAGTTTTTAAAAAATTATTATGAGATATTAAACAAATTAAGAGATAATAATATAAATTCAGAAATTTTTTTAGATAGCAAAAAAAATCTTGGAAAACAATTGACCTATGCTAATAAAAGGGGATGTCCTGTAGCAGTTATTTGTGGAGAAAATGAATTTAACCAAAATAAAATTACTTTAAAAAATTTGTTAGGAATAAAAGGCGAAAATAATCAAATTACTTTTCCAAAAGAAAATTTAATTAATGAAATCAAAAAATTTATCTGAAAAAATACTTAGATTAATCAAATCTAAGGGGTTCAATAATATTGAATTAGAACCATTATTAGAGACAAAATATATTCTGCAAAGATCAGGAGAAAATTTTAAAAGGTTATTATTTACATTTTACGATTTAGATGGAAAAGAATGGTGTCTTAGACCAGATCTTACAATTTCTTCCGTTTTAAGATTTGTACAAAATAAATCAAATATAAAACAAAAAGTTTTTTATAGTGGAGAAGCATTTAGAAAAACTTATAAGAAACAAGATTCTTTAATAAAAAATCAAATTGGCTTTGAAATATTGGGTTCAAAAAATAAACAAAAAGATGATAAAGAAATCATTGATACATCAATAAAAATTTTAAAGAGTAGTGGTTTTAAAAAAGCTGTTTTAAAAATTGGAAATGTTGAATTATTTAATTTATTAATTAACAAGCTAGATATTCCTAGAAGATGGAAACATAGATTAAAAAGATATCATTGGAACGAAAGTTATTTCAATGAACTTTTAAAAAGATTAGAAACAAATTTAGACATTGATCCAGTTTTTGTAGAAATTGATAAATCGAGATATTTAAAAATGAGAAAACTCGATAATATAAAGGAAGTTGCTGGTAGAAGTTATAAAGAAATATTAGATCGATTTAATATGAAGATAAAAGATCCTAGAAGATCTTCGTCTGGTAAAATTAATACAAAAATTATTAAAGAATTTTTAAAAATAAAGTGTGAATTACTCAATGCACCAAATGTATTGAATAAGTTTTTTAAAAAGTATGAACTAAATATATTAGTTGGTAAAGATTTTTTTCCAATTAATAAAACAAATAATAAAAATTTAAAAGCAGTATTTTCTGCATCAAGTGGAAAAGATGTTGAGCTTTATAGTTCGATGGTTTTTTCTATTGAGGTTAAAAAAGGAAAGAAATTTAAAAATTTTATTTCTGGTGGCAGATATGATGAATTAACAAATAACTTGGGTTTTAAAAAGGTTTCAGCAGCAGGAGCTGCTGTCAATATGAATGTTTATGAATAAGAATATTATTAACATTGGCGTTCCATCTAAAGGGAGATTAAAGATTGATACTTTAAATATTTTTAAGAAAAAAAATTTAAAAATTTATTCTGAGAGAGGAGAAAGAGATTTATTTGGATTTATTAAAAAATCAAATATAAAAATTATATATCTTCATGCAAGAGAATGCATTGAACAGTTATCTTTAGGTAATATTGATATTGGTTTTTCAGGTATAGATTTATTAAGAGAAAGTGAAATTAATATTCAAAAAAAAATTAAAGTTTTAAAAAAATATGAATTTGGTAAGGCTAATCTTGTTCTTGCTATACCTGATCCCTGGATTGATGTTCAGACTTTACTTGACTTAGACGAAGTTGCAGATGAGTTTAAAAAAAAGAGAAAAAAACTTTTAAGAGTTGCAACAAAATATCCTAATTTAACAAGACAATTTTTATATTCAAGAGGTGTAACTCAATTTCAACTAGTAAAAAGTTTAGGAAGTACGGAGGTAGCTCCTTTTACTGGGACTGCTGAAATTATATCAGATATAACTAGCACAGGAACAACTTTAAAAGCGAACAATTTAAGAGTTTTGAAAGACGGTGAAATTTTAAAATCACAAGCGTGTCTGATGATATCAAAATTATCATCAAAAAAATTAGGTATTAGAAAAATTATAAACTTACTTTCTAAGAAATAAAAAATGATATGGAATAATAAATTTAACTATCCAAAATCATCAAAATCTATTGAAAATGGGTTAAGAAAATATCAATTTGATGGTGAAAAATTACCAAGTGTTACATCTATTTTGCAAGCAACTAAGTCAGAAGAAGACAAAGCCGCCATAAAAAATTGGATTGAACGGGTTGGTTCCACTGAAGCCAATAGAATTAAAAATGAAGCATCAAATAGAGGTACATCAATGCATTCTTATATAGAAGATTTTTTAAGAGGACGAATTAACGAAAGTTTTTTTGAAAGTAATGAAAAGTATAAAAATATGGCAAAAGAAATAATAGACAAAGGTATAAAAGGAAAATTAGAAGAAATATATGGAATAGAAACTACACTTCATTACCCAGAAAAATATGCAGGCACTGCAGATCTTGTTGGTATTTATCAAGGAAAAGAAACAATTATAGATTTTAAACAAGCAAATAAGCCAAAAAAAGTTGACTATATTCAAGATTATTTTTTACAACTAGGTGCATATACTCTGGCACATAATGTTGTTTATAAAACAAATATTACTTCAGGAGTTATTTTACTTTGCACAGTAGATAATTTGTTTCAAGATTTTAAAATTGAAGGAGCACAATTGCTAATGTATCAAAATTTGTTTTTAGGAAGAGTAAAAAAATTTAATGAACTAAAAAACTTATCTTGACATTAAAAATTTTATGTTTATATATAGGATTACTAAATTAACGCTACTTGTTTAGACGCAGCAGTTTAGTTTCTAAATAGAATCTTATCTAAACTTCTTCTCCTAAACAGCAAATTGAAAAGTACTATATGTTTGAATATACAATAATTTTAATTGGAATTATTTTAGCTATTTTGATGTGGATAGTTTATAAAAAAGTTGATCAACAAAACAATAACCATCAAGAAATAAAAAACGAAGTTCTTTCTGAAAAATTAAATGAAAAAATTGACAAATTAATTGAAAAAAATGCAGAAAATCAAACAAATTTATCCGAAAAATTAACATCAAAACAAACTGAATCTGAGAAAGAAATCAAGTCAGTTGTTAGCAATCTAAATGAAAGACTTGCAAGAATAGATAAGGCGCAGGAAGAAATAAATGAAATAAAAACAAGTGTAATAGACTTTAAGAATTTATTTAATAACCAAGGAACGAGAGGAAGACTCGGCAATGATTCTCTAAAGGCAATAGTCTCAGATGTTTTGAGTAAAAAATATTTTAAGATGGAACATACTTTGACAAATGGTAGAAGAGCCGATTGCTTTTTATTTTTAGGTGACCCCCATGAATGTGTGGCAATAGACTCAAAATTTGCCTGGGAAAATTATACTAAGTTAATAAATGAAAAAGATGAACAAAACAAAAAATTGCATGCTAAATTATTTGCTGAAGATATAAAGAAACATATTAAAGATATTTCTGAAAGATATATAATTGACAATGAAACTGCACCCTTTGCAATAATGTATGTTGCATCTGAAGGAGTTTATAATGCAATTATGGAATCCAAAACTAATTTTTCTGAAGAGGCGAGATCGAAAAATGTAATTATTGTATCACCAAATTCAATTTTTGGTTTTCTGAAAACTTATAGACTTTTTATAGATAATAAAGAAATGAGTGAAAAAGCTGATTTTATTCAAAAAGAATTTGGAAAGATTTTTGAAGATATTTCTAGATTTTCTGAGAGATTTACAACAATCGATAAAAGAAATAATCAACTTTCGGAAGATTTTAGAAAATTGCAAATATCAGTGGACGCAATAAGTAACAGAGCAAATAGAATTAAAGACCTCGAATTTGATCAAAAAGATTTGTTAGAAACAAAGAAAAAATAATGAACCTAGCCATTTGGGATATAGAAAGCTCATCAGCATCAACAGATTTTGGAAGCATAATTGAAATTGGAGGAATATTAGTTGATGAAAACTTTAAAGAAAAAGACAGATTTAATTTTAGATGCAGATTGCCTGAAGGCGAAATTCCTCAAGCAATGGCTCTTATTGTTAACAAAACAAGCATTAAACAATTGACCCAAGGAAATTTAAGCCACTATCAAATGCTTAATGAAGTTGAAAAAACATTCAAGAAATGGAGTCCAGCAATCTTCTTAGGATGGTCCAATATAGGATTTGATGATGAAATGATTAGGAAGGAATTTTTTAAAGGTATTAGATATCCTTATATAACAAATGCTTCACCTTCAAAACGTCACGATGGCATAAACATTGCTCGAGCTGCCTATGCAGTAGACCCTTCAGTTTTAGAAACAGAAATAAATGAAAAGAATAATCCAGTATTTAAACTTGAATCTCTTTCTCGAATGCAAGGTCTAGATTCCAGCGATGCTCACAGTGCATTGACAGATGCTACTCTAACCGCAAAAATTTTAAGTATTATTAAAAAAAGACAACCGAGCACTTGGGATATGTTTTTAAGAACAGCAAGTAGATCAGATACAGAAACAATTTTTAAAAAAGAAGAAATAATTACTTTAAATGAATATTTTTATGGAAAATCAAGGTTATATCTGTGTGCACCTCTGCATCCAAAATACTGTATACATCCCATTTATAATTGGGGTCAGGCCGTCGATCTTCGCGTTGATATTGAGCCAATTTTAAATATGTCCATCAATGAATTAAAAACTGAAATGAAAAAAACTCCTAAATTCTTAAGAACTATTAGATCAAATAAAGCTCCAATTATATTAGATGCAGAATACGCAATGAAGGAAGAGCCTTACAACTCAATGGATCCAAGTTTGATTAAAAAAAGATCAAAATTAGTTAGAGAAAATGAACAATTTTCTCAAAACATTCTAACAGCACTTAGAGAAATAGCTGAGGAAAAAGAGCAATCAAAATCACAAGAAGATATTTATGCAGAAGAAAGTATTTATAAAAAATTCACATCAAATAAAGATACAGCACTTTTCCCTGCGTGGCACGCTGCCTCCTGGAAAGATAAATTAAAATTATTAGATAAATTTGATGATGAAAGACTTATAGGTTTTGGTAAAAAAATAATTTATCAAGAAGCACCAGAGGTATTACCAGCTGATATGTTCAAATCTATAAAAAGATCTATTTCTAAAAGAATTTTAAGTGAAAAATTTGAAAAATGGTGGACTGTTTCTGCGTGTTACAACGAAATTGATAAGCTTAGAGATAAATATTCAGATGAGAATGACCAAAAAAAATTAAATTTTTTGGAAGAGCTTAATTCTTATGTAATGTCAATACAAAAAAAATATGAAAATTCTTAGTGTGGATAATTTAATTTTTTTTTTTTTAAGAGTTGAAATACTTAATTAAAATTATATAAAAGTTTTATGGCAACAGTAAATATAACAGATGAAAATTTTGATAGTGAAGTTTTAAAATCCTCAAAACCTATTGTAGTTGATTTTTGGGCAGAATGGTGTGGTCCATGTAAACAAATTGGTCCAGCTTTAGAGGAAATTTCTGATGAAATGGCTAGCGAAGTTATCATAGCCAAACATAATATTGATAATGAGCCAAACACTCCAACTAAGTATGGAGTTAGAGGCATTCCAACAATGTTATTATTTAAAGATGGTGAATTAAAATCAACAAAAGTTGGAGCAACACCCAAGTCAGATATAATATCTTGGATAAAGGAAAATATTTAAATTAATTTATTTTTAAAACTTCTCCAGCAAGATACAAAGATCCTGTGATTAAGATGATATCATCTTTTTCAAGATTTATTGAGGAGATAGCATCCTTTATATTTTTTTTATTTTGAATTTTAATTGAGCTTTTAATTTTCATTCTTAAATCATTTCCAGAGATAGCATTAGGTTGATTGGGAATATCAATAATTGTTAAGGTTTTAATATCCTCAAAACAATCTACAAATTCATTATGGTTTTTATTTTTCATCATTCCTAAAATAATATGTTTGTTAGAATTCAAACTTTTTAGAAATTGATTTAATACTTTTGCACCCAAAGGATTATGAGAACCGTCTACAAATAACTGATTATTTTTAACTAAATTTTTAAGTTTTCCAGATCTTATTTCTTGGAGACGGGCTATACTATAAATTTTTGTAATTCCATTTTTTATATTTTCATTTGTTATTTTATATTTAATTAATTGTCTTGAGGCTGCAATTGCCGTTGAAATATTTTCTAATTGGAATTCTCCAAGCAAATTTGGCTTTGGAAGCTTTATTCCACCAAATTCATCCTCAAAGTAAAAGAAATCGTTTTCTTTTAAAGTGAAACTGTAATCTTTATTAAAAATTATTTTTTTAGATTTATTATTTTCAATACTGGTCTTAATAAGATTAATAATTTTATTTGAACTTTGTTTAGCTACAATAATTTTCGAATCTAATAAAGCTGATGTTTTTTCAAATACTATTCTTTCAATAGTTTGTTCTTCTTTAGGCAACCAATCTAGATGATCTTTACCAATTGAGGTAATAATACTAACAAGATTTTTTTTTAAAATATTTGTAGCATCAAATCTGTGAAAAAGACCAGATTCGATTAGATTAAGGTTTTTTGGAAATTTTTTTGCATAATGAAAAAAAGCTACCGTAAGAATTTCAAAAAAAGTAATTTGTTCTCCATTATTGACTTCTTCTATTTCACAAAAAAGGTTTGCTAATTCAGTATCATTAAGAGCTTTGTTATTAAAAATGAATCTTTCATTTATTTTTTGAATATGGGGACTTGTATAAATATTACAGTTATATTTAGCTTCCTTTAAAATTGCATGTAAAGCTTGAATAGTTGAATATTTTCCATTGGTTCCTACAATTGAAATACAATCAATTTGATCTTGAGGGTTTCCAAGTTTTTGGCAAAGATTTTTTGCTCTGTCTAAACTAAGATCAATTTCCTTAGGATGCAGTTTTTGCAATCGCTCTACTATCTTCTGAAGTTTCATCTATGTTTGAATTTATAGTAGAATTTTGTTTTAACAATATAGATAATAAAGTTGAAATTTTTTCATTAAGATCTTTTCTTTCTACAATTAAATCTACAAAACCTGTTTTTTCAACGTACTCACTTTTTTGAAAACCTTCAGGCAATTCCTCTCTTACAGTTCCTTGAATTACTCTTGCGCCAGCAAATGCAATTAATGCACCTGGTTCAGCAAGATGTATATCGCCTAACATTGCATAAGATGCAGTAATTCCTCCTGCAGTAGGGTCTGTCAAACAAACTATATATGGTAAGTTATTTTTTTTAAGTTCATTAATTGCTAAGGTCGTTCTAGTCATTTGAGATAGTGAAATAAGAGATTCCATCATTCTCATTCCACCACCAGATGTAAAAATTATAAAAGGTTGTTTATTTTCGATAGCTTGTTGGATTCCATACAAAAAAGCCTCACCCTCAGCTGCTCCAATAGAACCACCTACAAAATCAAAATCTGAGGCGATAGCTGTGATTTTTATATTTTTTAAATATGCATTAACAACCATCATTCCACAATCCATGCCAGTTTTTTTTCTAGCAATTTTTAATCTATCTTTATAAGGCTTTGCATCACTCCAATTTAATGGATCATCTTGAGGAATTGGAGTTTTTAAAATTTCATAATTATTTTTACCGAAAACAATATCAAATCTCTGTCGCGGACTTATTCTGTGATGTTTATTACAAGAAGGACAAACCCACAAATTTTCTTCTAAATCTTTTTTTAATATTGGTCCTTTACAGCAAGAAGTCCAATCACTATTTGCAATTTCTTCTTTACTTGCTCTCTTTCTTATGATTCTTTTTATTTTTTCACCAAAACGTAATGTTTTTTTTATCCAATTCATAAAATTTTATTTTTTAATCTTTTTACAACATTAGTTACATTTTTGACAGGATTTTGTCTTTTTTTAAGTGATGTAGAAATTTCTTTACATAATGCGCTTCCAACCACTAATCCATCTGCCATTTTTAAAGAAGATATAGTTTTTTCAGTAATTCCAAAACCAATTACCACGTTTTTATATTTATTTTGGTTTTTAATTTTTTTATATTCCTGGAGTATTTTTTTTGGTGAAACTTTTAATTTTCCTCCAGTTGTAGATAACATGCTAATATAATATATCATTTCATGAGAGTCTTTTATAATCTGTTTTAATCTTTTTTTTGAAGTCGTAGGCGAAATAAGCTGTATAAAGTTGATTTTATTATTTTTGCATTTTGATGCAAAAATTTTATTTTCTGGGTAAGGTAAGTCTACAACAATTATCCCATCAACTTTTACTTTTTTACACTTTTTAAGAAATTTATTTTCACCATATTGATAAATCATGTTGTAATAACCCATTAAAATAATTGGTTTATTATTTTTATTTTTTTTAAAATCATTAACTATTGAAAAAATATCATTTATTTTAATTCCATTTTTAATTGCACGGTAAGAACTAGTTTGAATTTGACCCCCATCCGCTATCGGAGTGTTATGAGGAAAACCTAACTCACAAATATCAGCGTATTTTGAAATTGATTTTAGAATTCTTAATGATGTTTTTTTTGTATTATCACCAGCAACTGTATAAGTAAGAAGTGCAGGTCTATTTTCTTTTCGAGCATTTTTAAATGATTGACTAATTAAAGAATAATTCATTAATACTTTCCTAGTTTTTTTTTTAAAATATCTCTATCTTTTTTTGCATCCCCGCATGAATTAACTATAATGATAGTATCTTTATTTAATCTTGGAGCAATTTTTATAGCTTCCGCAAAAGCATGACTTGGTTCCAAACTTGGATTAAGTTTCTCAAATTTAGTCACCATTTTATAAGCTTGTAAGGCTTCCTCATCGGTTGCATAAGTATATCTTGCTCTTTTTGTATCTTTTAAAAAGCAGTGAATTGGACTGACGCCTGGATAATCTAATCCAGCACTAATAGATTCTGTTTCTTTTATTTGACCCTCATTATTTTGACAAACATAAGAAGCTGCTCCATGTAAAATTCCAATTTTAGCATTTCTGCTTAATGGTGCAGCATGTAATTGTGATTTTTTAGGCCCTCCAGCTTCAACTCCAATTAGCTCAATTTGTTTTTTATCATAATCAATAAACTCACTCCAAAAACCATAAGCTGAACTTCCTCCACCAACACAATTGATAAGTTTTATTTTTTTTGGAATTTTTTTAAATTCTTTTTTTAATTGAACCTTTAATTCTCTTGAAATTTGTGCAGTGCTCCATCCACAAATTTTTACAAATATATTTGGTCCAACTGTACTTCCAACCGCCATATGTGTGTTATCACAATTAGAGACCCAATATCTCATACATTCACTAACTGCATCGACTAGAGTTTGACTGCCAGAGTAAACTGGAACAATTTCAGCTCCATTTTTTTTCATTGCATCACAATTAGGTTTTTGTCTTTTAATATCTTTTGCTCCCATAAAAATTTTACATTTCAATCCAAATTTTTTAGCAGCCATACTAAGCATTTTACCTGCATATCCTGCTCCAGTATCTCCAACAATATATTTTTTACCCATAGATTTACATATTAGAGCATGAACAGTTGCATTATAAATTTTGTGCGCACCCCCATTAGCTTCAGAAACAACTTTGGCCCAAATTTGAGCTCCTCCTAAATGGTTGGATAAATTCTCTAATTTTATGAAAGAAGTAGGCGAACCAATATAATTTTTAAAATAAAAATCTCTTTTTTTAATAAATTTTCTGTCTTTTCTAAGCTTATGAAACTCTTTTGTTAAGTCTTCAATTGGTTTTTTTAAAGTTTCTGGAATAAAACTTCCTCCAAATTTACCGCCCCAAAATCCATATTTATCATGTTGGTCAATTAAAGGTGTCTTTTTTTTAAGCTTCATTTTTTATATATTCTATTTTTTTTAAAAAAATTTCTATTTTGGAAGTATCTTTTATTCCTGAAGTTTCTAATCCTCCAGATATATCAATAATATCTGCTATTTTATTTAATTTTTCAAGGTTATCATTGATACCAATATTGCCTGCTACCATTACTTCTTTATCAAATTTAATATTCTCAATTAATGAATGCTTAAATGACATACTTTTTTCATAACCTTTACTATCAAATAAATAAATATCAGCAACATCTTTATAAAGTTGATATTTTTTAACATCTGTAAAATTTTTTATATTAAATGCAATTATTATCTTTTTTTTATATTTTTTTTTTATAATTTTAATTTCAGAAGGAGTACAATTATAAATTTGGTAATAATCAAAATTGAAATTTTTAATTTTTTCTAAGATTTTTTCATTAGGTTTAACTAAAACTGCAACAAATTTACTTTTCTTTTTATTAGTTTCAGTTAATTTTTTTAATTTATCAATCTCAACAAATCTTGGACTTTTTTTATAATTACAAATAAAACCTATATATTGAGGAGGATAAGAATGATTTATAATATAGCTTAAAGTATCGAGATCAGAGATCCCACAGATTTTACATCCTTTAATCATTGATTTAAATGATCAATTAAATTTTCAATATTTTTTTTAATATTTCCTTTTGTGATTGGTCTTCCAATTACTAACCAGTCACTTCCATTGTTATATGCTTGTTTAGGGGTTAAAATTCTTTTTTGATCATTAATTTTAGAGTTTAATCTAATTCCAGGAGTAATTATTTCTTTTTTGAATATTTTTCTAATCATACTTACTTCTTGTGCACTACACACAATACCGTCTAATTTAGCTTTGTTTGCTAACTTTACTTGTTGAGTAACTAATTTTTTTACTTTTTTATTAAAGCCAATTTCTTTTAATGATTTGTCGTCAAGCGATGTTAATACAGTTACTCCTATTAGCTTAGTTTTTCCTGAGACTTTTTTTGCTGCCTTTAAGGCTTCTAGTCCTGAACTTATATGAATTGTTAAATAATTCAATCTAAGATCCTTTACCGCTTTGATTGCAGATGAACATGTGTTAGGTATATCAGCAAATTTATAATCTCCAAAAATAATTTGATTTTTAAGTTTAGATACAAAATGTCTTCCGTTTTTTGAATTTAGAAACTCTAATCCAAATTTATAGCCAATTTTTATTTTTGTATTTTTTGTTTTATTAATAATTTCTTTTATTTTTGTAATATTGGTGCTGTCACAAGCAATAAATACCTTATTTTTTTTCATTATTAAGTTTTTTAAACATTTCTTTTGACATTTTAAAGTGAATTGATTTTTTTTCTGGAGTATTTACTTTTTCACCAGTTTTTGGATTTCTAGAAATTCTTGCTTTTTGTACATTTGTAGAAAACATGCCAAAACCTCTTAATTCTACACGGTCTCCCCTTTTGAGAGCATGTTTGATCTCATATAAGATTATTGAGACAAATTTTTCAAGATCTTTTCTTAGGAAATTTGGATATGATTTTTTGAGATTTTCTAGAAGCTTAGATTTTACAATAGCCAATTTTTATTCTTCTTTTTTTTTCTTTTTTTTCAAATCATCAGATAACGAAGAAAAAGGTAAATTTTTACCACTAGACTCTGAGCCATAAGTATCCAGAGCTACTTTTCTTTCAATTTCTTCAAGTAATTTAATACTTAATGTAACTTTTCTTTTATCTAGATCTAATTCTTGAATTGCACAATCTATTCTTTCCCCACCAGTAAATCTTGTCGGTCTTGCATCAGCAGCATTTATAGCTATTGCAGATTTTTTAATTATAAAGTCCATTTCACAACCTTCAGGTCTTACAACCAAACCTTTGTTGTCAGTTGAAATAATTTTAACTGTAATGGCCTGCTTAACTTTTTTATCTTTAAACCAATCAAGAGGATCGGGCTGAGTTTCACGTAAGCTGACTCTGATTTTTTGTTCAGCCGTTCTGATTTCTACTACTTTAACTTTTAATTTATCACCAATTTTGTATTTTGTTAACTCTTCTTCCCCATTTGTTTGATAAGTAAGATCATTACAGTGTAAAAATGCATCAATATCTAACTCTTTAATTTTTAAGAAAATTGAATATTCATTTTTACTTGCAACTTCACCCTCAACTTCAGAACCAATAGGGTGTTTTTTTTCAAATACTACAAAAGGGTTTTCAGTTGTTAAACGATGAGAGATAGCAACTCTTCTTTTTTCTTTATCAATTTCAGTGATTACACAATCGATCTCATCTCCTACTTTAAACATTTTCTTTGCAGAAACATTTTTTTTTGTCCAACTTAATTCACTTGAGTGGAGTAAAGTAGATAACCCTTTTTCAAGTTCACAAAATGCGCCGAAGTCCATTAATTTTACAACTTTAACCTTATAGACTTTGTTTAATTCATAATTTGAAATGTTTTCAAATGGATCAGGAGAAAGTTGTTTGACAGAACAACCAACTTGTAATTTTTCTTTATCTACAGAAATTACCAATAAATCATGTTTCTCACCAATCGTGAACACCTCGTCTGGATGATTAACTCTTGAATAAGAAATTTCTTGAAGGTGCACCAACACATCAAGTTCACCATTAACACTAAAGAAGCATCCAAATGAACTATAACCTTTTACTTCAGCTCCCTTGATTACATCTCCAACTTTAAATTTTTCAATAATTTTAATTTTATCTTCTTTTTTAAAAGATGAAATTATTTCTTTTCTAGAGACACAAGCATTTCCTCTTACTTTGTCTAATTTGATTAAAGCAAATTTTTGTGGTTCATTCATTAAATGACTAATGTCTTTCAAAGGCTTATCAGAAATTTGTGAACCTGGTAAAAACATTAATGATCCAGTATCTAAATGCTCAACTATACATCCACCTTTTACTCTACCAGTGATTTTGCCCATTATAGGTTCGTTTTTTTCATAAGCTTCAACAAGTTTATCCCAACCTTGAATTTTTTGTGCTTTAGAGGCAGATACAAGCACTTCACCTTTTTTATCTTCTAATCTTTCTAGAAGAACAGAAATTTTCTCTCCCACTTTTGCTTTATCAAGCATACCCATGCTTTTTAATTCATTTATATCTAAAATAGGTTCTGATTTAAGTCCTGGAACTTCTAAAAAAACAAAATTATTAGTAACTTTATTAACAGTTCCTGTTATAATCTTTCCTTCTTCAATACTAGCTGTTTTTGTAAATTGTGTATTTAATAATTTTTCAAATTCTTTTGAGGCAGGGTTTGATAGATCTTTGTATATTTCCATTAAGCTTTAAGTTTCCTATACATAATATTTTTAATTTTTAAAAAACATGCTCTTTTAGAGAAATTTGTCGTATTAATCAAGATTGAATCTTTAGTTCTCTTAAGGGGAGATATTTTTCTATTATAGTCATTTTTATCACGTTTTTTGATACTTTTTAAGACATCATTAAAAGATATTTTTTTATTTAAACCTTTCAATTCTCTATATCTTCTAAGTGCTCTTACTTTTGTGTTTGCTGTTATAAAAAATTTAAAATCCGCATCAGGAATTATCTTATAAGTTATATCTCTCCCATCTAAACAAGAGCCATTATATTTTTTTGGTGGATGATAAGCTTTTTTAATTTGAAAAGAGTGAACTAGTTTTCTTATTTTTTTATCTTTTGAAATAATAGACGCCATAGTTCCTACTTCGTTAGATAGCAATTTTTTAGCTTGTAAATCTTTTATATTTAAATTTTTCATAATTTTTTTAATATACGTATAATTATATTTTTTTGGTTGATTAATTTTGATATATGCGATCATTCTATAAATCTTACCTGTATCTAAATAAAATAGGTTGAAGTATTTTGAAATTAATTTTGCTTGAGTACCGGCTCCTGCAGCAGCAGGAGAATCTATTGCAACTTTAATTTTTTTTTCTAATTTCATAAAACTTTTTTATTTAATTTTTCAATTATTTTTAAAAATAATGGAAATGAAGTATTTATAGAGTCTCTATTATGAATTTTCCATTGTCCACCACACGTTAAAGCAGCAATTGTACTCATCATAAAAACTCTGTGATCTTTCAAATAATCTTTTATGGTAATTGTTTTTTCAATTTTTAGATTAGGTTGACCATAAATTTTGATAGAATCTTTTGTAAGTTTTGTTTTAACGCCCATCATATTTAAAATCTTTGAGCCCCAATTTAATCTTGGACTTTCTTTTTGATTTAGTTCAGCAATATTTTTGAAATAAGAAATTCCTTTAGCTCTAGCTGCAGCTAAAAAGATAATTAAAAATTCATCTATCGCACTTCCATTTAATTCAGAGTTACAATTAATAGCTTTAAGTTTATTTGTGCTTTTTATTAAAATATCTGAAATTTTTTCACCTTTATAGTATCTTTTATTTTTAAGTGTTATTTTTGCTCCCATTTTTTTTAAAATGATTATTACTCCTATTCTTGAGTCATTAATATTTACATTTTTAATTAAAAGTTTTGAATTATGTGCGAGAGTTGTAAGAACGATAAAAAAAGCACTCGAACTTATATCTCCAGGAATTTGATAATTAAATGGTTTAATTTTTTTCGGTTGTTTAATATTAATTAAATCATATTTTTTAGTTTTTTTTATTTTAATAGGTACTTTCAAATACTTAAAAAATAACTCAGTGTGATTTCTAGATTTTTTTTGCTTTAATAGTTGTTTTACCTGATGCATTAAGAGCAGCCAACATAACACTACTTTTACATTGAGCTGAACCTTTATTTTCTAAATATTTAATACCTTTAATAGATTGGGAACCTAAAATTCTTAATGGTAATTTGTTTTTTTTTTTGAAAAAAAATTTAGCTCCAAATTTCTCCAAAGGTTTTGTAACCCTTGAAAAGTCCCTTTTAGACAAGCTCTTATCTCCAATTAGTTTTATTTTTTTTTTTGATTTAATTAGCAAACCTAAAATTAATCTTCCAAGTGTACCTGAATTACCTGCATTTAAGACTAGATTTTTTTTGTACTTAAAGCCATTAATTCCATTACCATAAATCTCACAATAG
>CACDHZ010000002.1:0-30000 GCA_902552705.1 uncultured Pelagibacteraceae bacterium
AAATTTTGACATATCAATTAAATTTGAAACTATCACCAAAATATTCAGCTCTAGCATTTTGGTTATTAGCCAATTCTGTTGGAGTTCCTTTGGCTATAATTCTTCCTTTTGAGAGGATCATTGCCCTATCAACCATAGACAATAATTCTCTAGCTTGATGTTCACATATGATAATAGATATATCTGGTTGCTCTTTTTGAAGATTAATTAAGATTTTTTTTAACATTTGAATTGACAACACATCTAAGGCTGCAAATATTTCGTCACAAATTAAAATTTTTGGATTTCCAAGCAATGCTAGACAGATTACAAGTTTACGTCTTTGCCCTCCAGATAAAAATTTAGCTTTTATTTCTCTTACATCATCTAATTCAAATTTTATTATCAACTCTTCTATTTTAGAATTTCTAGCTCCTTTTTCTTCTATAACAATCTCAGCTATAGCCTTAAAGTTTTCTATTAAAGTTAAATCGTGAAAGTAACCACCATATTGAGGGACGTAACCCATCTTAAATTTTCTAGTTCTTAAATAAATCGGATAATCGTTAATATTTCTTGATCCAATGAATATTTGACCAGAATTTGGCTTTATTAATCCAAGTAAAAGATAGAATAAAGTAGTTTTACCGACACCATTTGGTCCTAGTAGTCCTAAAATTTCACCAGGATAAAGATCAAAATTTATATTATTTAATATTTTTCTTTCTCCATAAGATAAAGAAATATTTTTAAAAGATGCTACTTGTATATTCTTTTTAAATTTTTTAATTCTAAATGATTTAATTGCTGACATTTTCTTTATATTCTATATTAATTTTTTTGTTGTTATTCATATAAATTTTCAAATTTTTTGTTAATAAATTAATTTCAGCATTATCTGCTAATAAATTAGTATTTAAATTATTATAATCAATTTCATTGTATATTTTCACCTTGTTATCTTTGAATAAAAGATCAACATTGTTGGAAGCGATAGTATGTTCAGCATATCTTACAAGTATATCCTCCTCAAAGTTAGTGTCATAATTTGTAGTATTATAAATAGCTTTTTTCGAGGTTATTGTAATTTGTTCATTATGATTAAAAATAATCTTAGCTGTTACATCTTTCATTAATATAAGATTTTTACTCTCATTTAGAATTTCTCCATATTCAGCTTTTATATTATATAGATTCCCAGTTTCATCATTTGAATTATATTCAATATTTTCAATTATATTTGCAAAATTTTCTTTGGAAACAGATGTAAGATTAGTTTTATCAGTATTAGAGTTTGTTTGATTATTTTTTGAGAAATATTTAAAAAAAAATAAGAATAAAAGAATTAATATAATTAAGAATAATATTGATTGAATAATTATTTTTTTATTCATCTATTGAATTTTTGCATCGAGGATCGTATGAACATGTACAATCCCAATAGTCTTTAGTTTATTGTTTTTTTTGTGAACACAAAGGGATGTAATTTTGTTAGTATTCATTATCTCTAAAGCTTTTTCACATAAAATATCTTGATCTACACTTATAGGATTTTTAGTCATAATTCTTTTTACTGTTAATTTTTGTAGATTTTTATTTTTTTCACTAGCACGTCTTATTGTTCCATCTGTAATAATTCCACTAGTATTTCCTTTATTGTTTTTTACAATTAAGGTTCCTAAATTTTTTTGAGTTATAACTCTTAAAGCCTCCTTCATATTGACATTTTCTTTAATAAAAGGGATTTTATTTTTAGTTAACATTAAATCTTCAACTGTTTTAAGTTTTGCACCAAGACTTCCAGATGGATGAAATTTTTTAAAGTCTTTTTTGCTAACCTTTTTTTTATTGATTGTTGCAACAGCAAGAGCATCTCCTATACTTAATTGATTTATAGTACTCGAAGTTGGCACAATTCCTAGTCCTGCTTCTTGTACTTCTGGAATATATAATTTGATATCAGAAGCTTTAAATAATAAAGAGTTTTTTTTAGAAACTATTCCAATCAATACAATTTTATTTCTATTAGCATATTTAATAATATTTTTTAATTCCTCAGAATTTCCTGAGTAACTAATTAATATCAAAACATCTTTTTTGGTAATACTACCAAGATCTCCATGAGAACAATCATTGGCAGACAAACAAAATGAAGGAGTTCCTACGGATGATAATGTTGCTGAAATTTTTGCTGCTATTAATCCACTTTTACCTACACCACATAAAATTACTTTTGATTGACATTTAGTAATAACGTCAACAGCATGATTAAATGAGTTGTTAATAGATTTTTTTAAATTTTTTAATGCTTTTATTTCCAGCTCTATTACATTTTTTGCAATATCTTTATAATTCATTTTTTTCATTTAATGTGCCCAAATATCATCTTTAAATAATGCTAAATCAAGATCAACTCTGGTTTTTAGAAATTTTAAACAATCATTATATAAATCAACTCTTTTTTCTCTTACAAGAATTTTGTTTAATTCTTCGTGAATTTTATGTAAATAAATTACATCATTAGCACAATATTTTAATTGTGCGGGTGTTAATTCACCTCCAAAATCAGAATTTTGAAATTGTTTACTAATATCTAAATTAATGAATTCCTTTATTAAAGTTTTTAAGGAATGACTGTCTGAATAAGATCTTGCCAATTTTGATGCAATTTTAGTATCTAGAATATTTATAGTTTCAGTTTTTAGATAGTATTTTATGTGAGCCATATCGGCTCTGCCATAATGAAATATTTTTGTAATAGAGGGATTAGAAAGAATTTTATTTAAATTTGGAGTTTTATAATTAGATCTATCTAATTGAATAATGTGAGCATCTAAATTTCCACTTGATAATTGAATGAGACATAAAGGATCACGCTTAACGTTTAGCCCCATAAATTCTCCATCAACTGCTATAACATTGCCTAAATCTAAATCTTCTGGTAGATCGTTTTTATGAAGTTTAATATCAATATTCATTTTTAATTATATATATATGAAAGCAAAAAATTGTCTAATTTTTGGCGGTAGTGGTCAAATAGGTCGTAATTTAATTAGAAAGCTCACTAAAAAAAATTATAAAGTTACTGTAGTTACTAGAAACTCCCACCAAAAAGGATATATCATAAAAACACAAGCGAATGCTGGTTATATAGAGGTTGTGGAAGCAAATATTTTTGATGAAAAAAAAATAAGAGGACTTTTTGAAAAAACTGACATTTGTATTAATTTAATTGGCATATTATATGAAAGTGGAAAAGGTAATACTTTTAAAAACATTCATTCTATTTTCCCTTCTATATTAGCCAAACTTTGTAAGGAATATAAAGTACAACAGTTTATTCATTTATCTGCATTAGGTATAAACGAGGCTATATCCTCAGAGTATGCAATAAGTAAACTAGAAGGAGAAACAAATATAAAAAAAAATTTTCCTTTAGCTACAATCCTAAGGCCTTCAATAGTTTATTCTGTAGATGATAATTTCACTACAAATTTTATGACACTATTGAGTAGACTTCCATTTTTTCCACTTTATTATAATGGAGCTACAAAATTTACTCCAATTCACTGTTCTGATTTAAGGGATATAATTTATCATATTATCTCAAAAAATATTCACTCAAAAATAATTGAGTGCATAGGACCTGAGGTCATTTCTTTTAAAGAAATTTTAAAAAGACTATTAAAGTTAATCAATAAAAATAGATTATTAATTCCCGTCCCTTTTTTCTTTGCAAATATTACTGCAAAAATATTTCAAATATTTCCTAAACCTTTATTGACCGTAGATCAACTTATTTTATTAAAATATGATAATGTTTCTTCTAATAAGTATCAAACTAACTTTGATATAGGGATACCAAGTTCGAGAGAATTTGCCAAAGAAGTTGAAAAATATTGTTACATGTGGAGAGAAGGTGGCCAATTTTCAACAAAAAAGTATAACTCAATGAATTCTTAATAGAAAGTTTTGAATAAAATTATATAATCTTATTTATGATAATCTATCTTATTTATTTTTTAGTATTTTTAATTTTTTTATTTATAACATTTATTACTATTAAAGCTCTTATTAGAGGAATTAATGCTAAAAAAAAAAATAAACTTAAATAATTTAAAAAACTATATTGGCATAATTAAGCAGAACTAATTTTCTTTTCTATATATTTTGCACCTTCCTCATCTTTTTCTGTAGTGTGCTCTTCTTTTTTACCTTTCGGCTGATAGGCATATAACAAATGAAGTTTGCAATACGAAAAATCTTTCAAAGATGTTCTTCCGCAAAAATAAAATGATTCTTCTTCAGGGTGACCTATTGGCCATTTACAAGAATTTTCGTCTAACTCCTCTAATTTTTTTGGATTTTCAGGTTCAAAATCTTTTTCAATAATTAAAGATTGGAATTTACTTCTTCTTACTTTTCTTTGTTTTGGGTTACTTGTTTCTAAATTGTTATCAAAATTTTGAGAAGAAGTAGTATTTCGAGCCTTGATCTTAGATGATAAATTTAATCTGTGAGCCTTACCAATAACTGCATTTCTGCTGACATCTCCAATTATTTCACTAATTTGACTTGCAGTTTTTCCTTTACCCCAAAGCTCTTTTAATTTACTGACTTTTTCTTCATTCCAGCTCATAGTCTATATCGTGTATATATATTTATTATAATAACTATATATAGATCACATAACATTTAAAAAAAAACAATAAATATTTTAGTTTTGTACACAATTATTTCTGGACTTATATATGTTTACTTATGGTTGAATTGAATAAAAAATATCAAATTGGTGTTAAACGTTTTGGTTTAATAAACTGGATAGGTTTTAAAAGTTTGTGGCTTAAAGAATGCAATAGATTTATTGTAGTTTGGCAACA
This sequence comes from uncultured Pelagibacteraceae bacterium, assembly GCA_902552705.1. Classification (GTDB taxonomy): domain Bacteria; phylum Pseudomonadota; class Alphaproteobacteria; order Pelagibacterales; family Pelagibacteraceae; genus Pelagibacter. The sequence goes on from CACDHZ010000002.1 coordinate 4,860, forward strand.
AACATTATTGTCTCCACTCGTCTCGAGCTTATTATTTTTGTCTGTTTTATCATTAGCATTGGGCAATAATAGAGACGATGTTCTTGGGTATTCTTTTGTCAGTTTTTTAGCACCTGGACTAATTGCGATGAGTATACTTACTCAATCTTTCAGTCATTCTGTATCATCATTGATGATTTCTAAGATACAAGGAAACATTGTAGATATGCTTTACGCTCCTTTATCAGCATTAGAAGTATCAATGGCAATAATACTTGCAGCAATTACAAGAAGTTTTTTAATAGCAATTATTTCAATAGCTGTTTTTTCTTTAATTGTTGAAATGCCTATCAATAAATTTTCTTATATTTTAATTTTTAGCTTTTTAGGATCATTTATACTAGGAAGCTTAGGTTTTATAACTGGTCTCTGGGCAGAAAAATTTGACCATACTGCTACTATAACAAACTTTGTTATTACTCCTTTAAGTTTTTTATCAGGAGCTTTTTATTCCATAGAAAAATTACCAGAATTTTTTCAAACGATTAGTCATATTAATCCTTTTTTTTATATGATTGATGGTTTTAGATATGGTTTTTTAGGTGTATCTGACGGATCAATAAAAATTGGAATAATATATCTTACATTTTTAAGCTTAGTTATGGGATTTATAGCTTATTATCTTTATAAAGTAGGTTATAAAATTAAATCTTAACACATGAGCTTTTTAGTCAAAAATTATAATAGAAGAAAAATTTCATTTAAATATGGAAAAGGAAGCTTTTTATATTCAGTAAATGGAAAAAAGTATTTAGATTTTGTCCAGGGTATTGCTGTAAACTCTCTTGGTCATTCTAATCCTTATTTAGTCAAAGCAATAAATAAACAATCAAAAAAACTTTGGCATGTTTCAAATGCTTTCATTATTTCAGAAGCTGAAAAACTAGCTAAAAGATTAACCCAAAAAACATTTGCCGATTATGTCCTTTTTCAAAATAGTGGTGCTGAAGCAACAGAAGCGGCTATTAAAATTGCTAGAAGATATTTTTATTCAATTGGTCAAGAAAAAAAAAATAGAATTCTTTGTATCAAGAATTCTTTTCACGGAAGAACTCTAGCCACAATTTTTGCTAGCGGATCAAGAAAAATGACAGAAGGGTTTGGGCCAAAAGTAGATGGTTTTGATCATTTTGAATTTGGTGATCATAAGGGATTGAAAAAAGCAATCAACAGTAAAACTGCTGCAATAATGATTGAAACAGTACTAGGAGAAGGAGGAATTAAAGTAATTCCCGATTGGTGTTTGAAAGAGTTAAGAAAGATTTGTAATAAAAAAAAAATTTTATTAATATTAGATGAAGTCCAGTGTGGAATAGGTAGATCAGGAAAGTTCTTTGCTTTTGAAAATTCAAAAATAAAGCCTGATATAGTTCCAATAGCTAAAGGAATAGGTGGGGGATTTCCTATAGGCGCAGTTTTAATGACAAAAAAAGTTGCCTCTGGAATGGTGCCCGGATCTCATGGTAGTACATTCGGGGGCAACCCTTTAGCAATGAGTGTAGGAAATGCTGTGTTGGACCAAATTTTTAAAAAAAATTTTCTAAAAAATATAAAAAAAATATCTTTATATTTTCATAATGAATTAAATAAAATTAAAAATGATTATCCTAATATTATAAAAGATGTAAGAGGTGTTGGGCTATTAATTGGTTTACAATTATTTCATGATCAAACAAAATTTATTAAGAATTTAGAAAATAATCAATTATTAACAATTAGAGCAGCAGAAAATGTTATAAGAGTACTTCCACCTCTTACCGTTAAAAAAAAAGAAATAGATTTAGCAATAAAAATTATAAGAAAAGTTTGTAAAGAGTATAAAAAATAATGAGACATTTTATTAATCTTAAAGACATTTCTACTTCTGATCTTAGAAAAATTATTTTAGATGCAAAAAAGAGAAAACTTAAAAGAAAAAATTTAAATACTCTTGAATTAGATAAAGACAGTCCACTCAAAGGAAAATTGCTTATACAAATGTTTGAAAAATCAAGTTTAAGAACTAGGTTAAGTTTTTATCTTGCAATAAAACAATTAGGTGGTGGAGCGTTAACATTAAGGCCTGATGAACTTCATTTAGCAAAGGGAGGAGAAAGTTTAGCTGATACAGCAAAAGTTTTATCTACTTATGGGAATGGGTTTATGTTAAGAACTGACAGTGACACTAAATTAGAAGAATTTAAAAAGCATCTTAAAATACCAATTATTAATGGCTTGAGTCCCTCTTCACACCCTACCCAAGTGTTATCAGATATTTTCACTGTCGAAGAAATAAAAAAAAAGCCTATTTCAAAATTAAATATTTGTTGGATAGGAGATTCCAATAATGTTCTTAATAGTTTAATTGCTGCTTCTGTAAAATTTTCTTTTAATCTTAATATAGGTTGCCCTACTAATTATAGACCTAAAAAATCAATAATAGATTGGGTTCATAAAAATAAAAAAAAAATAAACATATTTAATGATGCTAAAAAAGCAGCTCTAAGTGCAGATGTAATTTTTTCAGATAAAGTTATATCATTGAATGATAAAGTTAACAAAAGTAAAAAAAATAAAGATTTTAAAAATTTTACAATAAATTCAAAATTAATGAATGTTGCCAAAAAAGATGCCATATTTTTACATTGTTTACCAAGAGGACCAGAAGTTTCAGATGATGTTTTTCTTGGAAAACAATCTAAAGTTTGGCAGCAAGCACTGAACAGAATTTATGTCCAGAAAAGTATTTTATTATATTGCTTTGGAAAATTAAGGTAAAGCTTTGGGAGAGTCACTATTTTGATTTAGATAAATCATTATTGATGCTCTATCTTTTTCAGATTTTAAACCAGCAAAACCCATTTTATTGTTAGCTATCCATTTTGAAGGTTTGATTAAAAAGCCATTCATTTCTTCCCAGCTCCATTCTTTTTTATAATTTGCTAGAGCTTTTGAGTATTTGTAATCCGAAACTGCACCTACAGGTCTAAACATTACATTCCAGAGTTTTGGACCAATCTTATTATTTCCACCTTTATTGATACTATGACAAGCAGCACATTTTTTAAAAACCTTTTTACCATGCTCAAGATCTCCCATTGCCATAAGTTTTGAGATATCAACTATTTCAGTCACACTACTTTTGCTAGTCGCTGAAGCGGTCACAACTTCCACTTCATAACCTGGTTTTTCGGGTTTTTTTACGAAGAATATAGTTTCTGAAATTTTGTCTAAACCCACAATAATCACTACCACAAGTATAATTGCAGCTATTATTTTATTTATTTCAAACGAATCCATTTTAAAAATATTATTTTGGACATATAACATGATAATTAAAAAAGATACTTATTTTTTAATCTTTGATTTTGCGTCGGTTAGACGCATAAACTTAGTAATTTTGTAATGACAAAAACATTAATATTAATTCCTTCAAGGATGGGAGCTTCAAGACTGCCCGGAAAGCCTCTTTTAAAGATTAATAATTTATCTATTATTTCTCATGTATTTAAGAAAGCTGAACAGGCAAATATTGGCGAAGTAGTAGTGGCAACAGAAAATAATGAAATACTTGAAGATGTCAAAAAAAATGGAGGAAGAGGAATTTTGACCCGAAGTGACCACAAAACTGGGACAGATAGGATTTTTGAAGCCTATAAAAAATTAGATTTCAAAAATATAGATTTCATATTAAATCTACAAGGAGATGAACCAAATATTGATACAAGTGATATTATTAATCTAAATAAATTTATGATTAATAATGATTCTGAGATAGGAACGCTAGCGGCAAATATAGAGGATAATAAAATGCATGATAATAAAAATTTAGTTAAAGTCATTACACAAGACAATCTAAATCAAAAAAATTTTTCTTTAGCTTTAAATTTTACTAGAAAAAATTTTTCAAAAAATTATAAAAATATTTATCATCATATTGGAATTTATTCTTATAGAGTAGCTGCATTAGAAAAGTTTATTAATTTGCCTCAAACAAAAAATGAAAAAGAGAATAGATTAGAACAACTAAGAGCTCTAGATAATAAAATGAAAATTAATGTAGTACTGGCAAAATCATCACCAATTGGTGTTGATACAGAGGAAGATTATCTAGCTATAAAAAAAATTATGGAATATAAATCGTAGCAATGAGTAAAATTTATATTCAAGGAACTTTTGGAGCTTATTCACATTTAGCAGCACTTAATATTGAACCTGAAGCTGAAGTTATACCTTGTAAGACATTTGATGAATGTTTTTTAAAAGCTTCATCTGAAAATAATTCAAAAGTAGTTGTTCCTGAGGCAAATAGAATAACAGGAAATATAGGAATAGAATATTTAATTTTTAAATATAGATTAAATATTCAAGGAGAACATTTTCAGAAGATTGAACATAAATTGTTAGGTTTACCAGAAAGTAAATTAAGTGATATAAAAGATGTTTTTTCACATGCTCAAGGATTATCCCAATGTTCTGATTTTTTAAAAAAAAATAATTTAATTGGACACGTAAGAGCTGATACAGCAGGATCTGCTGAAAAAATTTCTAAAAATAAAGTTAAGAGTGCTGCTGCAATTGCTTCCTCTTTGAGTGCTAAAATTTATAATTTAAAAATAATTGCATCTAATATAGAAAATGAAAATCTTAATGTTACGAGATTTTTAATCATGGGAAAGGAAGTTTTACAACCAGTCTTTGGAGATAAAAAATATATAACGTCCTTTTTATTTAAATTAAAAAGTAAACCTGCTGCTCTTTATCAGTCTTTAGGTGGTTTTGCTATTAATGGAGTTAATCTTACAAAATTACAAAGTTATCCTGAGCAAAACTCATTTGAAACCTATTTTTTTTTATGTGATCTTGATGGCCACATTGAGGACCCTAAAGTACAAAAATCTTTAGAAGAATTGGATCTTCATTGTCAAGATTTTCACGTGTTGGGTGTTTTTGAAGCAGATGAATTCAGAAATAAATAACTAATAGACTTTTCTTGTAGATTAGAAAACATTACTGTTATAATATTTTTTAGGAGGCTAGAGGTGAAAACTGCTTGAACCCGACCAGATCTTAACAGAAGCAGTCGTAGAGACAGTTTTTCAGGTTCTAGTCTCCTGATAAAATGAATAAAAATACAAAAGTTTTAGCGCTAAAATATAGACCACAGACATTTGATGATCTTATAGGTCAAAATGTTGTTGCAGAAACAATTAAAAATTCCATTAAGTTTAATAAAGTTCCAAATGCTTATCTTTTTACAGGTATTAGAGGAGTTGGAAAAACTACTATAGCAAGAATAGTTGCCAAAGCTTTAAACTGCTCAAACGGTGTTGATAAAATTTGTAAAGATGATTTTTGTGAAAATTGTAAGTCTATTTCAAACTCTAATCATATTGATGTTTTAGAAATGGATGCAGCAAGCAAAACTGGTGTAGATGATGTTAGAGATTTAATAGAATTTTCAAGATATGGGCCTACAAGTGCTAAATATAAAATATTTATTATTGATGAAGTTCATATGCTTAGTAAGCAGGCATTTAATGCATTATTGAAGACATTAGAGGAACCGCCAGAGTATTTAAAATTTATTTTTGCTACAACAGAAATAAAAAAAATTCCAATAACAGTTGTATCACGTTGCCAAAGGTTTGATTTATCTAGAATTAGATCCGTGGAACTATTTGAATTTATTAAAATGATTAAGACTAAAGAGAATGGATTGGTATCAGATGATGCTCTCAAATTGATAGTTAAAATTTCTGAAGGTTCAGTAAGAGATGCACTTTCTTTATTAGATAGAGCACTTCTTACACTTTCTAATAAGGAAGAACTGGATTTAAATTCTGCTCAAAAAATATTTGGTTATTTTGATAAGTCACAATTAATTGATTTATTTCAACTTATATTTGAAGGAAAAGAAATAGAAGTTCTAAATACTTATAAAAAAATTTATGATCAAGGAGTTGAGCCTAAAATTTTTATTAACGATTTTTTAGAGCTTTTATATTATTTTAAGAATATCAATTCATTAAGTATTGAGGGTACTAATTTTTCTTTAAATGATGAGGAGTTTAAAAAAATTAAAGAAATTTCCGAAATGGTTGATAGTGAAACCCTAATACTATTTTGGCAATTTACCATTAAGACACTAGATGAACTTGACATTGTTTCTAATCAACATTTATCTATGGAAATGTTTTTAATTAGATTAATGCATTTAAAAAATATAAAAAATAAAACAGAATATAACATTCAAACACCCTATGAAAACAATAAAATAAATAACCAAACCTCTCTACAAAAAAAAAAAGAAAGTGAAGAATTATTTAAAATAAAAGATAAAACAGAAGCTATTGGTCAAATTAAAAATATTGCTCAAGAAAAAGATATTACATTAAAAGAAAAAAATGAAATTAAAGCGAATGAAAGTAATATCAATTCCTTTGATGATTTATTAGAATTATGTTCTGTTAAAAAAGAAATAAAATTAAAGTACGAATTAGAAAAAAATGTTAATCTTGTTAGTTTTGAAAATAAAAGAATTGAAATCTCATTTAATGATGATTTAGACAAAAATTTTATTAAAGATTTATCTTTAAAACTTTATGATTGGACCAACGAAAGATGGATCATAACACTTAGTAAAACTAAAGGAAAACCATCAAAGAAAGAGGAACAAGTTAATTTAAAAAAAGAGTTAGTAAAAAAAGTTAAAGACTCATTAATACATAAAAATTTTTTAAAAAAATTTCCAGATGCAATTTTAATTGATGTTCAATCAAACAAGAAAGAAAAATAATGACTGATTTTAAAAAAATTCTAGATAAAGCCAAAGAATTAGAGTCTAAAATGAAAGAAAGTCAGGAAAAAATTAAAAATATTCAAGCTGAAGGAGTGTCGGGTTCAAATTCTGTAAAGATCACACTTAACGGTAACAATGAAATGATAAATATAAATCTATCAGATGAAGTCATTAAAGAAGATAAGGTTATTATAGAAGATTTAATTGTAGCGGCTTATAATAATGCAAAATCAGAGTTAAAGACTAAAACATCTGAAGAATTATCTAAGTCTACAAGTGGACTTGGAATTCCAGGTTTTAAGTGGCCATTTTGATTAGATGCAAAAAATTAACGAAATAGAGGAGTTGATTAAGTTGATTGCTAAACTTCCTGGTTTAGGTCCAAAATCTGCAAAAAGGATAGTATTAAAACTTATCAATAATAGAGATGAACTGGTTAAACCAATGGCTAGTACTTTAGCTCAGGTTTACAAAAATGTTATTAGATGTCAGTTTTGTGGCACATTAAAATCAAATGCACAGGGTTGTCATAACTGTGGTGATGCCAATAAAGAGTATAATAAAATTTGCGTTGTAGAAGATATTGCAGATCAATGGTCAATAGAAAGTTCTAATATTTATAATGGTTATTTCCATATTCTGGGTGGAACAATCTCATCTGTTGGTCAAAGAAAAGAAGATCTGCTTATAAATTCTTTAGTTGAAAGAGTTATAAAAGACAATATTGAGGAAGTTATAATAGCAACGAGTGCTACAGTAGAGGGCCAAACTACAGCTCATTATATACAAGATAGTCTTAAAAAAACTAATGTTAAAGTTTCCAAGCTTGCACAAGGTTTACCAGTTGGGGGAGAAATAGAAAGTTTAGATGATGGTACACTATATTCTGCATTTAAAAATAGAACAGGAATTAAAAAAAATTCTGATTAATCTTTTTTGATAAGTCTATTTAAATGTAAAAGAGGCTCTGTATAGCCAGATGGCTGTGTTCTTCCATGGAAAATTAAATCACAAGCAGCTTTAAATGCAATAGATTTATCAAAATTTGGAGACATATTTTGATATAATTTGTCATTTTTATTTTGTTCATCAACAATTTTTGCCATTTTTTTCATTATTTCTAAGACTTGTTTACTTGTACAAACTCCATGATGAATCCAGTTAGCTATATGTTGTGAAGAAATTCTCAAAGTGGCTCTATCTTCCATTAAACCGATGTTATTAATATCTGGTACTTTAGAACAACCTACACCTTGATCAATCCATCTTACAACATAGCCTAATAGTGTTTGAGCGGAATTTGAAATTTCAGAATTAATTTCCTGAGTAGACCAATTTGGTCGATCTGCTATAGGTATCGTTAAAAGATCGTCTAATTTTGCTGCTTCTCTATTTTCTAATTCTTTCTGTTTTTCAAAAATATTTATCTCATGATAATGTAAGGCATGTAGTGCTGCTGCAGTAGGTGACGGAACCCAAGCACAGTTTGCACCTGCTTCCAGATGATTAGTTTTTTGTTCCATCATGTCAGCCATTTTATCAGGCATTGCCCACATACCTTTACCAATTTGTGCTTTACCAGAAAAACCACATCTAAGACCAACATCTACGTTATTATTTTCATAAGCGTTAATCCACTTAGATTTTTTCATATCACCTTTTTTAATCATAGGTCCAGCCTCCATAGAAGTGTGCATCTCATCACCTGTTCGATCAAGAAAACCTGTGTTAATAAAAAAAACTCTGTTTTTTAAAGATCTAATACACTCTTTTAAGTTTGAAGAAGTTCTTCTTTCTTCGTCCATAATACCAATTTTACAAGTATATTTTTCTAATTTCAGAACTTCTTCAACTTTTGTAAAAATTTGATCAGTAAATGTTGTTTCATCAGGACCGTGCATTTTTGGTTTAACAATATAAATAGATCCTGTTCTTGAATTTTTTTTGTTTTTCATATCATGTAAACATGCAGCTGAAGTTATAAACGCATCCATAATTCCTTCAGGAATTTCTGATCCATCCTTTAAAGTAATTGCTGGATTAGTCATAAGGTGACCAACATTTCTAACTAATAATAAACTTCTTCCATGTAATTTAAGTCCTATTCCATCTTTAGAAATATAACTTCTATCAGGATTTAATTTTCGTTCTAACTTTTTACCACCTTTAACAAAAGTTGTTTTTAGATTACCTTTCATTAGTCCCAACCAATTTCTATAACAAATAACTTTATCTTCTGCGTCGACTGCAGCTACGCTATCTTCATTATCACATATTGTTGAAACAGCTGCTTCAACAATTACATCACTTATACCAGCAATATCATGTGCTGCACTAAAAGCTCTAGGATTTATAATTATTTCTATATGGAGTTTATTATTCTTAAGTATTATTCCTGAGGGCTTATTACTTTCTCCTCTATGACCAATAAATTTTTCTATATTTTTTAATTTATATTCTGAATTATTTTTATTAATTATGAGATTTCCATTATTAACTTTTAAACTAGATATATTCTTCCAGCTAGTACCATCTATTGGTATATGTTTATCTAAAAATTCTCTAACATATTTTATAACTTCTTGACCTCGTAGAGGATCATATCTTTCACTGCCACCTTCTTCAGATTTAATTACGTCTGTCCCATATAAGCTATCATATAAACTCATCCATCGCGCATTAGCAGCATTAAGTGCGTATCTTTCGTTCATTATGGGAACAACTAATTGAGGTCCAGCAATACTTGTGATTTCTTCGTCTACATTTTTGGTTTCAATTTTAAAATCTGGACCTACTTCTTTTAAATAACCAATTTCTTTTAAAAATTTTTTATATTCTTCAAGATTAATTTCATTACTTTTATTTTTAATGTGCCAGGTGTCTATTTTTTTTTGTAGATCTTCTCGAATTTTTATTAGTTCTTTATTTTTAGGAGTTAATTCATGAACTGCTTTATCAAATCCACTCCAAAAATTTTCTGGTAAAATTTTTGTATCTTTTAAGAGTTCATTATTTACAAAATCTAAAAGATCACTAGATACTGAGAGATTGTTTATTTTGGTATATTGTTTTTTCATAAATTTTTTTTAATCACATTATTGTTTTGTTGACGAAAATCTCAATAAAAAGCCAATATATTTAGCAAAAACATTATATTTATTGAGTTTTTATATTGCAAGTTAAAATAGAACTTTCAACATAAGTATAGTTGAAAAATAATAAAAAATTAATTAAATCACTTTATTGCCTTTTTTAGCAACTAATAAATAGTTAACCTGCAAAGATGAAAAATTATTTAAACTTTGAAACTGATATAAAAAATTTAGAGGAAGAAGTAGAAAATCTTAAAGACCCATATAATAAAGATGGACTTTCCGAAGTAGACACAAAAAAAATTACAGAAATTCAACTAGAAATTAATAATAAATTAAAGCAGGTCTATTCTAATCTTGATCCTTGGCAAACAACTTTAGTAGCTAGACATGAGGATAGACCTAAAGCTAAATTTTTTATAGAAAATTTATTTGAAGATTTTATAGCTTTGTCTGGTGACAGATATTATGGAGAAGATAAATCAGTTATAGCTGGATTTGCAAAATTCAATGAAAAATCTGTTTTAGTAATTGGTCAAGAAAAAGGAGATGACCTTCAATCTAGAATGGAAAGAAACTTCGGTATGATGAGACCAGAGGGTTATAGAAAAACTATAAGGTTAATGAAGCTTGCAGATAAATTTAATATTCCAATAATCTCTTTTATAGATACTCCTGGAGCATATCCCGGTGTTGGAGCTGAAGAGAGAGGACAAGCCGAGGCAATTGCAAAATCAATAGAATGTTGCATGTCATTAAACGTTCCAACATTTTCTTTTATTATAGGAGAAGGTGGCTCAGGTGGTGCAATAGCATTAGCATCTTCTAATAAAGTTATAATGTTAGAGAATGCAATTTACTCAGTAATATCTCCGGAGGGATGTGCCACAATATTATGGAGAGATCCTAAAAAAATGCTTGATGCTGCAAAAGCAATGAAATTATCATCTAGAGATTTATTAGAATTAAAAGTTATTGATGAAATAATTTCTGAACCGATTGGTGGTGCTCATAGAGATAGAGATCTTATTTTAAGCAATGTAAGAAAATCTATAGAAGATAATCTTAATGAATTTCTTAATATGAGCGGAGAGGATGTTTTAAATCATAGAAAAAATAAATTTTTGACTATTGGAAGAACTAAAGGTTTTATTAGTCATTCAGATGATTTGAATACATTAAGCATGAAAGAAAACAAAATTAATAGATTTATTCAAAAAATATTAAAATCTAAAACTAATTTAGGAATTCTATCTGTTGTTATAATTTTATTGAGTTATTTAATATTTTTTTCATAGTGCTCCACAACAGTGCTTATATTTTTTACCTGATCCACAAAAACATGGTTCATTTCTTCTCATTTTTTTTCCAACATATTTAGGATCTATTTTTGTCTCTTTTACTTCTTCTATTGGTTTTTCAATAATTTTTAAATTCATTAATATAGTAACAAAATCTAATTTCAATTTATCTAATAAGTTTTCAAATAAATGAAAAGCTTCTTTCTTATATTCGATTAATGGATCTCTTTGACCATATGACCTAAGACCTATTACTTGTCTTAATTGTTCAAGATATTGTATGTGTGATTTCCAACTTAAATCAATACATTGAAGAAAAATTCTTTTTTCGATTTCTTTTGCTTTTTGTTCATCTAAAATTTTTATTCTTTCATCTCTTGACTCTGCAAATTTTGAAATAATTTTTTCTTTAAAAACTTGATCTTTTGAATTAGTAAAGTCTTTATATTCTTCATTAATAATGCTTTTTCCAAGTAAAGTTTTTAATCGATTATCGAATTCGCTATTTTTTGCTTTTGATAGATTTTGAGCCTTTAATTTGACTAAATCATCAATAAGTTCTGATAAAAACTTATCTGAATAATCAAAGATTTTTTCACTATTCATTACACTGTTTCTTTGAGAAAATATTACTTGTCTCTGATCATTTAAAACATCATCAAATTTTAATAAGTTTTTTCTTATATCAAAGTTTCTAGCTTCAACTTTTTGTTGTGCCCTCTCAAGCGCTTTGTTAATCCATGGATGATCAATACTTTCTCCATCTTTTAATCCAAGCTTCTGAAGAATATTATTCATAGAATCTGACCCAAAAATTCGCATTAAATCATCTTCTAAACTAACGTAAAATATTGAGCTTCCCTCATCTCCTTGACGACCAGCACGTCCTCTTGCTTGATTATCAACTCTACGGGACTCCATCCTTTCAGTGCCAATAACAAATAAACCTCCTAGTGATTTTATTTTATCTTTGTTAATTGAAAGTTCATTACTTGGTTGGCTACCTTTTTTTCCACCTAATTGAATATCAACACCTCTTCCCGAAATACTTGTAGTAATTATTACTGAACCTATTTTTCCAGCATTTGCAATAATTTCAGCTTCATTTTCATGATTCTTCGCATTTAAAACAACATGCTTTATATTTTCTTTTTTAAGTAATTTTGAATAAATTTCTGACTTATTAATACTGGAAGTAAAAATCAAAATTGGCTGGCCTATTTTGTTACATTCAAGAATTTTTTTTATAATTGATTTATTTTTCTCTACTTCAGTTCTAAAAATTTGATCATTCCAATCTTTTCTTATCATTTTTTTATTAGTTGGAATGATTACAACAACTAATTTATAAATTTCATAGAATTCTTCAGACTCTGTTGCGGCTGTACCTGTACATCCTGAAATTTTATCATATAGTTTAAAATAATTCTGATAAGTAATAGAAGCAAGAGTTTGATTTTCTGCCTGAACATCGATTCTTTCTTTTGCCTCTAAAGCTTGATGTAATCCGTCTCCAAATCTTCTTCCTTCTAATATTCTTCCTGTAAGCTCATCAATAATTTTTAATATTCCATCTTTAACTATATAATCTCTTCCTTTTTCAAATAAGTGATTAGCACGTAATGATTGATTGACATGGTGTACTAAACTTAGATTTTCTGGATCGTAAAAATTTTTATTTTTCAAAATCCCAGCATTCAAAAATATTTCTTCAACACTATTTATACCTGAATTTGTAAGTAAAATATTTTTATCTTTTTCATCAATTTCATAGTGTTCTGGTTTTAATTTTTTAATAAGTCTATCAATTGCTACATATTGATCTTGTTTACTTTCTTCTGCTCCAGAAATTACTAGCGGTGTTCTGGCTTCGTCTATTAAACAAGAGTCTATTTCATCAACGATTGTAAAAGCATGACCTCTTTGTACCATCTGTTCTTTAGAATATTTCATATTATCTCTTAAATAATCAAATCCTAATTCACTATTTGTTGCATATGTAATATCGTAATTATAATTTTTTTTTCTTTCATGGTCATCTTGATAATTATTTATAAAGCCAGAAGTTAATCCTAATAGTTTATAAATTTCTCCCATTTCTTGAGCATCTCTTTTTGCTAGATAATCATTGACTGTAACTATATGAACGCCTCTTCCGTTTAGTGCATTTAAATAAGCTGCGAGACAAATAGTAAGTGTTTTACCTTCTCCAGTTTTCATTTCTGCTATCTTTCCCTCATGAAGAACAACTCCACCTATTATTTGTGCATCAAAGTGTCTTTCATTTCTAACTCTTTTTGATGCCTCTCTTACAAGCGCAAATGATTCAGGTAACAAATCATTTATTTCTTCTCCTTCATTAAGTCTTTTTTTCAAATCTAATGTTTTTTTAGGAAATTCTTCATTAGAAATTTCTTTAAAGGTATCCTCCAAATGATTGACTTTTTCGACAATCTTGGAAATTCTATCAAGTTCTTTCTGATTACTCGATTTAATGAATTTTGATATGAAATTTAAAGGATTAAGCATCTAATTTTTTGATATATAATTAATTATAACTTTTAATATAATCATTAAATAGATATTTTAAATATATGCCTATAAATTTTAAAAATTTAATAAACTCCCAAGCTTCTAAGTCAAAAATGAATGACTTTCAGGATTTAGACCATTTGGATGGAGTTTCAATATCCACTATTAGCGCAAATTTATATGAAAAAAGTAGGGATGATTTAGTAATGTTTTATTTCAGAGATGGGGCAAATTATGCCTCAGTTTATACAAAATCAAAAATAGTTTCGGAAAATATTAAATGGAATCGCAATATTAAAAGCAAAAAAGTTAAATCACTAATAGTTAACGCTAGAAATGCAAATACATTCACTGGCCCTAATGGCTATAAGGGTTTAAAAGAAATAGCAGAAGAAATTTCAATTGGACTGTCAAAAAAGCAAATTGAAGATGACGCTAATCCCAAAAAAATAACTTCAGATGAAATTATTTTTGGATGTACTGGAACAATAGGAGAAAAATATCCAACAGAAAAAATAAAGAGTAAGGTTCCAGAATTGATTAAGAAAATTAATTATATTCAAAATAAATATGTGTGGATGAAGGCTGCTCTAGGAATTATGACTACAGATTTAAAGCCGAAATTAGCTATGGAACATTGTGAAATTGGTAACAAGAAAATTAAAATATATGGGATTGCAAAAGGTTCTGGAATGATTTTTCCAAATATGGCAACAACTTTAGGCTATATTTTTACTGACGCAGATTTATCGAATGAAATTTTAACTAAATTGCTAAAAAAAAATATTGAAACAACTTTTAATGCTATAACTTGTGATGGAGATACAAGTACAAATGACATGGTGACAATTTTTTCTACTGGTAAAGTTAATAATACAGACATAAAAAATATTAATGATAAAAAAATAAAAAGTTTTGATGAATCTTTACATATAGTTTTATTAAATTTAGCAAAAAGAGTAGTAGCTGACGGGGAAGGAGCAAGTAAATTCATTACAGTTAATGTTTTAAGATCAAGAACAGAAGAAGATGCAAAAAAAATTGCTTTTTCAATTGCAAATTCATCTTTGGTAAAAACTGCAATCGCTGGCAATGACCCTAACTGGGGAAGAATAATTATGGCTATTGGAAAAACAGATGTAGATATTGAGATTAGCAAATTATCTATTAAATTAGGACATATGAAAATTATTGATAAAGGTCAATTGTCAAAAATGTATATTGAAGATGATGCAAAAGTTTATATGAAAGAAGAAAATAAAATTGATATAGATATTGATCTAAATTTAGGAAAAAAAAATTTTACTGCTTACACTATGGATTTGACTAAAAAATATATTGAAATAAATGCAGATTATAGGAGTTAACTTTTAATTAAATAAGATGATCAAATATAAACTTAGATGTAGAGATTGTGAAACTTATTTTGATAGTTGGTTTTCTTCATCTATAGAATTTGAAAAACTTAAAAAAAAAAAATTCCTTAATTGTCACTTTTGTGACTCTTTAAATGTTGAAAAAACTTTAATGTCACCAAGCATAGTTAGATCAAAAAAAAATGATGAAATTAGCATCAAAAGTAAGAAATATAACAAAATAAAAAATGCAATTTCTCAATATCAAAAATTTATTAAAAAAAATTTTAAATATGTTGGTGAAAATTTTGCTTATGAGGCAAGATCACTTCATTACAAAAATAAAAAAAATTCAAAAGGAATTTATGGTGAAGCTTCAAAAGAAGATCTAAAAGAATTGAAAGAAGAAGGTATAGAAACAGAAATTATACCTTGGATAAAAGATAATATAAATTAGTTTTTTATAAACTTAGCTATATAATTAACAGAAACATCGTTACTTACTTCCCAGCTGTTGTTAAATATGTTAAATTTCATCCCATCTAATTTCTTTAGTTCTAAATTATTTTTTTT
Source organism: uncultured Pelagibacteraceae bacterium (assembly GCA_902552705.1). Lineage (GTDB taxonomy): Bacteria > Pseudomonadota > Alphaproteobacteria > Pelagibacterales > Pelagibacteraceae > Pelagibacter. Next base: position 20,533 of record CACDHZ010000002.1, read on the forward strand.
AGAAATATTTATTAAATCTTTTGGTTTAACAAACTTCTCCCAATCATGAGTTCCAATAGGTAACCATTTTAAAATATATTCAGCACCTATAATTGCGAATACATATGATTTAAGTGTTTTATTTAAGGTTGCTGTAAACATTATACCATTTTTTTTTAATAAATTTGAGCTTTGTTCAATAAAAAAATTTATATTTTCTACATGTTCAACTATTTCCATATTTAAAATTACATCAAACTTTTTTACAGTTTTTAATTTTTCTGGTGAACCTATTTTATAATCAATTTTAAGATTGTTTTTTTTCGCATGAAATTTAGCAACATTAATATTCTTTTCTGAAGCATCTATTCCAACAACATTAGCACCCAGTCTACACATTGGTTCTGATAGCAATCCCCCACCACATCCTATATCTAGTATATTAATGTTTTTGAGTGGCTTATCAGAGTGTTTTATATTGAAATTTGTAATTATATTTTCTTTTATATATTTTATTCTAATAGGGTTAAAATTATGAAGAGGCTTAAACTTACCATCAGGATTCCACCATTCCTCAGCAATTTTAGAAAATTTTTCTATTTCTTTTTTATTTATTGTGTTAGTTTTCATTTGTAAATTGACTTTATATTCAAGATGTATTTTATCAATATATTTTAATTTTTAGAGAAAATTCTATCATGAAAATTGTAGTATTAAAATTTGGCGGAACATCAGTTGGTACAATTGAAAAAATCAAAAAAGTTACTGAAATAATAAGAAATTATCAAAAAAAAAAATATAAAGTAATTGTAGTTTCATCCGCGATGAAAGGTGTGACAAATGATTTAGTTAAAAAATCTAAAGAGATAAGTGGAAATTTTTCTGATTCAGAGTATGATGTACTTGTTTCCTCTGGAGAACAAGCCGCTTGTTCATTGATAGCAGCAAGACTTATTCATTTAGGTATAAAATCTAGATCTTGGTTAGCATGGCAAATACCAATATTAACGAGAGGTTTTCATAAAAATTCAAGAATTTGTCAAATTAATAAAAATAAAATTGTTAAATATCTTAAAGAGGGTGGAATACCAATTATAACTGGTTTTCAAGGCATCAATAATGATGACAGGATTACAACGATTGGAAGAGGGGGCTCAGATGCAAGTGCAATTATGTTAGCAAAGTTCTTTAAAGCAAAAAGATGTATAATTTATACTGATGTTGAAGGAGTATATACAACCGATCCAAACAAATTAAAAAGAGCAAAAAAAATAAAAGTAATTTCCTATGAAGAGATGCTAGAAATGGCATCTTTAGGAGCTAAAGTAATGCAACCAGTTTCAATTCAAGACGCAAGATTAAATAGAATTGACATTGAGGTTAAATCATCATTTATAAAAAAACCAGGTACATTAATAACTAGAAGATCAAATATCATTAATAACAAAATTATTACTGGGATTACATCAACGTATAATGATGCTAAAGTAACCTTAATTGGAGTTAAAGATAAGCCTGGTGTGGCAGCATCTATTTTTAGACCATTATCAAGCAATTCAATAAATGTTGATATGGTCGTTCAAAATATTTCATCAAATGGAAAAGAAACAGATTTAACTTTTACAATTAAGAATGAGGATTTGAATAAAACAAGAAAAATAATCGTAAATAATAAAAATATTAACTTCAGAAAATTATTATTTGAAAAAGGAGTTTCAAAAATCTCTATAATTGGGGTTGGAATGATAACAACTCCCGGAGTAACATTTAGAATGTTTAAATCATTAGCTAATAAAAAAATTAATATTAAAGTAATCTCCACATCAGAAATTAAAATCTCAGTTTTAATTGATAAAAAAAATACAAAAAAAGCTTTAACAGCTTTACATAAGGAGTTTAAATTAGATAAATAAAAAATGAGTATAAGGCCATTCAGAGATATTAAGAGAAAAAAAACGAAAGTTATCAGAGTTGGTAAAGTTAAAGTAGGTGGAGATAATCCAATATCTGTACAATCTATGACCAATACTTTGACAACTGATGTAAAGTCTACGATTAAACAAATTAACGAAATTCAAAGTGAAGGTGCAGATTTAGTTAGGGTTTCTTGTCCAGATGAGTCTTCGTCAAAAGCTTTAAAAGAAATTATCAAACATGTTGATATACCTATAATTGCAGATATTCATTTTCATTATAAAAGAGCAATTGAAGCAGCAAAAAATGGTGCAAGTTGTTTAAGAATAAATCCTGGCAATATTGGTGATAAAAAAAAAATTCATGATATTTTGCAAGCTGCTAAAGATAATAATTGTTCAATTAGAATTGGTGTTAATTCAGGCTCACTTGAAAGAGATATTTTAGAAAAATACAAAGAACCGTGCCCAGAAGCTTTAGTTGAGAGTGCTCAAAGAAATATTCAAATTTTAGAGGATAAAGGTTTTTTTAATTTCAAAATTAGTGTTAAATCATCAGATGTTTTTCTTTCAATTGAAGCATATCGAAAACTTTCAAAAGTAACTGACTATCCGCTTCACCTAGGAATTACAGAAGCAGGGAGTTTTATTTCTGGAAGTATTAAATCATCAATAGGTTTAGGCACACTTTTACTAGATGGAATTGGCGATACAATTAGAATTTCATTATCTGATGATCCAGTTAATGAAGTAAAAATTGGAAATGAAATATTAAAATCCCTTAATTTAAGGAATAGAGGAGTAAAGATCATTTCATGCCCATCTTGTGCAAGACAGGCTTTTCAAGTAATTGATACGGTTAAAATATTAGAGGATCGACTTTCTCACATAAAAACTCCCTTAACTTTGTCAATTATTGGGTGTGTTGTAAATGGACCAGGAGAAGCTGCAATGACTGATATAGGAATTACTGGAGGTGGCAAAGGAAATAATATGCTTTATTTATCTGGTATTCAAACTGAAAAAGTTTTATCAGAAGACATAATATCCAAGGTTGTGAGTGAAGTTGAAAAAAAAGCCGCTCAGCTTGAAAAAAAAATATAATGATACCCTTAAAAACTATTGAAGAATTGATATTAAAACATTCCTTATTAGAAAAAGAATTATCAACTGGAGAATTAGACAAAAAACTATTTGCTGAAAAATCAAAAGAATATTCAGACTTAAATGAAGTAATAAGTGATGTCAAAAAATATTCTTCATTTGAAAAAGAAAAAAAAGATTTAGAAAAAATTATTGGGGATTCTGAGAGTGATAATGAAATTAAAGTAATGGCAGAAACAGAGTTAAAAAATCTTAAATTAGAAAATCAAAAAATAGAAAAAAATTTAAAATTATTCTTATTACCCAAGGACGATGCGGACAAAAAAAATGCAATTATAGAAATTAGAGCTGGTACTGGTGGGTTGGAAGCAAGCTTATTCGCCTCGGACCTTTTTAAAATGTATGAAAAAGTAAGTCATAAAAAAAAATGGGATTTAGAACTGATAAGTATGTCTCAAAGTGAAGCGGGTGGTCTTAAAGAGGTAATTGCAACAATAAGAGGAAAAAATATCTATTCAACTTTAAAATACGAAAGTGGTGTCCATCGAGTTCAAAGAGTTCCAGACACCGAAACTCAAGGAAGAGTCCACACTTCTGCTGCGACAGTAGCCGTTTTACCTGAAGCAGAAGAAGTTGATATAAAAATAAATGACTCAGATCTACGTATAGATGTTTTTAGAGCTGGTGGCCCTGGAGGACAATCTGTAAATACAACTGATAGTGCCGTAAGAATAACTCATATTCCAACAGGGATATCAGTGTCTCAACAGGATCAAAAATCTCAACATAAAAATAAAGCAAAAGGAATGTTAATTTTAAGGTCAAGACTTTATGAATTGGAGAGATCAAGAATAGAAGGTGAGAGATCAAAAGATAGAAAAAGTAAGATAGGAACAGGAGATAGGTCAGAAAGAATAAGAACGTATAATTTTCCACAGGGAAGAGTAACAGACCATCGAATAAACCTAACGCTACACAAACTCCAAGCATTTTTAGAAGGAGAAGCATTTGATGAGATGTTGGAAAGTTTGACATTACAGGCACAGGAGGAAAAATTAAGTAATCTTAGTTGAAATGGATATAAGACAAACTTTAAATAAAGGGATTAGTATTTTGAAGAGGAATAAAGTATTAACTCCTCAACTTGATAGCGAAATATTATTATCTAAATTAATAAATAAAGATAAAAAGTATATTATCTTAAATCCTAAAAAAGTTTTAAATTTTAAAAAATTAAAAAAATTTGATGATTTAATTAAAAGAAGAGCCAAAGGAGAACCAGTAGCTTATTTAACAAACAAAAAAGAGTTTTGGAATGATGAGTTTTTTGTTAATAATGATGTATTAATCCCTCGTCCTGATACAGAAATAATAGTTGAACAAGTTTTAAAAATTTTTTCAAAGAAGTCTAAAGCACAAATTTTAGATATTGGCACTGGAAGTGGATGTATACTTTTATCAATAATAAAAGAAAGACCAAACTTTTATGGAACAGGAATAGATATCTCCAAAAAAAGTATAAATGTAAGTAAATTCAATACAAAACAACTTAACTTAAGTAATAGAGTAAAGTTTTTTCATTCTAGTATTGACAATTTTATAATAGGGAAATATGATCTTATTGTATCAAATCCTCCTTATATTGAATTATCAAATTTAAAATATTTGGATAAAGATATTGTTAATTTTGAACCAAAATTAGCCTTAAATGGTGGATGTGATGGGTTTTCAAATATCAGAAAAGTAATAAATAAAGCAAGTATTCTGATTAAAAGAAAAGGAAAATTAATTTTAGAGATAGGATTTAATCAAAGAGAAAAAGTGAAGAGTTTACTAGAAAATAAAGGTTATTATATTGACAAAGTCATTAAAGATTATGCTGATAATGATCGATGTATAATTTGTACTAAAATTTAATTAAAAAATATGGTTACATTTAGAAATAATAACAGAAGATCTTCTTATAGAAATAATAACAACAGAAGATCATCATTTAGAAATAATAACGATAGTATTAAGTTTTCTAATAATGACAATTTTCAAAGAAGATCCCCAGGTAGAAATAATCATAATGCAGTAAAATTAATTGAAAAATATAATGATCTAGCAAGAGAAGCCTTAGCAAGTGGAGATAAGATTTTATCTGAGAGCTATTTTCAACATGCCGACCACTTTACTAGAATTCAAAAAGAGCAAGAAAACGCAAAAATAGCGAAGGTAAATTCATCTTCAGTTGCATCAGTAAAATCAGTTGATGGTGAAAGTAAAAATGAAAGTCAATTGGATAAAGAAAGTAATTTAGAACAAGATAGTAAAAAGAAATCTGCTGTAAGCTAATTTAAACCAACAATTAATTCTGATTTGAGTACATCTAATTTAATTCTTGATACTTCAAACATTTTTCTTTCTTCACCTTTTAGAATTTTTCCAGAGGGTAGCTTCAATGTTTGAGAATTAATTTTTTTCCCATTTTCAATTACCTCATAGTGTAAATGAGGGCCTGTTGATTTTCCAGTTGAACCAACATATCCAATAATTTGACCTTGCTTAACTCTAGATCCTTCTTTTATTCCTCGTGCAAAATTTTTCATATGTGCGTAAATTGTTTGATAAGTTGTATTGTGTTTAATCTTAATACAATTTCCTCCTCCTCCACACCATCGTGCCCTTGTAACTACTCCATCACCCGATGCCATTATCGGTGTCCCCATAGGTGCTGCAAAATCTGTTCCTTTGTGCATTTTATTAAATCCATCAATCGGATGTTTTCTCATACCAAAGGGAGAAGAAAGTCTCGCACCATTAATTGGTGTTTTCATTAATGCTTTTTTAACACTTCTACCATTTTCGTCATAGTGTCCTTCACTTCCTTTTTTATCAAAATAATATAATGAATTATTTACTCCACTTAATTTTAAATTTGCATAAATAATATTACCTGTTTCAAATATTTTACCATTTTCGTCTATAAAAATTTCATACATGATTTGAAAATTATCATTTTTTCTAATATCTCTTTGAAAATCAACTTGAAAACCATATATCCTTGCAAACTCAACTATTATATTAGGTTTTATATCTAAATTTATTGCAGCTTTATATAGACTTTGTAAAATTTTACCTTCTTTAAAAATATTCTTTTTAATTAAATTTGTTATAATTATTTTTTTATCGAATGAATCTGTTTCTAAATTTCTTGTTAATTGAATTTTCTTTGTTCTACTTACCGGGAGCATGAATGAAGTAACTTTTTGATTATTTGATTGATCAATGGTAAATATTAAATTCATATTGGTTTTTAAATTATTTAAATTATATTCACTCTCTAAACTTTTTTTTAGTTCTTGAATTTCATTTTTTGACACTAAATAATTGTCTAAAATTTTGTCAAATGTTTCACCATTCAAAACTTTATGATTTATATTTTTATATCTAGGGGTGAGATTATCAAAAATTTCACTAACACTTTTTTGAAAGTAAATGTTATTTATTAAATCTTTATAATTTTCATTAATTATTTTTTTATAACTATTATATAAAGTGGTACTAATAATTGTGATTAATAATAGTAAGAAAATTAATGAAATTTCAATGTTTTTTTTAATTAATTTTATTTTTTTGTTTACAATCAATATCATCTGGAATTTTCAATTATTAATTTAGTAATTGCAAAAAATCAAAAAAAAACCTTGTATTTACTTAGATATTTATGCATTTTTTTAAATGCTAAATGCTTGATTTACTTTCATTTTAGCTTATAAGCAGCACACTTTCTCAATAAAATTATTGTAAAATCAATAGATTTGTGAGGATTATTGGGCTTTTCAGCCCAATTAGCTATTTAAAAAGTAAAGATTTAAGAAGAGAAGTGTGGACGGTTAAGGTTACCAAAATTTGTCGTACACACTTCAACATTATATAAATTTTATTCTTAGAATTTATATAGAAGCTAGTGTGCGCCGTTTTTAAACTTGAGAGTTTGATCATGGCTCAGAACGTACGCTGGCGGCACGCCTAACACATGCAAGTCGAACGAAGTAGCAATACTTAGTGGCAGACGGGTGAGTAACATGTGGGTATCTACCCTTTGGCCTGGAATAACACGAGGAAACTTGTGCTAATACCGGATAAGTCTTTACGGAGAAAGCTTTATGCACCATTGGATGAGCCTGCACTTGATTAGTTAGTTGGTAGGGTAATAGCCTACCAAGACTTTGATCAATAGCTGATTTGAGAGGATGATCAGCCACATTGGGACTGAGACACGGCCCAAACTCCTACGGGAGGCAGCAGTGGGGAATCTTGCACAATGGAGGAAACTCTGATGCAGCGATGCCGCGTGAGTGAAGAAGGCCCTTGGGTTGTAAAGCTCTTTCGTCGGGGAAGAAAATGACTGTACCCGAATAAGAAGGTCCGGCTAACTTCGTGCCAGCAGCCGCGGTAATACGAAGGGACCTAGCGTAGTTCGGAATTACTGGGCTTAAAGAGTTCGTAGGTGGTTGAAAAAGTTGGTGGTGAAATCCCAGAGCTTAACTCTGGAACTGCCATCAAAACTTTTCAGCTAGAGTTTGATAGAGGAAAGCAGAATTTCTAGTGTAGAGGTGAAATTCGTAGATATTAGAAAGAATACCAATTGCGAAGGCAGCTTTCTGGATCATTACTGACACTGAGGAACGAAAGCATGGGTAGCGAAGAGGATTAGATACCCTCGTAGTCCATGCCGTAAACGATGTGTGTTAGACGTTGGAAATTTATTTTCAGTGTCGCAGCAAAAGCGATAAACACACCGCCTGGGGAGTACGACCGCAAGGTTAAAACTCAAATGAATTGACGGGGACCCGCACAAGTAGTGGAGCATGTGGTTTAATTCGAAGATACGCGCAGAACCTTACCAACACTTGACATGTTCGTCGCGACTTTAAGAGATTAAAGTTTTCGGTTCGGCCGGACGAAACACAGGTGCTGCATGGCTGTCGTCAGCTCGTGTCGTGAGATGTTGGGTTAAGTCCCGCAACGAGCGCAACCCTCACTTTTAGTTGCCATCATTTAGTTGGGCACTCTGAAAGAACTGCCAGTGATAAGCTGGAGGAAGGTGGGGATGACGTCAAGTCCTCATGGCCCTTACGTGTTGGGCTACACACGTGCTACAATGGCATCTACAACAGGAAGCGAAACGGCAACGTTAAGCAAATCCCTAAAAGATGCCTCAGTTCGGATTGCACTCTGCAACTCGAGTGCATGAAGCTGGAATTACTAGTAATCGTGGATCAGCGTGCCACGGTGAATGCGTTCCCGGGTCTTGTACACACCGCCCGTCACACCATGGGAGTTGGTTCTACCTTAAGGCAAGGTTTTAAACCCTTGACTACGGTATAGTCAGCGACTGGGGTGAAGTCGTAACAAGGTAGCCGTAGGGGAACCTGCGGCTGGATTACCTCCTTTCTAAGGATGAATAAAATTAAATTTTATTCTAAATAATATACATAGGCAATGTTGACCGTCCTCATTTCTCTTCTTAAAGTAATGTTTCCTTCTTGTAGGGCCGGTAGCTCAGTTGGTTAGAGCACACCCTTGATAAGGGTGGGGTCGAAAGTTCGAGTCTTTCTCGGCCCACCATACTTAACTGGGGGATTAGCTCAGCTGGGAGAGCGCCTGATTTGCATTCAGGAGGTCAGCGGTTCGATCCCGCTATCCTCCACCAGGAGACATTTAGTTATTAAAAACTGTGAATAAAAATTATTAATATCAATATCTATATCCGATTGTTTATTAAAATAAACAATCAATGAATGTTCGAATAGATGAACATTCCAACAAAATTTGATTCAACACAGAATTTTTTTCTGTGCATAAATCAAGCGTTTAAGGGCGTGTAGTGGATGCCTTGGCACTGAAAGAAGACGAAGGACGTGATATACTGCGATAAGTTTCGGGGAGCTGTATGTAAGTTTTGATCCGAAAATTTCCGAATGGGGAAACCCACCACTTTATGTGGTACTTTAAACCGAATTCATAAGTTTAAAGATATAACCTGGAGAACTGAAACATCTAAGTAACCAGAGGAAAAGAAATCAATTGAGATTCCGTTAGTAGTGGCGAGCGAAAATGGAATAGGCCAGTAGTTTTGTTAAAAAAATTTGAATAGTTTGGAAATGCTAACCATAGAGGGTGATAGTCCCGTATGAGTAATGTTTAACAAAATTCTTGAGTAAAGCGGGACACGTGAAATCCTGCTCGAATATAGGGGGACCACCCTCTAAGCCTAAATACTCTTCAGTGACCGATAGTGAACTAGTACCGCGAGGGAAAGGTGAAAAGAACCCCTATTAGGGGAGTGAAATAGAACCTGAAACTGCATGCCTACAATCAGTCCGAGCCTTTTTTAGGGTGAGGGCGTACCTTTTGTATAATGGGTCAGTGACTTAATTTATTAAGCAAGCTTAAGCCATCTAGGTGTAGGCGTAGCGAAAGC
>CACDHZ010000002.1:32500-65430 GCA_902552705.1 uncultured Pelagibacteraceae bacterium
GTCATTTAAGTAAGTTAAGATACCGCAACTTAGTAAAAAATCTTTAGAGCCCATTCCAATTGGTATTTTATCTCCTGGCTTATTATAGCTCACATAAGGATAATCTAAATGTAAACTCTGACCTCTTGAGCCGGCAACAGAACATTGTGCAGCATAATATGTACAAATAAAATTTTCTCCCATTAACTTTTTAAATGCATTCATTACAATTTTTGGCTGGATCATTTCAGTAAAAATTTTATCAGTATTTAATAAATCAAAAAAATTAATCGATTTTATTTTTTTATCAATTTCAAAACTTGACGTTGCTTTTTTATAGTCTTTATGTTTTTTTAATTTTTTATCTATTATTTTTTCAGCTTTATCAATAAGCTTTTTTTTATAATATCCATTTAAAACTATATAACCTTTACCATTCGTCAATTCGCTTATAATTTTCTTTTCTATACTGTTATATTTAACTAAAGATTTTTCTTTCACTATATCTTTCTTATAAAAATTAATTTCTTTTAGCGAAAGAGATTTAATCGTTTTATAAGATAGTTTTCTTTTATAACTAAAAGGGTTAAAATCTTTATTTTTAATTGCTCCATATTTTTTTGGATTAAAATTTTTTGGCCATTTAGTTTTATCATTATAAACAGCATCTCTTAAGTTAACATTCATTAATTTTGATGTTTCAAAATTTACACCTTTTAAATTTGAATGAGTCAAATTTGTATTTTTGATTTGAGAATTTATAAACTCAGAATTACTAAGGTTTGAATCAGTAAATACACAATTCTGAATTTTCATATTTAAAAATTTAGAATTAGACAAATCTTGCTCCCAAAAACTCTGTTTTATTAATTTTTGGTTATCAAATCTTTTATTTTTTTTTTTCACCAATTATTTTAGTTATTTTAGGGTTACACTATATTTGGAGTTTATTAGCTTATTTATTTTTTGCTCATAATTTACATTGTATTTTTCATGTTTTAAATCACTTAATATAAACATTCTTTTTCCTAAAAAAATCCATTTTTTCCATGATAATGAAAGTTGCTCAGCAAGTTCTCCAATTGGTGAAATAGTTTTACCCCCCTCATTGTTGAACTCTTTAAAAGCTAATTTATCTGCTTCATTTTCTAAAACAAAATAATTGTTATCACTATAAATTGTTGTTCTAGGTAGATATCTATTTGATTTTGATTTTAATAAATTTAAAGCGTCTTTAGCACTTGTATAAAAGCCTAAATCAAAAATGATAAAACCTAAAGGTGCTTCATCTAGATGCTTTTCTTCTAAAAATTTTGGTACAGTTTCTTTAACATCACCCAAAACAAGTTTTGAAAACTTTAGTTTTTTTAAATTTTCCTTTTTAATAAAAGTATAATCTCCACCGGACAACTCATATAATCTATTCCTGGGGTCGATTTCCTCTTTAATGTGTCCAGAGCCAAGTTCAAAGCCATACACATTAAAATCTATATCAATAAACTTTTTAATATCATCAATATAATTTTCTATATCAATCAGTCCCTCAAAATTCCAACAACCTAATTCTATTACAGAAATTTTTTTGTAATTTAGCTCTTTAGCTTGATGTGCAGCCATTAAGATACCAAGAGCATAATTCGGTCTTGGTAAAACCCCATTTTTTATTAATTCAAAAAATTTATCAAATCTTTTTCCATAAAAAAATTGAAAATATTTATATTTTATAGAATTAAAAAAAGAAAAGTAGTTCTTTGATTGATCAGAAAGCATTTATTAAATAACCAGTGTATTAATAACTCTTTTTTTATCTACACCTAAATCTAAAATTTCTTTATAAATTTCCTGCCAATATGTTGATGATGCAATTAAAATAGGATTATCAGATGTTAATATTTTCTTTGGAGAAAAGACTTTTTTGGTAACAAAATTATTATTTTTTTTTCTTATTCCATCAACATAATATGCGACTCTTGATTTTTTAAATAAATAAGAATTTTTTATAATTTCATCCGCATATCTTCCAGTTCCCCAAACTATAATATCTTTGTTAAAATATTTTCTGAGATTATCAAACATATCATTCTCATCTAATTGCTGAGTTGAATAATTTTCTTTAAAAAATTTAAATAATCTTTTTCTAACATGATCATCGAAATGAACAAATTTTGCTCCAGCAGCATTAAGTGAATTATAAAAATAAATAATAGACAAAGATTTTTCTAAATCTAAATTTTCAAATTTGTAATCAGTACTTATTTCAAAATTGCAATTTAATAATTCGTAGTCCTTTATAAGTTTTATAAATGAATCTATTTCATTATTTTTATAATTATCAACTGTTAAAATATATTTAATAATTATGTTTCCGTTTTTCTTAGTATTATATTTTTTTAGGTTTTCAAAAATATTTAGAAAACCCTTTTTGACACCTCTAACTTTTTCATATGTTTCTTGAGTTCCAGCATCTGTTGAGGTTGTTAAAATTATTTTTTTTTGATCTAAATATTGATGAATCAGGTCACTATAAATTATCGAATTACTATAAACTCTAATATCTTTAAATTTTGGGTATTTGCTATCAATAAAGTTTTTAAAAATATTTTTAAAGTTTCTTAATAAAACAGGCTCACCTCCACCCCAAGTGATAGATACATTTTCACTAAAGAAGTTTTGTTTCCTAAATTTTGTTAACATATCATTTAGATTATAATTAGGATTTAAGCCTCCATAAAACATTTCACTACAATATGAGCATCTAGCATTGCATTTAGAGTGTGCTTCAATTGATATTTTATTAATTTTAATTTCTTTTGATTCTGCCCATTCTTTTAATTGTATTTTTGGACAACCATCGCAAGGAGTTTTTTTATTATTATTAAGATTTTTAATAATTTTTTTTTTTTCAGAAACTATATTCTGGACATTAATATCATTATTCGATTTTACCTTTAAGATCTCGACATCACCTTGCATTTTTCCATTCACAAAAAAACGTTGGCAGCAGTGCCTTAGTGCATTTGGTCCGAAATAAATTGAGCCCTGTAAATCTTCACAACTATAAAATTTTTTATTTTTCATTTTAACTTAAAAAAGTTTTTTACTAATTTATCTTTATCGGTTTTATATACATATTTTAAATTACTAGCCAACAATATTTTCGAGCAAATTTTATATAAATTGTTATGAAATCTATTTTTTTGTGATTGTATAATATTAGCAGCATTAACTTTATTTATATAGACAGCTGTAAGTCCAATTATTCCTTTTATATAAAAATATTTTATTTTTTTTTGATATTTGTTTTTTAAAAAATTATAACAATCTGAATAAGCTTTAAAATGATATGATATATGTTTTTCAGATAAAGAATTAACAATTGAATTTTTTGAATTATATTTTAGATAATAAATATCTTTATTTACTTTGATTGATTTTGCATAATAAATTGATTTTAAGAAAAACAACACATCTTCAAAGTAGCCATTTCTAAATTTGATTTTATTTTTTATCAAAAATTTTTTAGAAAACAAATTTGATATTACTTGTGGTATTATAGATGTTTCTAAATATTTTTTAAAAATATTATTCTTTTTACGTTTTAAAAGATTAAGATCATGTCTTTTTTTTCTTTTCATATTTTTTATTTTGTCAAAAACCTTAAACCCAAAGGCGTAGATATCACTTTGAATATTATCAGTTATATTAATAATTTTTTTTAAACTGTTATTTTTTAAACAGTCGTCACTATCTAAAAAAAGAATATAATTACCTTTTGATAAACTTATACCTAAATTTCTTGCGTGTCCTGGCCCGTCGGTTTTTTTTTTTGATTTTAAAAGTTTAAAATTCTTAAAATTATGAATATACTTTTTAACAATTTGAGTCGATTTATTATTTGAAAAATCATTTATCAATAAAACTTCGTAATAATTTTTATTAATTTTTTGTGATTCAATACTTTTTAAAGTTTTGATTATATTTTTTTCTGAATTTTTATAAGGGATAATAATTGTTAACTTAATCATTTGATTAAAAAATGATGTTTATTTTTTTTAGAAATACTAAATTTTTTTTTTATACCAGTGATAACTTTTTGATCTTCAATAGCTCTAAACTTTAATTTTTTATTTATTAAATACACAAATTTGTTATTTTTTTTTATGATTGCAAGCCATGGCAATCTTTTTTTTAATAAGGATATCTTAATTTGAAATTTTAGAAAATTGATAATTTCAAAAAAATTAGGTTTTGCTTCACATTTCATCCAGCCTCCATACCAATAGCTTTTATTATTTATCTTAATTTTATAATGATAAAATATTGATATTATTTTTTTATTAAAATAGTAATATTTTTCAATCAGATCTGAACTATTGAACCACCAAATGTAATGATCATGTTTTTGGATTAAAGATTTTCTCAGGCTTCTTTTTCTATTAATAATCATATTTCTATAGCTAAGGTATTGATTAACAAAAGAATCTTTAATTTTGAAATATCCATTTTTATTTAGAAATTTTGAATTTGAAGTTACATCTTTGATTATAATTCTTTTATTATTATTTAAAATGCCAACAATTCTTTTAACTCCTCTATTATCAATCAAAATTTTTTTATTATTTATAAGTTTTTTAATCCTATTTAAATTTTTTAACAAAGATAAAAATAGCAATTGTATTTTATTAGAATTAAGAAATTTATTTAAATCAATGTTTATATAAAAACCAAGATCTTCTAAGTCAAAAATATTATTTTTTTGATTTTCTGAAGTTGAAAATAAACATGCTGGAATATTGAGATAATTTAAATCATATATAATTGAACTAGAATTAGAAAAGGCAAATTTACATCTTTCTAAATAAATAGACAAATCAAATTTATTCGAGACAATATTTAAGAATTTAAATCTTTTCTTTAAACTTTTGATTCTTGAATAATTGTATGCCATTGGTCCAATAACCAAATCTACATTAAATTTTTTTTTAAAGACTTGATTCATAATACAAAATTGTAAAATTAATTTGTAGAATTTAGATAAGTCACCCGCACCACCAAAATAAAAAAATATATTTTCTTTCTTTTTGAGTTTATTTAAAATTGGATTAATCATTGCATATTTAGGGCCTAATAATTTATTACAGTTTTTTGGAACAAGATTTAAATATCTATTTTGAGTATTTTCCGAATTCCATTTAGCATCAATAATAAAGTGGCACTTATGTTTTTTTTTATTTAAATCATCAAAAACTATTAATTGATATTTTGTAAAAAAAAATTTTTCCCAATTAAAATCTAATCTATAATCATCAACAATTATAAATTTGATATTTTTTTTTTCTATTTTCCTTTTTAATAAATTCGCATCAACCAATTGATTTTTGAAAGTAGAGCCTTTGTATAACTCTATAATTTTGAATTTAATTATTTTTTTTGAAATTTTTGATTTTTTATCAATTGCAAAAGTTATTTTGTAATATTTTTTTAATTCATTAGCTAATTTTAAACACCTATATAAATGACCTAATCCTACATTTTTACTAAAATTAGTTCTGATTATAACTTCTTGCATTAATTCAAAATTTTTCTTATTTGTTTAGACAAATCTAATTTTTTTTTAATATATTCTTCTCTTATTTCTTTTTTAATAACTTTGCCCAATCTATTCTTTGGTAAAGAGGCTACAAAGTCATACCCAAGTGGTTGTTGAAAATTAGCTAATCTTTCCCGTAAAAATTTTCGTAATTTAATTTCAATAGTTTTATCTTTATTTCTTAAAACACAAACCAAAAATAAAGCTTCACCAAAATATTTGTCAGGAATACCTATTGCGCAACATTCAACTATATTTTTGAATTTAATTGCTTCTTTTTCTATATCAGATGGATATATATTTTCTCCACTTGAAATTATCACGTCTTTTTTTCTTGATACAAAATATAAAAAATTTTTTTTATCTTTATATCCCAGATCTCCTGTTAGAAAATAATTTTTAACAAATGATTTTTTTGTTAATTTTTTTGATTTGAAATAGTTTTTTAATCTAAGATTTGTTTTACACCCTATTTCTCCAATTTCGTTATCATTCAGTTTTTTTTGATTTTTATCAAAAATTTTTACATCACAATTTGGTAAAATTTTTCCAACTGAATGTTGTTTTTTTAAATTTGAAGTATCAAGATTAGTAATAGTTCCTATTTCAGCTGCCCCATACATTTCAAAAAGTTTTATTGAATTTTTTTTAAAATCTCTTTTATCTTCAAGTGACAAAGTAGATGCGGCTGAAACAATTTTCTTAATTCTAATATTTTTTGATAACAAATCATTTTTCATTAGATTAATATAATTAGATGAAAGAATTGAAAAAGAAATACGCTCATTTTGGATGAATTTTTTAAATTTTTTTTTATTATATTTTTTTAGGTAAATCAAATTACAACCAGTTAATGTAGCTAAAAAAAGTATTCTTTGACCGAGAGAGTGATCAACAGGAGATGTTAAAAGAATATTGTCTTTTTTATTAATTTTATAAATATTTTTTATATGCAAATATCGGTCATATTTAATTTTCTGTGTGTAAAGAATTGGTTTTGGTGTGGATGTTGTTCCTGAAGAAAAAGTAATAATAAAATCTTTGTTAATAAATTTTGATGAAAGATTTTTATCTATAAATATATGACTATTATTTGGATAACTAATTTTAAGTAAACTTTTATCAGATAGTAACTTATCGACCTTTACATATTTTTTTAAAAAATTGAATTCATTTGAAAAAAAAACTAAACCTGGTCGAGTAAATTTATAAATCTCTAGTATCTGATTTTTAGAAAGAGAATTATTAACTGGAATAAGAGTTTTTCCAAGTTTGGAACAAACAAAAAATAAAATTAAATATGAAAAAAAGTTACTTGAAACTAATAATATTTTTTCACTTCTTTTAAATTTCTTAATATGTGAAGATGAATTTTCTATAAAATTAAAAATTTCTTTATACGAGTAACTCTCATTTTCTGTGATAATTTTTTTATTATAATTAATATTTTTAAGAAAAATAGAATATAAATTCATTATTAACTTATTTTATTTATAATTTTCTCAACAGTTTGATTTTTCTTTATTTTAAAATATCCAAGATTAATATTTTTTTTCGATACACTTTCAAGCTCAGATATTATTGACATCAAAACTAAGGAATCCACTTTTTCATTTTCAAAAATATTTATTTTTAGCAATTCTTCAGATTTAATGTTTTTTTTTATTACTCTTTTTGAAATTAAAATTTTTTTAATTAATGATAAAATTTTTTTTTTCATATTTTATTTAACAAATGACAGTTTCATTTTTTGACCAAATTTTAAATTTTTTTTTGATTTTTTTCCCAATAGGAATTTTAAAAATTTTGGATGCAAACCAAATGATGGTCTAATAGAACTTATATTTTGTTTAGTAAATATTTCGCCTTTATCAATATTCTTAATCACATAAATAGATTTTCTACCAGCTAAATTTTTTAAAGAATTTTTACTTATTTTAATATCTTCATTCCCAATGATTTTTTCAGTATCTCTAATATTTTTAATCATTTCATGAAATTCAGAAATTTTAAGTGAAAAAAAATCATCTACTGAGATCTTATTTTTTTCTAAATTAATGTGTTTTTCAATAACTTTTGCTCCAAGAGATACAGCAATTGTTGGAGCCACAACACCTAGTGAATGATCTGAGAATCCCACTATTGTTTTATATTTATTTTTTAAAGTTTTTATTGCAGCTAAATTTAGTTCGTTCAGTGGAGCTGGATATGCACTTGT
Source organism: uncultured Pelagibacteraceae bacterium (assembly GCA_902552705.1). Classification (GTDB taxonomy): domain Bacteria; phylum Pseudomonadota; class Alphaproteobacteria; order Pelagibacterales; family Pelagibacteraceae; genus Pelagibacter. The sequence continues at coordinate 40,288 of CACDHZ010000002.1, forward strand.
GCACTTTAATATAACTATCTTTCTACATTTATTTTTTTTTAATGTATTTACAGCTAAGTCCAAATCTTTTTTTGATGCTAATCCTGTTGAGATAATTATTGGCTTACCAGTCTTTGCAACTTTTTCTAATAGTGGAATATCTGTTATTTCAGGCGATGCTATTTTGTATATTGGACAATTCTTTTTTTCTAAAAAATCGACTGTATCTAGATCAAAAACTGAGGAAAAAAGAATAATCTTTTTTTTCTTACAATACCTACTTAAAGTATCGTACCATTCAAAGGGCGTTTCAGCTTTTTTATAGAGATTAAAAAGATTTTTATACTTTTTCCAACTTTTATTTTTAATCTTAAAATCTTTTTTATTAGAGTTAATAGTAATTCTATTTGCTTTATATAGTTGTATCTTAATTGCATCAACTCCAATAATTTTTGCATGATCAATAATTTTAAATGCATTACTAATGTTGCTTGAATGATTAGCCGACATTTCTGCAACAACAAAAGTTCTCTTATTTCCCTGGTCAAAGATATTTTTAATTTTATTTAACATTTTTAATTTTTTTCATCACTAAATAATATGTTCTTTTTGACAATTTTGTCTCTGTACCAAAAACTTTATTTAATAAGTTTAAATTATTCCAACAATTAACAATTTCAACTTTTCTTCCTGAATTGAAATCATTTAACATGCTCATAGTATGATTTTTGCTTAAAAGGGTTTGTTTTATTCTACTATTTATAGTTTGGTAAATTGGAATGTTCAATTTTTTTACAATATATTCAAATTCAAACATTATATCTGTTATTAACTTTTTAGCTTTTTTGGACCTACTAATTTGTAAATTATTATATCCAGTTTTTAAGGCAACTAAGTTAAAAGCAAATGAATTAATTGATTTGATAAAAATTTCACTATAAATATTTTTTACTTTTGGTGAAATAACCTTTTTACTTAAAAGTTTTCTTAAAAAATTAGCTTTATTTTTCATTTTTAAATTCACCTCTTTTAGTGGGTAACCCCTTTGAATATGACTTATCATAGTTTCACCTGGATTTATTATCTTTCCAGATAGCCACATAGTCATACCAATTATATTTTTACTGTATTTATTTGGGTACAAATTTTTAGAAATATGTATTTTTTTTTTATTAAGTATATTCGCAAACCACCAATATGGTAATTCAGTGCAAGGAGGAATTATAGCTGTATTTTTACCAGCATGTTGTAAAATATTTTTAAGAAGTCTCTCTTTTACATCTTTTAATTTAATTGTAATGAATATATAATCAAACTTTAATTTTTTGACTTTATTTAAATTATTTAAGAAAAAAATATTTTTTGAGTTTTTTAATATTACTTCTTTTTTTAAAACATCATTTCGAAAAATTTTTAATTTCAATCCTTTTTTTTTAATTGAATTGTAATGTTTATTTCTGCAAATTGTATAGACTTTTGTTTTTTTTGAAGCTAAGCAATAAGTCAAATGAGACCCAATTGCACCACCTCCAAAAATTAAAATTTTTATTTTACTTTTATCCATCTTCCGGTTTTATCAGATTTAATTGAGGCATCACAAAAATTTGAAATTTTTTGTGATGATTTTAAACCAAAAGTATAATCATTTTTTTTCTTAAAAATTATCTCATTTGCTAAATCTAAATAAATATTTGCAAAGGCCTCTAAAAACCCAGATGGGTGACCAGGCTTATAACGATTGTATCTTTCTTTATTAGCCTCATAAACGGCTGAACTTCTATCTAGAATTGTTTTAGTTCCATCTAGATTAAACATTACTAATTTTTCTGGTTCAATTTGTTTCCAAAAAATAGTTTTTTTTGATCCTACAATTTTTAATTCTAGACCGTTCGAGATTCCGGGATTAGTTTTGCTAACTACAAATTGTCCAAAAATATCTTTTTCAATTTTTGCAGTGATTAAAGCATTATCAACAATTTTATAATTAGAGTGATTAAAAAACTTTGCTAAAACTTTGTTAGGAGTTTTTTCAATCAGAAAATCGCACATTTGCACTAAATGCGATCCCAAATCGCCTAGTATATTTGGATATCCAGTATCATTTAATCTCCAAATTTTTGGTTTTATTTTTGAGCTCGTTTTTTTAACAAAAGCATTTTGAGGCATATAAAAAAAAAATTGCTTAATTTTTCCAATTTTTTTTTTTTTTATAATCTTTTTTAACTCTCTTAAAATTGGATAGCCAGTATAGTTATATGTAACTCTGATAAGTTTATTTTTATTTGAAAAAAGACTTTTAACTTCATTCATTTGATTTTTACTATTTATTAATGGTTTTTCACAGATAATAGGTATATTAATTTTTATTAATTTCTTTAATATTTTAGAGTGACTTGGTGTTGGGGTAAGAAGAGCAACCGCATCTAGCTGACTACTTTCATATTTAATGAAATCATTAAGAGAATTATAAATTCGAGATTTGTTTACATTGTAGACGTCACCGGACTTTAAATTTATTTTTTTGTTCCTACTAAAAAAACCCGAAACCAAATTCCATTTATTATCAAGCTTACTAGCTAAATAATGCATTCTTCCGATTGTAGAGTTTGTTCCTCCGCCGATAAAGCCCAAACAAAGATTTTTTTTCATTAAGATTTATATATATATATATTTATTTTATAATGTATATTACAAACTATTCAATCCAACTATAAAATATATATAGAATGAACATTGCAATTATACCTGCAAGACAAGGCAGCAAGAGAATAAAAGGAAAAAATATTAAAAATTTTTTTGGAAAACCTATAATTAGTTATGTAATAAAAGAAGTAATAAAATCTAAAATTTTTGATTATATAATAGTTTCTACTGACTCTGATAAAATTAAAAAAATTTCAGAAAAATATGGAGCAAAAGTTTTTTTTAAAAGACCAAAAAAAATATCAAATGATAATGCTAAAACACAAGAGGTGATAGTACATTCATTGGATTGGTTTAAAAAAAAGAATGTATATTTTAAATATGTTTGTTGTATTTACCCTACTTCTGTAATGATTAGATCTATTGATTTAAAAAAATCATTTAAAATCATAAAAAATATTAAATGGTCGTTTGTTATGTCCGCACAAAAATACTCTACACAAATTGAAAGATCTTTTAGATTATTAAATAAACAAATTGTTTTGATGAATAAAAATAAATTTACGAAAAATTCTCAATCTTTTAGAGAATTTTTTCATGATGCAGGTCAATTTTATTGGGGAACTACCAAGTCTTGGTATTCAAAAAATACCATTTCAAACAATAAAAGTACAATTTATGAATTAAAAAAATATCAAGCCGTTGATATTAATACTTTAGATGATTGGAAATTTGCAGAGAAACTTTACAAATTAAATAAATTAAAAAGTTTTAGATGAAAAAAAAAATTATATTTCCTTTATTATTTTTATTATTATTTTTTGGTACGTACGTAGTTATTAGTAGAAATATAGATAATTCAAATAGTCAGTTTTTCACAAAAATTAAATTAATGATTCCTTATGAAATAAGGCAATCTATTAAAAAAAATGTTTTTGTTTATTCCTACACTGATATTTTAGAAAATAAGATAACAAAAAAAGAAAAGAATTTGGCTGACCTAAGCTATAAATTTACAAGTATCCATGGGATGCATTTTAAAAAAGTAATAAATAAAAAAATTATTACAAGTCAGAATAAAAAAAAATATGACTATACAGAGTTTCAAACAGAGCTACTTCCATTACAAGGACCGCATGGATATTTTAGTTTATATAATGAAAATATTTTTTTAATTACAAAATTAGGAATAATAAATTATGGGAATATTAATCTATTAAACAGTGAAAAATTTAATTTTGATGTGATACCTTCAAATTTAATTGAATTTGCAAATTATAGAAAATTTATTGAACATATTCATTATGGTGTAAAGGGTTTGTTGATAGACCAGGATCAAATATATGTTTCTTTAATTTATGAATTAAAAAAAGGATGTTACAATACGTCAATTTTTGTAGCAAAATTAAATTTTGAAAAACTAGAATTTGAAAAATTTTTTAGCCCTGACAAATGTGTCGATGAAAATGATGAGTATTTCAATATAGCACCAGAACGTTTTCAACCATTACAATCTGGTGGAGAAATGACGATTTCAAAAAATAATAATATCATATTTTCTACAGGTGAGTTTAGAAAAAGAGATTTGGCACAAGACAAGAATAGTGTTTTTGGAAAAATAATAGAAATAAATCGATCCAGCAAAGAGTATAAAATTATATCAATGGGCCATAGGAACCCACAAGGATTATATTTTAATTTTGATAAGAATATTTTAATTGCAACAGAACATTCTGCTCAAGGGGGTGATGAAATTAATGTCAATTACTCTATTGAGAGTGAGGAGATTAAAAATTATGGATGGCCTATATCTTCTTATGGTGAACATTATGATTTCAACACTGCTGATGCATTAAAAAAACTTTATGAAATTGCTCCTTTAAACAAATCTCATAAAGAATTTGGATTTGTTGAGCCACTAAAGTATTATGATCTAAATTCTCGAGCGCCAGGAGTTATTAATAAATTAAATAAGAATTTTTATAACTTAGGGGATAACCAATACATGGTTAGTCTAATGAGATCTAGACAATTACATCATATGATACTTAATGAAGAACATACTAAGATATTAGAAAATGATATTTTAAAATTTGGTGGTAAAGAAACTGATTATAAGCATCGTGTTAGAGATATTATATATGATGACTTAAAAAATAGAGTTTTACTGCTATTTGAAAAAGATATTGTGCTCAAAGATGAGGAATATGCTTATTGGATAGGAATTCTTGAACCGTTAAATTAACTTAAATTATGTAAATAATATGAAGAAAAAAATCTCGTTTTCAATTTTAGGACTAGGAAGAGTTATTGATAAAAGAGTTTTTCATATGTTTAAATACGAAATTAAAAATGGTTATGTAAAAACTATTTTTGATAAAAATAAAAAAAAAATAAAAAAATATGAAAAACTATTTAGATGTAAAGGAGAAAATTCTTTTGAAAATTTTTTAAAAACCAAAAGTGACTTTATTTATATTGCTACTGAGTCTGGAAATCATTTCAAACATATTTTAAAATGCTTTGATAATAATAAAAACGTTATTGTAGAAAAACCTCCTGTTTTAAAAGTTAAAGAATTAAAACTTTTAAACGATATAGCAAAAAAAAAAAGATTAAAGTTTTATACAGTTTTCCAAAATAGACTTAATAAATCTGTACAATATGCAAAAAAAATTATTAAGAAAGAAAAAATAATTTTTGTAGATCTATCTTTGATTTGGTCAAGATCTCAAGATTATTACATGGATTGGCATGGTAAATGGAAATTAGATGGGGGAGTTCTGGCCCAACAAGGAATTCATTACGTAGATTTATTAGTTTATCTATTTGGAAATCCAAAAAAATGTGTAAGTTCAATTGAAAATAGAGTTAACAAATTACAAGCTGAAGATACTCATACATCATTAATTATTTTTAAAAAAAATAATTTAAGCTGTTCAGTAAATATGTCTACAGCTTTTAGGCCAAAAGATTTTGAAGCATCAATAAAAATTTATTGTAAAAAAAAAGTGATTTCTTTAGCTGGACTTTGCTGCAATACGATTTCAATTAATAATTTATCAAAAAAAAATAAAAAAAATAACTTTATTAAAAAGTTTTCTGAAAAAGTTCCAAGTGGTTATGGTATATCTCATAAAAAAGTTTTTCAAGAAATAATCGATTATGAGTTAAAAAAAAATACAAATCCTTTAAAAGCATATGAAACCTTAAGTACAATTAAACTAATAAATATGATGTACAAAAGTTTTTTTGAGGATAGGTGGACTTATTTTGATGAAAAAAAAATAGTATCAAAGTTAGGTAAATGAAAAAGCAAAAAAATTTGAATAAAATTATTTCTAATACAATTTCTATAAAAAAAAAAAAATATGCTTTGATAATTGGTGAAACACCTTCACGTGGAGCAAGATCACCAAAATTATGGAATAAGGTGTATAGAAAACAAAATGAAAAAACAAAGATGCATCCTGCAGATGTATCAAGAAAAAATTTAAAAGTTTTAATGAATTACTTAGAATTAGATGATTTATTTATTGGTTCTGCAGTTACCACACCTTATAAAGAAGTTATTTTGAAATATATAAAATCTATTTCATTTGAAGCAAAGTCTATTGGATCGATAAATACTATAAAAAAAATTCATAAAAAGATGGTTGGGTATAATACTGACTATCATGGAGCAAAAAAATCATTAACTATATTTAAAAAAAAAAAGAATATTTTAATTTTTGGCTGTGGAGGCGCAGGTAAAGCTGTTATATTAGCATCTATAAAAGAATTTAAAAATGCTTTCTTTTATTTTTACAATAGAGATAAAAAAAAACTAAATACGTTTATTAAAAAATTAAAATTAAAAAATTATAAAATAATAGACAATAAAAAAATTTTATTTTTACGTAATATTGATTTAGCAATTAATTCTACTAGTATTGGATTTGACTCTTGGATATTGAGAAATAAAAAGTTTTATAATTTGATACATTTTACCCCTCTAACAAACTTGCATAAAGTTAAGGGAATTAACAGTAAAAATAAAAAAGAATTTTTAAGAAAAAATCGATACTTCATAAAGCAAGACAAGTTAAATTATTTAAAGTTTTTAGATCAAAATTCAAATTGTGAATTTTTTGATATAATATATAACCCTCGAATGACAAAGTTTTTAAAGCTAGCAAAAATTAATGGTCATAAAATACTAAATGGGTTGAGAATGAATTTAGACCAAGCTGTAAAAGCTTTTTGTATAGTAAATAATAAAAAATTTGAAAAAATTAATATCTTGATGAAAAAAAATGGATAATAAATTTCCAGGAAAAGATATTAGCCAAGAAGACATAAAAACGAAATTTCCACTAGCTGCAAAAAAAAAAGATAACCATAAATCTAGATTTACAGTTGCAGGAGTTGAGTTTGGAGGAGATTTAATTCCAGTATTTGCAGGACCTAATATGGTTGAAAGTAAAGATTTAATTTTTGATGTTGCAAAAAATATTAAAACTATTGGTGCTCATTTTATGAGAGGTGGTGCATTTAAGCCTCTTACTTTTCCTTACCGAAATAAAAAATATACAGAAACAAGAGAGGAAGGGATAAAATGGCTCGGATTAGCAAAAGAAAAATATAATATTCCTATAATCACAGAAGTCATGGAGGAAAAATATATTGATATGATTTCTGAAGTTGCGGACATTTTGCAAATTGGATCTAGAAATATGCAGAATTATCCTTTAATCACTGCGTGTGCAAAAACGCAAAAACCAATAATGATTAAAAGGCATTATGGTTCATCTTTGAGAGATTGGCTTGGTTCAGCTGAGTATGCCCTTATTGAAGGAAATGAAAAAGTTATTCTATGTGAAAGAGGTGTTTCAGTTCCTCACACGCATAGAGCTACATCAAGATTTTTACTTGATCTACAAGTTGTCCCTGCAGCACAAGAGATAACTCACTTACCTATCGTTGTAGATCCCTCACATGCAACCTTTTGGAGAGCTTGGGTAAAACCAATGGCCTTGGCCTCGATTGCTAGTGGTGCTGATGGTATTATGCTTGAAGTTCATCCCGATCCTGAAAATTCAGCAGTTGATCCATTACAGCCTATTAATTATGATGATTTTAAATCTTTGATGCTTCAAATGGATAAAATTTCGAATTCTATAATGGGTAAAAAAATATTTAAATAACATTTAAATTTAATTATGAAAAAAAAACTTTATACCGACATAAACATAAAAAGAATTGATAATTTTTTAGACAAGCATTTAGAAGTTGCAAAAAATTTAAAGAATGGAATACCACCATTTTCATCAGTAGAAATAAGTATAAATGGAGCTTGTAATAGAAGGTGTTTTTTTTGTCCAAGAGTTGATGAAGAAGGCTATCCAAACATTTTAGAATCTCTTGATATGAAATTATTTGATGAATTAGTTAATGATTTAGAATCAATTAATTATAAAGGAAGAATGGCATTTTCAGGTTTTTGTGAACCTTTATTATCAAAAAATTTAGATCAATATATTTTAAGAATAAAAAAAAAACTCTCAAAAACTGAAATTGAAGTTGTTAGTAATGGCGATCCAATTTTAGCTAAAAATGGAAAAGAAAGGTTGATTAATCTTTTTAAAGCTGGTTTAGACACAATTAAAATAAGTTTATATGATGGGCCACATCAAATTGAATTGTTTGATAATATTAAAAAAGATTTAGAATTATCAGATGATCAATATATTGTAAGAAAAAGATATTTAGGCCCAGAAGAAAGTTTTGGTATCACCATTTCAAATAGAGCTGGTTCTGTCAGTCTTAAAAATGATGCATTCGAACTTAAAGCTCTTGAGGAACCTTTAAAACAACCCTGTTATTACCCATTTTATAAAGTGTTAATTGATCATAATGGAGACGTATTGATGTGCTCTAATGATTGGAAAAAAGAAAAACCAATGGGCAATCTTTCAAAAGAATCTTTGCTTGAAATATGGTCAAATAAAAAATTTTTAGATTTAAGAAAAAAATTGCTTAACAGTGATAGAAATCATAAACCATGTAATGTTTGTGATGTAAATGGAATATTAAATGGAAAAAAATCTTTTGAAAACTGGAAAAATTATTTTTCCCAAAAAACTTAATTTAAAAAAAAAAATAAATGTAGGAATTATAGGGTCAGGTAAAATGGCCAAAGAGTACATTGCTGTAATTAAATCATTTAACCACAAATTAACATATTTATTTTCTCCTTCTAAAAATAGAAATGCAAAGTTAATCGCAAAAAAAAATAAAGCAATCTATTTGAAAAGTTATAATGAAATATTAATGGCCAAGAATGTTGATGTTTGGATTGTATGTACATCTTGGAATAAATTAAAAAAAGTTTTTTTTAAAATTTCAAAAATTAGAAAACCAATTTTATTTGAAAAATCTTTAATTTTAACTTCTAGAGAAATTAGCAATGTTTTAAAACAAAAAAATTTTTTTTCAGTAAATAAGATGTCATTTGCTTATAATCGAAATTATTATGATTATATATTTTTTTTATGTAATTTTATAAAAAAAAATAAATTGACATATGGAAATGCTTTTTTTTATGATTCATATAAAAATATTTCTAAAAAACATAAAATTCCAAATTCTTTTATACCATATTACATAACTTCACACTGGATATCATTAATTTGTAAAATTTTTAATATTTGTAATATTAAGATTATAAAGGTTGTTAAAAATGATATTACAAAAAATGATAATCTAAATTTTAAAAAAATAAGTATTATTTTAAAATTTAAGAAAAAAGAAATTAAATTTGATATTTTTAATTTTCCAAATTTACCCAATAACCATAGTATTAAATTTTTTTTTAGTAAAAAAATAATTGAAATTTCACCAATAGAAAAGATTAAGATTTTTAATAAATTTAAAAAAAAAGGCTCAAATAAATATTTTTTACAGTTAGATGAAAAATTAGTTGACTATAAATTTAAGCCCGGTTTAAGATTTCAATACTATGATTTTATTAATCATTTTTTAAATAAAAAAAAGTCATTACTTACAACATCTCTCAAAGATTTATTAGAGATATACAAAATATGTAAATTGGTGAGTTAATATATAAATGCAGATTAAAAATATTAAAATCTATTTCATAAGAAAAAAAAAATATGAATTATCTTATCCAAGGCCAACTTTTCATAAAGAAGGTTTTGTTTTTATTAAACTGATTAGTGAAGAAAATTTGGAAGGTTTTGGAGAACCCTCTCCATACATAACAAGTCCAAAAAAATTAATAAGCATAATAAAAAAAATTTATCTAAAATACTTTCAAAAAAAAAAATTAAATATTTCTTATGTAGAAAAATTAAAAAAGAAAAGTAAAAATAATTTATTAAATTTAATACTACCCGCATTTGATCAAGCGATATATGAAATCTATTCAAAAAAAAAAAAAGTGAATGTTTCTAAAATTTTAAATAAAAAAACACTTCTTAGTGTTAATTTTTATGCAAGTGGAGGAATGTTTTTTGAAGGTCAAAGTTTTGAAAAAATATTAAATGAAGCAATAAACTCAAAAAAAGAAGGCTATTTTGGTTATAAATATAGACCTTTAATGCCAAAGAGTAATTTAAATCATCAACAAAGAATGAAAAATCCTCCTCCATTAAACATTAAAGCAATAGAAAAATTTTCTAGTAAATTAAGATCAAAAGTTGGACCAAAATTTAAATTAATGGTTGATTTAGGTTGCAGATGTCAAAATATTAAACAAACATCTTACCTTTTTGAAATGTTCAAAGAACACGATTATTATTTTGTAGAGGAGCCTTTTAAAAGAAATTTAGATTCTTACAAAATGTTAAATAAGATTAAAACTAAAATAAATATTGCTGGAGGTGAAAATATAAATAACATTCAACAATTTAATAATTGGAATAAAAAAGGATATTTTAATTTTTTTCAACCAGATACAAATCTAATGCTTTTTAATGAGATTAATTTTATGATTGGTAAAATTGGTCATAAAAAAATTATTTTGCATAATTGGTGTAACAAAATAAATTTTTTATCTAATATCAATTTTGCTTTTTCTTTAAAGAAAAAAATACTTGTAGAAAAAAATATAATTCATAATCCATATGATAATTTTTTCGAAATAGAAAAACAAAATATTAAAAATGGAAAAATTGATTTCAAAAATACTATAGGATATGGTTTATCTATTAATTATTCAAAAAAAAATAGTCTAGAAATTTATGAAACAAAACTTTAACATAGTTGCAGTTGTGTCTGCTAGAGGTGGCTCAAAAGGAATTCCAGGTAAAAATATAAAATCACTTAATGGTAAGCCATTAGTTTTATATTCTTTAAAATCTCTTTTAAAAATAAAAGAAATTAACAAAATAGTTTTATCCTCTGATAGCAATAAGATTTTGAATATTGCAAAAAAATTTTCAAAAAAAATTCAATTAATGAAAAGGCCTAAGCGTTTAGCAGTTGATAAAACACCATTAACTTCTGTTGTTAAATATACAGCATTAGAATTAGAAAAAAAAGGATATGTCGCTGACTATGTTTTACAAATAGCACCTACTTGTCCATTTATTAAGATTCAAACAATTAAAAATATAATTAAGCTATTAAAAAAAGGCAATGAATGTGTAGTAACATTAAAAAAAATAGAACATGAACATCCATATAGAGCAAAACATTTGAATAAAAAAAATAATCAGTTTAAAAGTTTTTTAAAAAATATTAATGTGGAGAAATTTATTTCTAGGCAAGACCTTCCCACATTATACTGCACTTCAGGAGGAATATATGCCCGAAGTTTTAAATTATTAAAAAAATTTAATGAAAAAGATTTTAATTTAGGTAAAAGACCTATAGGTATAGTTGTTAATGATATTGAAGCAATTAATATTGATAGACATATAGATTTTGACTTTGCTGAATTAATATCTAAAAAATACAATTTAAGATGAAAAAAATTACAGAAAAAATATCTATAATCATAAGAACAAAAAATGAAGAACGATGGATTGAGCAATGTTTAAAAAAAATATTTGATCAAAGTTATGATAATTTTGAGGTCATTATTGTAGATAACAACTCAAAAGATAATACATTACAAAAAGCAAAAAAATTCCCAGTCAAAGTCGTTAAAATAAATAAATTTCTTCCAGGTAAAGCAATTAATTTAGGAATTAAAAAATCTAAAGGCACAATAATTGTTTGCCTTTCAGCACATTGTATTCCTGTAAATGATAATTGGTTAAAAAAAATTTCATATGCACTTAAAAATCCAAAGATAGCAGGCGTATATGGAAGACAAAAGCCCCTTAGTTACTCTAGTGACTTTGATAAAAGAGATCTTATCAATTTATTTGGCCCAGAGAGAAAGATTCAAAAAAAAGATACTTTTTTCCATAATGCTAATAGTGCATTTAAAAAAAAATTATGGAGAAAAATACCTTTTGATGAAAAAACAAAACATATAGAAGATAGAATTTGGGGTAACGAAGTAATAAATAAAGGTTATAAGATTATTTATGAACCAGACGCTCCAGTTTATCATTGGCATGGTATTAACCAAGATATGGAGCCAAGCAGGTGTAAAAGGATTGTAAATATATTAGAAACTTTGAATCAAGATTTTAAATCTAATATTTTAGAAAATGAAATAAATCCAAATTGTATAGCAATTATTCCTCTTAGAGGGGAAACATTGAATATTGATAATAATTTCTCTCTTTTGGATGTTACAGTAAATCAATTAAAAAAATCTAAATTAATCAAAGACATTTATTTAGCAACAGATAACAAAAAAAGTAAAAAAATTGGTCTTAAAGCAAAAATAAAAGTGCCTTTTTTACGACCAAAAAACTTATCAGATACTTTTATTGATATTAAATCAATACTAACTTTCTTTTTAGATCGATTAGAGAAAAATAAAACAGTTGATATAGTAGTTGTAGCAACAGAAAATTTTCCTCTTAGAAATTCTAGCATGTTTGACAAAATGATTAATAAATTAATAAAAAATAATTTAGACACAGTGATTGCCTGTAAAGAAGAAAAGGGATCTATTTTTATAAAAAAAGATAATAAGATTAACAAAGTTAATGATGGAGAAGTACCATTTAAATTAAGGTCTCAAGACGCATTTACCTCAAGAATTGGAATAGCTTGTGTAACAAGAGCATCAAGCCTAAGAAAAGAAGGAAATTTATTTTCTAGTAGATTGGGATATCATTTTGTTGACAATAATTTGGAAATTACAGAAGTAAATAACAAAAATTTATCAAAGCAAATAAAAGAAATAATTAAAATAACTTATAATAACAATAAATAATGCATCTATTTGTTGTTCATCAATTCCCTGATTATGATAATTTTGTTCCAATTGTCATAAATCTTAAAAAAAAAATAGAATCGAATTTTTCAATTATAAATATTTTTCCGGTTCATGATTTAAAATATTATGGATTTAATTCATTATTAGAAAAATATAAAATAGAATTAATTGATGTATTTAAAATTAACAAAAAATCAATATTGATTAATATTTTATTAAGTATAATAAAAATATTTCCAAATACGATAATAAAAAAATTAAATAGGATATGGTATTATTTTTACCATAAATATACTTTATTTAATACTAGTCAGTTAGTTAACTTAATCAAAAATAAAAAAATAAAATCGATAAATATTGATGAAAGTTTACCCGAAGGATACAAAAAAATTATATCTTTAGCATGCAAGGAAACAAAGATTAAATTTATTTGTTATAGAATAGGAATTGAAATGAGAAAAGATATAAGACTTACAATAGATGATTACAATATGTATGATAACACAATAATACAGGACGAAAATTTAAATTTAGATCATACTGAAGAAAATGAAAAAAAATTTATAAGAATTGCAAATCAAAGATATTCATTAGATTGGCTAGATGAAGTAGAGGTTGCTTATAGATATAAACTTAAAGAATATTTTTTAAATAGAGAAAAAAAGAAATTGAAAGTGTTATTAGTAACAAGACCTATGTTTTCCAATAAATCTTGGCAAATGATTTTAGAAAAATTGAAAACAATTAAAAATATAGAATTGAGAATAAAATTTAAACCTAGGGGTCAATTTCGACCTTTGCATACTCAAGAAAATATAATTAACGAATATAATACTTCCGAGTTAGTAAATTGGTCTGATGTTATAGTTTCTCACTCTTCAAGTATTTTAATGGAGGCCATTATTAAAAACAAAAGAATTTTGTTTTGCAATTTTTTGTTTGCATTAGAGGGAAAAAAAGAAATCAAATATATTTTTGAGGATTATGATATTGTTGAATACGTTAATAAAATTGAGGATTTAATTAACAAAATTCAACAGTTCGATAGAATTAAAATAAATCTTTATGATAATGAAAATTACCAGAAATCAAAAAAAATTTTTTTAGAAAGAAATTTAGGAAATGATTTTTTTAGTAATAAAAATATTTTTAAAAAAGAGTTCACTGATATTTACCAAAATTAAATTCGTCAATTTAAATTAAAATTTATTTTAAATTAATTTTTTACTAAATTTTTCAATTTCTTTATCGATTATTTTTTCAATAGGTAAAGAATCTTTATTAGTAAAATAACTGTTCCTTATAGACTTTTCATAATTTTTAATTTTTAAATTTAAATCATTAATTAACTTTTTTTTTTTTATTTTAAAATTTTTTTCAATATCATGTTCAACAAAAGAAAATCTATTTACATAAAAAAGCCTTCTTGTATTTAGATAATCTCCTAATGTATTACTTTTCAAACTAATAATTTTCTTTTTAAGAAAAATTGCACTAAATATTGCAGTTGACTCATGAAATAATACCATAAATGAATTTAAGATATATTTTTCAGTTTTATATTTAAATAATTTGAATTTATTTAAAGTTTTTTTATATATCTTAAAGTTTGATGAAGGATGAAGACAAACTATAACTTCTTTTTTAAATATTTTACTTAAATTATTTAAATAAGTTTTTAAAAATAAAAGATAATTATTTACCATTTCATCATTTATTATATGTCCTCTTTTTGAAATATCCTTATGAAATATCCCTGTGTCTATAAAAGTAATATATTTTTTTGATTGTCTTTTTTTATTTTGATTCAGTGGCAACTTAACGCTAGTATTTTTTATATTTTTATATTTTTTAATTAAAAATATTCTTTTATTTTTAATATTACTATATTCTTTAAACACATTTTTTTGGGCAATACATAATAAATCTATCGGATCTACTATTCTTAAAATGATTAGAATTCTATGAAAAATCAAAGATAGTTTTTTTGTAAATAAAAATTTTATTTTTTGTGTAAAATTTACATGTAACCAATTTTCAGCTTTATAATTAGACAGTGCGTAAATATTAAAAAAAGAAATTTGAAAAATATTTTTTTTACTAGTTAGATAATAGAAAAGTATATGCTCAAATTTAAATGACAAATTATTAATAAGAAATATTTTATTTTTTTTTAAAAAATTATTCAATTCGGTAATATTTTTTGGGCTAAAATGAATAATATTTTTTTTTTTAAAAAATTTATAATCTATTTTTAATTTTTTCTTATTAAAGATGTTATGAGTATTTATGAAATAAAACTTTTTATATTTCTTACCTAAATAGTCGTATAAATTTTGTTGAAGATAATATTTTTTTTCACAAGAAGCACTATTGCTTAATTCAGCTATTATCATAATATTTTATTAGTATATTTAATTTACTATTATCATAAGTCTACAAATTCTAAAAAATATTAGTAATAAACTGTAAAAATTTCATAAACAATATAATTCAAAGATAATTGATAATATCCAGATGACCTATAAGACTTAATATATTAAAATATATTTATAAAATAAATCAATTTAGCCTTAGTTTGACCTAATTTATTTGATTTTTTAGATAAACAATTATACGTAAATGTTTAATAAATAAAATATATCTAGTTATTTTAATTGATAAATAATGAATTTAAATAAAAAAAATATTCTAATTACTGGTGGCACAGGCTCTTTTGGAAGAGCATGTGTTAGGCATATATTAAAAAATTATAATCCTAATAAACTAGTTATTTTTTCTAGGGATGAATTAAAGCAATATGAAATGTTACAAGATCTAAAAAACATTAATGTAAAAAATAGTTGTTTAAGATTTTTTTTAGGAGATGTTAGAGATAAAGATAGATTAGATTTGGCTTTAAAAGGTATCAATTACGTTATCCATGCAGCTGCACTAAAACAAGTTCCTGCAGCAGAATATAATCCAATGGAGTTTGTAAAAACAAATATAATAGGAGCAGAAAATATTATTTTTGCTAGCATAAATAATAAAGTTGAAAGAGTGATAAGTTTATCAACTGATAAAGCCGCTAACCCTATAAACCTATATGGCGCAACCAAACTAGCTGCAGATAAGTTATTTACTGCTGCAAATAATTTAAGTAAAGGTAAGCCAATATTTTCTTCGGTGAGATATGGAAACGTTTTAGGATCTAGAGGATCAGTAGTACCTTTTTTTAATTCATATCGTCAAAATAAAAATCAAAAAATTCCCATAACTCATACTAGCATGACAAGATTTTTTATTTCTTTAGAAGATAGTGTAAAATTTGTGCTTAATTCATTAAAATTAATGAAAGGTGGAGAAATTTTTGTACCAAAAATTCCTTCAGTAAAAATTGTTGATTTAGCTAAAGCTATAGTCCCAAATAGAAAGCACAAAATTATTGGAGTTAGACCAGGTGAAAAAATTGCTGAAGTATTAATTACCAAGGATGAGTCAAAAAATACTTTAGAGTTCAAAAATCATTATGTTATTAATTCCGAAATATTTGGGAACCATAATAAAAAAAAATATAAATTAAAAGATTTCGAGTATAATTCGTCAAAAAATAGTCATTTTTTAAATGAAAAACAAATTAGACTTATTTGTAAAAATTTAAAATTAATATGATCAGATATAGTGAGCAGCACATTGATCATGAAGATATTTCTAAAGTAGTAAAAACTCTTAAGTCTGATTTTATTACTACAGGCCCTAAAATACCAGAGTTTGAAAAAAACCTATCAAAAAAAATTAACTCAAAGTATTCAGTTGCATTTAATAGCGCAACCAGCGCATTACATTCTGCATGTATAGCCTTGGGGTTAAAAAAGAATGATTGGTTATGGACATCAGCAAATAGTTTTGTTGCTTCTGCAAATTGTGGTTTATATTGTGGAGCTAAAATTGATTTTATAGATATTGAGTTAGAAACTTTTAATATCGACCTTGAAAAATTAGAAATAAAATTATACAAAGCCAAAAAAAAAAAATTATTACCTAAAATAATTATACCAATAGTTTTTGCTGGACAATCTTACGACAGGGATCGTCTAATAAATTTATCAAAAAAATATAATTTTAAGATTTTAGAGGATGCTTCACATGGATTAGGATCAAAATATAAAAATAAATACTTAGGGAGTCATAAAAAAATAATAACAGTATTTAGCTTTCATCCTGTCAAAATGATTACTACTGGTGAAGGGGGTTCTGCCCATACTCAGAATAAAAAATACTATGAAATCATGAAATCAGTTAGTTCTCATGGAATTGTTAGAAAAAAAAATCATTTAAATAAGGGAATAAATCATCTTTTATATGAGCAAAGATATTTGGGGTTTAATTATAGATTAACTGATATTCAGGCCGCTCTTGGAATTAGTCAATTAAAAAAACTTAATATTTTTATAAAAAAAAGAAAAAATATAGCCAAAATATATTCTAAATATTTAGATAATAAAAATTTAATTTTACCAACAGAGAAAAAATATGCAAAATCTACTTTTCATCTTTATGTAGTTTTATTAAAAAATCACCCCCAAAAAAAAAGAAATGATTTAATTTTTTTTTTAAAAAAAAATAAAATTTTCACTAACATTCATTATAAACCTATTCATTTACAACCCTATTTTCAAAAATTAGGATTTAAAAAAGGAGACTTTAAAAATGCAGAGGAATACTATGAAAAAGCTATTAGTTTACCTATACATCCAAATTTAAAAAAAAGACAAGTTATGTCAATTATAAAAAAAATTAATAATTTTTTTAAATGAAAAAATATTTATCAGAGATAAAAATAGTATTTAGCATCTTGCCTAGTCAATTAAAAAAAAGGATGCGTTTAATGTTAACAATGTTATCCATTAGTGGTTTTTTAGAAAGTTTGACTATAGGTTTATTTATTCCATTAATTGCCATTATTTCAGAAAAAAAAACAAACATTCCATTTTTAAATAATTTTTATGACTTTAGTAAAATAGAGATTAATGAAGTATTAGTTTTAGTGTTAAGTTTAATTTTAATAGTTTATTTAATTAAATCAATTTTTTTAACTTATTTGGAATTTGGAATACAAAGATTGATAAATGATATCAGAGTAGAATTAACATCAGAATTATTCAAAAAATATATTAATTCTAAATATGAATTTCATTTAAAAAACAATTCTTCAATTTTATTAAGAAACTTAACTGTAGAAATAGTATCTTTTTGTCATGGTATTATTGGTCCCATCCTAATATTAGCTAAAGAATTTTTTATAATAGTTTTTATTACTATATTATTATTCTTGTTTGATTATAAAATAAGTATTTTTACATTTTCGTTCGGAATCATCTTAATATTTTCAATTAAAACTATTTTAAAAAAATTACTTTACACATTAGGATTGAAAGCAATGAACTTTAGAGGAGAAGCTAACAAAATTATCATAGAGTCATTACAGGGAATTAAATTTATAAAATCTTATAAAATAGAAGATAATTTTATAAATAGATTATTGAAAAACTTAAAATTTTCAGCTGAAATCAAATCAAAGGAAACTGCAATTCACAGTGTACCAAGAATTTGGATTGAGTTATTAGTGCTTATAACTTTATCATTAATAGGATTATATTTTTTCATTTTTAATATTTCTATGAGTGAGTACTTTTCTTTTATCTCCTTATTCTTAATAGCAATGCTAAAAATGCTCCCTTCTTTTATGTCAGCAATTAGAACTATAAATGGATATCAATCTTATAAACCCTCAATAGATTTTATAAAAAAAGAACTTGAAGAAAGAGAAGAAAATAATGAGCTTAAAAAGGAGAAATTAACAAATAAAAAAGTTGAACTTAATAAAGAATTAATAATTGATAATATAAGTTTTATGTATAAGGGGCAAAAACAAAATATAATTGAAAATTTAAATCTTAAGATTAATAAAGAAGGCGACTTAATAGGTATTTTCGGAGATAGCGGTGTAGGAAAAACAACTTTAATAGATATATTGATAGGATTGCATAATCCTCATAAAGGACAGTTTTATCTAGATAATAATTTGATAGAACAAAAATCAATAAGAGGTAAAATTTTTGGATATGTTCCACAATTTATATATTTATTTGATGATAATATTAAAAATAATATATTGATCACAAATGACAAAGAAATATCAGAAGAAGATTACAAAAAAGTTTTAAATCAGTGCGATTTATCAAAATTTATTGATTCATTGCCTGATGGTGACAAAACACTTATTGGTGAAAATGGAGCACAAATTTCAGGTGGTCAGAGACAAAGAATTGGTTTAGCTAGAGCATTAGCTCATGATGCAAAAATCTTAATTTTAGATGAAGCGACTAGTGCATTAGATAAAAGAACAGAAGATAATATATTTGATACATTAAAAAAAATATCGGTAAAAAAATCAATCCTGATTATTACTCATAATCGAAATCTATTAAATTATTGTAATAAGATATATTGTTTAAAGGATGGAAATCTTAAGCAAGAAAAATAGATAATAAAATGAATTATTTTGCTACAACTAGACTTCCAAACAATGTTTACAAAATTTTTGTTCATGCTTGTAAAAAAAATGCTGAACAAGAATTAAATAAATCTCTTAAAATTTTATATTTAAATGAAAAAAAACTGAGTTTAAAATTTATTTTTTATTTACTAAAAGTTATAATTACAGGAAAAATTTTTTTCAAAGATCAATTTATATATTTAAAATATAGAAACTGCAGTATAGGACGGCATTCAATGTCTACTGCTTTAAGAGATATGAAATCTTATTTGAGCCCGTTTTATCTTTTTTATAACAATTTCAAATATTTAGTTTTATCAGGATTAATTATTGACTCATTATATTCAAACTTAAAAAAAATTGATGCTGCTTATGTTGATCATGGTATTTATTTAAATGGAGTAATTATCCAATTACTTGCAAATAATAATAAAATTGTATATCAAAATGTTTATCCAAGAGGCATTTCACGAAAAACTTTTACCAAAAAAGATAAAAATCTTTTTTTTGAATATGAAGATTTATTGATTTTTAAAAAAAATGAAAAGAACCTATCTATTAAAAATAAAAAAGAGGCAAAAAATAAAATTAGAATTATAACAAATTATCCAGAAAATATACCATGGATTAAGGGAGTTAAATTTAAAAGAATAAAAAATGAAAACTTTAAAAAATTAACACATATTGTATATGCTCATTCATTTGCCGATGGTCAATTGGGCTATGGTTTAGATGGCTTTTCTAATGTTAGAGAATGGATAGAGTTTACTTTAGAAAAATTAGATAACGAAAAAAATTTAGTTTATGTAAAAGCACATCCTAATTTTACTACTAGAGGATATTTAAACGAAGCGTGTGCAATGGACCAACATATTTTTTCTTTAATTAAAAAGAAATTTAAATTCTCTAAAAGATTTATATTTGAAGATAAAGCAATTAAAAATGTAGACTTATTAAATTTGGTAAATAAAAAAACAATATTAATATCCCACCATGGCTCAGTCATTTTCGAAAATACTTATAAAAAGTTTAAGAATATTTCATCTTCCGCAACATTTTGGGAAAATAAGTTAAAAATAACCAATCAATGGAGCACAAAAAATGAATATGAAAAAATCTTAAAAAAAAATTGGAGCCAGTTGAAATTTGCAGATCAAGAGGATTTTTTAAAGATATGCTATTTATTATATTGTAATGAATATGGTCATTATGGAAAAAAATTTTGGTTAAAAATAATTTCTGACAAAACAAAAATTCCATATAGAAAATTAGACACTAATCTTTTAGATAATATAGAGAAATTAAAAGATAAACAAAAAAATATATTAACAAATTTAATTAGCCAAAATATACAAATTCTTAAATAATATGAAATATAATTATAAGTTATTATTTTTTTTTAAATATTTTTAATGATCCCTTTTTGAATTCTTTAATTATAAAATCAATATCTTTTTTTTCATGAGAATATGATTGAAACATAATACCACTACTAGGAATATAGATATTTTTACTTCTAATATAATTTTTAAATTTTGAAATAAGTTTGTTTTTTTTTAATTCCAAAAAATCTCTGCTAGCTCGATCTTTTATAGAGTCTTTTGTATACACTAATCTTAACATTGAATGAAATCTATAAATTTTCAGATCTAAATTATTTGATATAAAAAACTTATTTAATTCTACTTGTAAATATTTTGAGTTTGTATTTATTTTTTTGAATATTTTTTTTTTATTTTTTACAATATAATTTAATACTTGATTACCTACAAAAGTAACTATTGAATTTCCAGAAAATGTGCCTCCAAAAAAAACTTTAGGATTTATTTTATTAATTTTTCTAGATATATTTTTTGATATAGAAATTATTCCAATTGGTAATCCTGCTCCAAAACATTTCCCAAAAGTACTTAAATCTGGTTTAATATTAAAATAATTTTGAACACTTGAACAATTAGTTCTTAAGCCGGTTATCATTTCATCAAAAATTAAAATAATATTATTTTTTTTACAAAAAACTTCTAAAAATTTTAGATATTTTCCTATATTTTCATAAGGAAGACATGCTTGAATGGGTTCAATTATTAAACATGATATTTTATTTTTGTTTTTTTTTAGTATAAATTCACTTTTTTCAAAATCATTATATGGAATTAAAATTAAATTTTTATATGTTTCCTCGGGTAACCCACTAGATAGTTTAACAGGTTTTAATTTTTTATTTGCTTTGTATAATAATTGATCAACAGATCCATGCCATCCGCCAGTTACATAAGCAATTTTTTTTTTATTATTTAATGCTCTAGCTAGCCTCAATGATTTCATTACCGCTTCAGTTCCAGAATTACAAAAAATTATTTTTTCACTATTTGGTACAACTTTTTTAATATTTTTAGCGAATATTTCAGCATTTATATTTGGTGCAGCGATATTTGAAATTTTTTTAGAAATAAATTTTTTTATACTTTTTTGAAATACTTTATGATTATGACCTAATAATATAGATCCTGCGCACATCGATAAATCAATATATTTTTTATTTTTAGTGAAAATTTTTTTGCCTTGAGCACCATAAAATAAATCAACATCTTTTTTATATCCTTCATTTATGATTAAATTTTGCATTTAGAAAAAATTTATTAATTTTGAGTCAAATGTGTTAAATTATTAAACACTAATTCTTAATAATACAAGTAATACTTATTTTATTTGATAAAATTAAGCTTTACTGTTCAATTTTTGAACTATATGTTCATTATTTGAACAATATGAAAAAAAGTAATCAAGATCATTTTGAAATTTTAAGGAAAATTTCTAAAAAACCACAAGTAAGTCAAAGAGAACTTGCGGAAGAGCTGGGGTTTAGTTTAGGTAAACTTAACTATTGTATAAAAGAATTACAAAGTAAGGGACTAATTAAAATACGAAATTTTAAAAAAAATAAAAAAAAAATTAATTATCTTTACATTTTAACACCACAAGGAATTTCATCTAAAACAAAACTTGCTATTAATTTTATGAAAAAAAAGATGCAAGAGTACGATGAATTGAAAGCTGAAATTAATCATGAAGATATTACAGAATTAAATAAACAACCTACAAAAAAAATTGACCATACTTTATTATAATGAGTAAATCAGGCCATAACAACCCACCAATACCTTTAGATCCAAAAGAAACTATAAAAAAAAATATAAATAGAAGAAAATTAATTGTTGATGATGGTATTAGCTTATTTAAAGGAGTCCCTTTACCAACATGGATTGAATTGAGTTTAATTGATGTATGCAATCGTTCTTGTAGTTTTTGTCCAAAATCTGATGAAAAAGTTGCCCCTGATACATATCAAAAAATGTCTAAAAAATTAATTGATAAATTGCATGATGATTTAAAAAAAATAAAATTTAATGGGTCTTTAGCTTTATGTGGATATGGCGAACCTTTATTACATAAAGATATTGAGTATATTGTAGATAAATTATCAAGAGTAGCAGACGTAGAAATTGTTACTAATGGCGATCCATTAAATTATAAAATGATAAATAAGTTATATAATGCAAATGCAGCAAGATTATTGATTAGTATGTATGATGGTCCTGACCAAATACAAAAATTTAAAGACATGATAAAACAATCAGGTATACCTGAAGAATTTGTTATATTAAGAGATAGATGGTATTCCAAAACTGAAAATTTTGGTGTTAAATTAACAAATAGAGCTGGTACAATCAAAACTGGAAATCAAATAGCGAATGATGTCCATACCGTTTGTTTTTATCCTTCTTATCAATTTTTGATTGATTGGAATGGTGATGTATTTTTATGTCCTCAAGATTGGCAAAGAAGACAAACAATGGGAAACATGATGCAAGAAGAGATTTTTGATATATGGACATCTAAAATAATGAAAAAATATAGAGTTGATTTATTGGATGGAAAAAGATGCAATAATCCTTGCAAAGATTGTAATGCTCAAGGAACATTACTTGGTATTAATCATGCTCAAAAATGGAGAGAAATTTATAAAAATTAATTTTAATTATATAATTCTTTTATATTGATTTGGAATTAAATTTTTTATTTTATTTTTTTTTGCTAATTCCAATATCCATCTCGGATTTTTAACAATTATTCTAGCGATAGTAATAAAATCAATTTTTTTATTTTTAATAATATTTTCTGAAACATCGTGTTTGGTTATCATGCCACTTGTTGTTGTAATCATTTTAGAATTTTTTTTTATTTTTTTTGCCATATCAACTCTAAAAGCCTCTTTTTGTTTCATTTTTGTTAACGGTAAAATGCCACCACTAGAAATGGAAACATAATCAAAACCAATTCTTTTCAAATCTTTGGATAAGGCTATTGCGTCGTTAATAGATAAACCATTTTTTAAATGGTCTGTTCCAGTAATACGTGCACCTAAAATCTTATGACGAGGCCAAACTTTTCTAACTTCTTGAGCTATTTCATTCAAAAATCTTGTTCTATTTATTAAACTTCCACCATATTCATCAATTCTTTTATTAGAAATTGGTGAGAAAAATTGATGCAATAAATATCCGTGTGCCATATGTATTTCTAAGCAATCGAATTTTATTCTATTAGCTCTAATTGCGGAATTTCTGAATTTTTGTACAACTTTTTTTATTTGTAATTTTGACATTGCTACAGGTTTCGGCCAACCCTTATCTCTCGAAATTGAAGAGGCTGATATGGTTTTCCATGACTTTTTTTTGGGTAATGGAGTATTATGTTTTATCCAGGGAGCGTAGCTAGAACCTTTTCTTCCAGAATGCGAAATCTGAATTCCATATTTAATATCGTTTTTTGATTTAAGAAATTTTATTAACTTTTTTAAATTTTTTTCATGAGTATCATTATATAAGCACATATCAGCATCTGATATTTTTCCTAGCCTATCTACAGCAGTAGATTCAAGTAAGACCATACTAGCACCCGTAGAGGACAAATGTTCCAAATGTTGATAATGCCAATTCGATGGACTTCCATTTTGAGATGAATATTGACACATTGGAGATACTACAATGCGATTTTTTAATTTGATACTATTTATTTTTAGATTTTGAAATATCATTTTTTTTAGTAACTATAAATTCATTATGTGGATGAAAAATTGCATCAGGATAAGACCAATAAGTTTCAATAAAATATTTTTTTAAAGCTCTTCCCAATTTTGGAAGATGAGGAACTTTATCAGTATCTATCATAGAGTTTAATGGAGTTGCAAATCTTAACCATTCTCCTTTTTTTTGTTCTTTATAAAATAATCTAGTTCTCAATGCTAAAACCGGTGGAACAAGAGCATAATTTTTTGATAAAATTTTTTTATAGATATATTTAAGTTTTGTTGCTTTTTTAAACCCAAGATTTCTAACTTTAATTTTATATAGATCAAAACTTTGATTATTTATTGAGATATTATTTTTTTTGTTATTGAATATATTAGATATCCAAGGGCTTAAGACATATTTTTTTTGAATCAAGTCTTTTAGTAAATGTTTAACACTTTTATAATTACTTTTTTTAATTTTTTTCCAAACTTTGATATTTTTCATATAATTTTATTGAACTTAAATTAATTATTGGATTATACTCATAATATCATAGAATA
>CACDHZ010000003.1 GCA_902552705.1 uncultured Pelagibacteraceae bacterium
AAATGGTTTAGTCGAAGCAGAAAATGAGGATATAATTTTAATATCTGATGTAGATGAAATTCCTGATTTATCTAAAATAAATTTTAATAAGCTTGATGAAAAGATAATCATATTTGAACAAAATATGTTTTACTACAAATTTAACTTACATTTGCCTGATTTAATTTGGGGAGGTACAAAAGGCTGCAAAAAAAAACACTTAATCAATCCACAGTGGCTTAGAAATATAAAAAATAGGGGATATTCTTTTTTTAGAATAGATGCATTGTTTTCAAAAATAAAATATATGAGTGTAAAAATTATCAATAATGGTGGCTGGCATTTTACAAATATCAAAACTGCAGAAGAAATTGAACATAAATTAAAATCTTATTTGCACCATAGAGAATTTGATGTAAATCCGTTATCAGTAAATCAGATAAATGAGATCATAAAAGAAAAAAAAGCAATTTATGATTTAAATGTTGATAAATCTGTGAGTAAAATAGGAAGTGGAAAAAAATTAGAAAAATTTGAAACTAATAAACTTCCAATTTATATTCAGCAAAATTTAAATAATCTAAAAGAATGGATAGATTAATATGAAAGCATATTGGATAGCAAAGGTAAATGTTGATGACAATGAAGCATACGCAGAGTATGCTAAACGAGTTACACCAGCTTTAGCTAAATATAATGGGAAGTTTTTAGTTAGAGGTGGAAAATTTGAAATTCTTGAGGGTAAAAATGAATATGAAAGAAATGTAGTGGTAGAATTTCCTTCAATTGATATTGCTAGAAAATTTTATAATTCAAAAGAGTATCAAAAAGCTAAATCTTTTAGAGATGGAAAAGCAGACTTTAATGCTATTATTATTGAGGGCGTCAATACTGAATAGGCTCAGGGTCTATACTTCTCCACAAATACCAAGTTGCAACTGAACAATAAGGAGTAAATCTTTTATTTAATAACTTTACATAATTTGGTGGAGGTAAATATTTTTTCTTATAATTTTTTGAAATTCCTCTTAAAAGACCAATATCTTGAATAGGCCAAATATTTGGTCGATTATAAGTAAATAATAGAATCATTTCAGCTGACCATCTACCTATTTGTCTTAAATTTGATAAATAAATAATTGCCTCCTCATCAGACATTTTATTAATTAATCTAGGATTAAATGATTTATTTAAAATTTGTTTAGCTAAACTTTTTATTCCTTTTACTTTTTGTTTGCTTAAACCACAGCTTTTTAATTGATCAAAAGAAAGTTTTGATACCATTTTTGCGTTAATTTTGTTCTTACATTTTTTTTTAAATTTTAAAAAAACAGAATTTGCTGCTGCAACACTAATTTGTTGCCCAATTATGCTTTTACATAATGAAAAAAAAATATCTTTTCTAGATGTTAAGATTGTTTCAGAAGGAGAATTATATTTTTTAATTAAAATAGACATAACTTTATCTTTTTTTGACAAATATTTTTTTGCTTTACTCCAATACTTTGGTGTTTTACTCATGTCTTGTATTCGATGGTATTTTTTCTTTATGGTAAATTTCTCTTCTAAGAATAATTAAAGAAGAGGTGACTACTAATAATGCACCTAATAATGTTTTGATTGTGGGAATTTCATCCCAAATTAAATATCCAAAAAATATACCAAAGACTAAAGCTAAATATTTTAAAGGTGATACAAGTGAAACTTCAGATAATTTAAATGACTGACTAAGCCATAAATTTGCAGCACCTCCCAAAAGCCCAAGCATACACAATAATAATAAATCATTCATTTGTGGCATTATCCAACCAAAAGGTATTGTGAATAAACTTACCAAAGTGATCGCAGCCGAAAAATTTAAAGAAATTAACCACACAGGTTCTGTCGTTGATAGTTTTCTTATTAAAATTGCTACATAAGATAACCCTAAACAAAATATAATTGGATAAACATAATAAATATTTAATGATTGGTAACCTGGTTCAGTGATTACGATTATACCTACAAAACCAATTAATACTGCAAGCCATCTGTAAAAACCTACTTTTTCATTTAACATAAATATTGAAAAAATTGTTGTAAAAATTGGAGCAGCGAAAGAAATACTTACAACAGTTGCTAATGGTAAATTTCTTAAAGCTACAAATATTGCAAGTAAGGCTATCAATCCAAAAAAACTTCTCAAAAAATGTAAACCTGCCCTTTTTGTGTAATAAAAATTTTTAATTCTATTTTTTGGCATTATTAAAAAATAAAGTAGCAATCCAAAAAATCCTCTAAAAAATAATACTTGTCCTAAAGGATAATATTCAGACCATTTAACGATTAAATCCATAATAGAAAATGCACATACGGACATAAACATGTACAAAAAGCCTAATTGATTTTTTGAAAACATAAGAATAATTTGTAGATTAAATTAAAGTATAATCAATGGAAATTGCAATTTTAGCATTAGGATGTTTTTGGGGACCAGAAATTAGGTTTAGTAAACTTGAAGGAATTGTAAAAACTGAGGTTGGTTATTGTGGAGGCAATAATAAAGATACAAATTACAAAGAAGTTTGTACTGGAAAAACAAATCATGCAGAAGTTGTTAAATTGGAATTTGATCCAAATATTATTTCTTATGAAAAAATTTTAGAATTCTTTTTTGAAATACATGATCCAACGACTTTAAACTCTCAAGGTCCAGATATTGGAACTCAGTATAGAAGTGAAATTTTTTATTTAAACGATAAACAAAAATCTATTGCCGAAAAAGTTAAAAAAAAAGTTAATGAAGAAATGGGTGGAAAGGTAGTAACCAATATAACTTTATCTAAAAACTACTGTCCAGCTGAAGAATACCATCAAAGATATTTAGAAAAAAGATAATATGTCTTTAGTAACAACTAAATGGTTAAAGGACAATTTAAATAAGGTAAAAATTATTGACTCATCTTGGCATATGCCTCAAACAAAAAGAAATGGTTTTGAGGAGTATAAAAAACAACATATTCAAAATACTATTTTTTTTGACATAGATAAAAATTCAAAACAAAATACAGATTTACCTCATATGCTAACTGACAAAAATTCATGGGAAAATATTGTATCTGAAATGGGAATAAACAATGAAGATAAAATAATTATTTATGACAATTCAGATGTTATAAGTTCATGCAGATGTTGGTATAATTTTATTTATTTTGGTCATAATCCAAATCTAGTCCATGTTTTAGATGGTGGCTTGAAAAAATGGATTAGTGAAAATAATCCAATAACAAACAATTTAACTGAGATTAAAAAAAGTAATTATATTGCTAATGAAAAAAAACAGCTGGTAAAAAATAAAGCTGAAATAGACAAAAATATTTCTAAAAAAGAATTTATAGTTATTGATGCTAGAAGCAAAGATAGATTTGAAGGTAAAGTCACTGAACCAAGAAAAGGTTTAAGAAGTGGATCAATTAAAAATTCATTTTGTTTGCCTTACTCTGACCTAATAAATCCTGATAGAACTTTTGTTAATAATGATAAAATTTTAGAGAAATTCAAATCTATTAAATGTGACCTAAATAAAAATCTTACATTTTCATGTGGTTCAGGTATAACTGCATCTGTTTTAGCTCTTGCTTATTCTTTAATAGATAATAAATATAACCCTACAATTTACGATGGTTCATGGAGTGAATATGGAAAATTTTAATTTATGAAAAGATCAACTAAAATTACATCTATAATAATAACATTTTTTTTAATCATAGCTATCGTTGTAATTGGTAGAATGATGATTGGAAATCATTTTGCAAAAAAATTTAGTAAAAGACCACCCCCAGGAATCATCGTAACAGAAGTTATTGAAATTGATTTTTCTGAAAAAATTCAAAGCTTTGGGACAGCTATTTCTAAAAAAAATGAATCATTTAGAATCAAAAGAAGTGACCTGATTAAAGAATTAGACCTTAAAGAATATGTAAAAAAAGGAGAAATAATAGTAAAACTAAATAATAGAGATATTATCGCTCCTTTCAGTGGTGTTCTAGGTTATAGAGGTATAACAGGAGATATTTTAGACTCCAATAACTCCATTATTATTACTTTGGATGATAACTCAGTTATTTATTCAGATTTAAAAATTCCAGAAATTTTTGCTAATGAAATTAAAAAAGGATTACCTATTACGGCTAGATTTTCAGGTAATAAAACCAAAGTTTACAAAGGAACAGTTTCTGCAGTTTCAAGTAGAATAAATGCAGAAACTAGAAGTCTTTTAATAAGGGTTAAGATCGATAATGAGGATGCTGGTTTAATTCCTGGCTCACTTTTAGAGGTCACAGTAAATTATAATAAAAGAAATTCTCTTGGAATACCGGATACAAGTATAATGTTAGAGGGAGAAAAAATATACGTTTACAAAGTATCAGATGAAAATATTGCTAATAAAACAGAAATTAAAATTGGAATAAGAAATGCTGGCTATGTTGAAGTTCTATCTGGATTAATTGAAGGAGAAAGTATTGTTGCAGAAGGGCTAAAAAAAGTTAGGCCAAGAGGTAAAATTAAACCGATTAAAAGATAATGTATATAACTGACGTTAGTATAAGAAGACCGGTTGTTGCTTGGGTAATGTCCCTTATATTAATTGTATTTGGTATATTTGTATTTTCTGAATTACCTGTAAGAGAATTACCTAATGGATTACAACCACCTGTTGTCCAAATCAAAGTAGATTATAAATCTGCATCAGCTCCAATTATTGATCAAGAAGTAACACAAGTTATTGAAGACGTTGTTGGTGGTGCAGAAGGAATTAAAAATATTGATTCATCATCTGAAAATGGTAGCAGCACGATTAATGTAGAATTTAATACTGATATTAATTTAGACAATGCTGCTAATGATATAAGAGAAAGAGTTGCAAGAATAGTTGACAATTTGCCAAGTGAAGCAAATGCACCTCAAATATTAAAACAAGCAGCTGGATTTTCAACTACTATGTGGATATCGGTTACTTCATCAACTTGGAATGATTTAGAACTAGGAGATTATACTGAAAGATATCTAGTTGATCAATTTTCAAGTGTCAAAAATGTAGGAAGAATTAGAACCGGAGGTTTAAGAGACTTAAGTGTAAGAGTATGGATTAATCCAATTAAACTAGCAGCTAACAATTTAACTATTCAAGAAGTTGAGGCCGCACTCAGAAAAGAAAATATTAGTTTGCCAGCTGGCACTCTGGAGGCAAATAATATTGATTTAACCTTAAATTTAGACAAATCCTACAATAACATTGATAAACTAAAACAACTTCCAATTAAAAAAAACAAAAGTAATATTGTAAGACTGTCAGATATTTCAAACGTTGAATTTGGACCAGTATCTGAAAAAACTCTTTTTAAAGCACAAACAAAAAATACATTAAATCAGAAAACTGTTGGAATTGGTATTTATGCAAAAAGTGGTGCTTCTACTGTTGAATTATCTAAAGATATTCGAAAAAAAATAGTTGAAGTTAAAAAAACATTGCCTGAAGGTATTGATATGGAAGTTGCTTTTGATAGAGCAACTTATGTTGGCACAGCAATAAAGGAAGTATACAAAACCTTAATAATTGCATTTATATTAGTTATTGCAATCATTTACTTATTTTTAGGTAATTTAAAAGCTGTAATAGTTCCAGCTGTTGCTTTACCTGTAAGTTTAATAGCATCTTTTCTAGGAATTTATTTATTTGGTCTATCAATAAATATATTTGTTCTTTTAAGTTTTATTTTAGCAATAGGGATTATAACTGACGACTCTGTTATCATGACTGATGCAATATATAGACGCATTGAAAATGGAGAATCTTCATTATTAGCCGCATATAAAGGTTCAAAACAAATTAGTTTTGCAATAATAGCTACAACCTTAATCTTGGTTGCAGTATTTCTACCATTAATTTTTATTGATGGAATTGCTGGAACTCTTTTTAGAGAAACAGCTATAGCATTATCTTTTTCAATCATAGTATCTTCATTCGTAGCTCTAACTTTGTCACCAATGTTAGGAAGTAAATTTTTGATTAAAAAACCAAAACAAAATTTTTTTATTCTAAAATTCGATAAATTTTTCAAAGCTTTTTCAAAATTCTACCAAGAAACCCTTTTATTTTGGCTTAATAAAAAAAATATAGTTATCTCATTTCTAATTTTAATAATTATTGGATCTAGCTTATTGTATAAGTTTACAAAGAAAGAATTATTACCTATGGAAGATAGAGGGGTTTATCTTGTTCTTGGTTTTACTGATGAAGGTAGTTCCTTTGAGTATACGGAAAAAAGGGCTGAGGATGTAGAAAAACGATTAATCCCTTTACTTCAAGCTGAAAATAGTCCTTACAAAAGATTTATAATGAGAGTACCAGGATTTGGAACTAATAAAAATTCTTTTAATAGTTTTATAATTATTGCCTTACTAGATGATTGGAAAAATAGAAAACAAGATTCACAATCGGTAATGAGGCAAGCAATCGGTAAAATTGTTACAGTGCCAGAAACGGTTGCCTTTCCTATATCCCCTCAATCCATAAGAGTGTCCAGCTATAACAAACCAGTTCAAATGGCTCTATTAGGTAATAGTTATGAAGAGCTTGAAAAAAAACAAAATGAAATAATTTCAAAATTAAGAAAAAACAAAAATTTATCTAGGATAGAGTCTGATTATTCACGAAATAAACCAGAAATAAAATTATCAATTAATAAAAATAAAGCTAAAGATCTAGGAGTTTCAACAGAGTCAATCGGAAAAACTCTAGAAACTCTATATGGTGGTAAAACTGTAACTAAATTCAACAAATTAGGAAAAGAATATCCTATTATTCTCCAACAATATTTAGTTGATAGGAGAAGCAAAGAAGGTTTAACAAAAATTTTTGTAAGATCAAATACTACAGGTAAGCTTATCTCATTAGCAAATTTAGTTGAATTTAAAGAAGAGGGATCAGCAAAGAAATTAGCAAGATATAACAGACAAAGAGCTGTCACAATATCAGCAAATATATCTGAAGATTATACTCTTACAGAGGCAATTGAATATCTAGAACAAACTTTATCTGAATCTGAAATTAAAAATCAAATCGCATGGAAAGGAAAATCTGAAGAATTAAAAGAAACTAGTAATGAATTATTTATCATTTTTGGTTTGGCTCTATTGACCGCCTATTTGGTTATGGCTGCAACTTTCAACTCATTTATTCATCCATTTATAATAATATTAACTGTTCCGCTTGCTTTATTTGGTGGTTTAATATTCATACTATTTTTAAATAGTTCTATTAATATTTTTTCACAAATTGCTCTTGTAATATTAATCGGAATCTCTACTAAAAATAGTATTCTAATTGTTGATTATGCTAATCAATTAAGAGCTGCAGGTAAAAATATAGAATTATCAATCAAAGAAGCATGTGATCTTAGATTTAGACCAATTATGATGACTTCCATTAGTACTATGATTGCTATGATACCACTTGTAATAGGAAATATTGGACCAGGTGCTGGGGAATCTTCTAGATTAGCTGTAGGAGCTACAATTTTAGGAGGAATGATTATTTCTACATTCTTTACATTATATGTAACTCCAACTATGTATTTAGCTCTTGCTAAAAATACTAAAAGAATCGACTCTGTTGATATTGAACTAAAAAAACAGTTACGTTAAAAAATTATATATTTATTTTTATTTAATCTCTTCTCACATTTTTTTAGTTGCAATCTATATTTATCAGATTGATTTTTGACTTTTTTTGCTAATTTAATTACTTTTTGATTATTTCTATAATCTTTATAAGCACCCCAGCCCTCATGGTAAGCTATATATTGTCTAAATGCATCTTTCATGGAAATTTTTAAAATAGAATTTGATTTATCTGTATACCATCCAATAAAATCTACACTATCTTTAAACCTTGTCCTTGTCGCTAATGTATTTCCAGTTTCATTTTTATATTGTTCCCATGTTCCTTTAACAGCTTGTGAATAACCAAAGGAACTTGAGGGTCTTTTAAATGGAATAATTTTAAATATCTTTTGTCTTGCTGGTTTTGCCAACCAATCAAAGTCTGATTCCATTTTAATTATTGCTAACTGAATATGAATGGGTGTTCCCCATTTTTTTTCTGTCTTTTTTGCGTATTTGTACCATAAGTATCTTTCATTAAAAATTGAACAACTATCAGATGTATTTTTTGGTATCGAGGAACAAGCAGAAATAAACAAGATTAATAGAATTAAAAAAAAATTTAATTTTTTATACATATTTTTTTTTTATATTATATAAAATATAAATTACTAAAACTCCTAAAAAATTACCTAATAAATCACTTAACTGAAACATTCTATTTGGAACAATATAATGAAATAATTCAAGTATAATTGACAGTAGGAATAAATATTTTACTAAAAAAAAATATTTTTTTTTATTCTGGTAAGCCAAAACTCCAAAAATTGATAAAATAGCAAAAGCATAAAAATGATTAGAAGAAATATAAAAAAAATCACCAGTAACTTGAGGTTGTTTTGTCAAGTC
Source organism: uncultured Pelagibacteraceae bacterium (assembly GCA_902552705.1). Classification (GTDB taxonomy): domain Bacteria; phylum Pseudomonadota; class Alphaproteobacteria; order Pelagibacterales; family Pelagibacteraceae; genus Pelagibacter. Next base: position 8,533 of record CACDHZ010000003.1, read on the forward strand.
ATTGTAAAGAATATATCCAGATAAACTGCCAGGATATAAATAAAATAAAATTAATAATAAGTTAATAAAATGAAAAATTACTTTTAAAAACTTGTTTAATTTTATCATATAATTTTTTTTATATATTTTATATTATTTATCAGTTATCAAAATAAATTATATGACACATTTAATTTTAATTAGGCATGGACAAAGTGTATGGAACCTAGAGAAAAGGTTTACAGGTTGGGTTGATGTAGACCTCACTAGTATTGGTAAATTAGAAGCGTGTAAAGCTGGTGAGAGAATAAAAGAGCTAAATATTAAATTAGACTATTTCTATTCTTCATTTCAACTAAGAGCTATTAACACCTTAAAACTTATAAAAAATACCTTAAGAAATAAAAATGAAATTATAAAAGCTTGGGAATTAAATGAAAGACATTATGGAAATTTAACTGGTTTAAATAAAGATGAAATGAAAAAAAAAATTGGTGAAAAAAAAATTTTAGAATTTCGAAGATCTTGGGATATCAGACCAGAACCTTTAAATAAAACTAGTCCCTATCACCCATTAAATATCAAAATATATGAAAATATTCCAAAAAAAAATATTCCAAATACCGAATCCTTAGAGGATACTTATAATAGAGTAGTGCCCTATTATAAGAAAGAAATTGAAAGTAAATTAAGTGATCAAAAAAGTATATTGATTTCAGCTCATGGAAATTCAATTAGAGCTTTATGCAAATATTTATTTAAACTAGATAACAAAAAAATATCCAATTTGGAAATACCTACTGGAAACCCTTTAATGATTCAACTTGATCAAAAATATAAAATAAAAAATTGTAAATATCTTATTAAAGAAAGGGCTAGGGACTTAATTATTTTTTAATAATTTTTTATAAATATCAAGGTTAGTAAGATGTTTAAATTTATTTTCACTCTCAAAACCAGATAAGTTTTCTGATTTCATTAAATTATTCCATATTGTTGATATAGGAAAATTATAAGCTGGCATATCAAAATTACTATCACTAATTATTTTTTTATTGAGAATTTGACATCCCGTATAAATATAATCATTCTCATTTTTTTTCGTTAATATATTTTTAACTAAATTAAAATCTCCCTTTAAATGTTTATCAAAACTAAGTTTTTTATCGACTACCAATAATATATTATTATTTTTATTTAAAAAATAAAATTGGATCATTTTTTTTATAGTTTTTACATAACTTTGATCCCAAATTGTATCTGGATTAAAAATCAAAAAATGTTCTTCAGTCTTAGGAGATAATTTCATCATATTATAAATACCACCTCCTGTATCTAAAATCTCATCCCCATCTTCAACTATTTCAATTTCTATATTAAATTTTTTTTTTTTAATAAAATATTCAATTTTTTCTTTAAGATAAAAAGTATTTAATTTAATTTTTTCAATATTTAAATTTTTTATCAAATTAATAGTGTTTTCTAACAAAGTTAAATCATTTATTTCTAAAAGAGGTTTAGGAATTTTTAATGTAAGAGGATTTAGTCGTTTTCCATACCCAGCACACATTATAAATGCTGTATTAATTTTCATTTTAAATTCCTTATTTTTTTAGGAAAATATATATCAAATATATTTTTTAGAATTTTAAATTTTTTATTTTTCTTCATTCTTAATTCTATTAGTCTCCAAGCATAAGGTATTAAATTCAAATATATTTTTTTTTTATCTCTTTTCGCAAGTCTCGTAAAAATTCCTATGATTTTCATATTTCTTAATACTGAAAATATTTCAAAATCATTTAAAAAATCAATTTTATTGAAAGATTTTTTTTTAGATCCAATATAATAATTAAAAATTTTTTCCTTCAATTTATTATTTGAAATAAATCTTACATCATCAATTAAAGATGCTAAATCATATGCTTCATTTCCAATTACTGCATCTTGGGAGTCAATAATAGCTAACTGATTTTTATGTTTCATTAAATTTGATACATGAAAATCTCTATGTACAAAAACTTTATTTTTCAATTTTAAATTTGACAATAAAAACTTTATTTGTTGATGAATAGATAAATTTAGTTTCTTTAATACTTTTTTTGATACAAATTTTTTTGTGTACCAATCTGTAAATAACTTAGCTTCAGAATATAATTTATCGTGATCATAATTGGGAATTTTATAAATTTTACCTTTAAAATTTTTACTTTTGAAATTTCTTATTTTTTGAATTTTATTTAGTAAATCAATAGATTTTCTGTACAAGTTTATTTTATTCATCGGATATTTTTTTAATAGTTTATAAATAGTATCTTTTCCAAAATCTTGTATTTCTATAAAATCTTCTTTGTAATTCTCACTAATTAATTTAGGTGCTAAAATTTTATTTCTAATTAATATTTTATTTACTGCATCATAAATTAATAGATTTTTTTCTTTTTCTTTTTTTGAAAAAACTATAATTGAATTTTTTTTAGCATTTTTTTTCCTATAAAAATTTCTAAATGACGCATCACCTTTAATCTTTTTTAATTTTACATTATCTAATTTCATCGATTTCTAATTTTTTATATCCTTGAATATTTACAGTTCTTTGATTGTTTTTTTTCCCATATTCAAAAAATAAACTTATTTTATTTTTGATTATCTTGTCTATTTTTTCTGGCCATTCAACTAAAGTTAAAATTTTCTCATAATTTTCAAATAATCCAATATTATCTATTTCTTGACTGCTCTTTAATCTAAATAAATCATAATGTTGAATTATAAAATTTCTTACATCATATTCGTTTACTAAATTAAAAGTTGGACTTGTTACTTCTGTTATTTTTAAATTATTTTTTTTTTGAAAATTATTAATAAGGTGTCTTATAAAAGTAGTTTTTCCAACTCCTATCTCTCCATATAAAAATACAACATCACCTCTTTTTAATATCTGGGAAAATTTTTTAGCTAGTTCAGCTGTATTAACTTCTAAAGAAATATCAATTTTTTCGCTATTAGTAGCGATAGGCATCAGGTTTATATGGGCCTTCAGGGGTTACACTAATATAATCTGCTTGATCTTTAGACATTTTGGTTAATTTTGCACCAACTTTTTCTAAATGTAATCTAGCTACTTTTTCATCAAGATGTTTTGGTAAAACGTAAACCTTGTTTTCATATTTATCTGAATTATTCCATAATTCTATTTGTGCAGTAACTTGATTAGTAAACGAAGCACTCATTACAAAGCTTGGGTGTCCAGTTGCACAACCTAAATTTACAAGTCTTCCTTCAGCTAACAATATTATTCTTTTATTACTCGGCAATGTAATTTCATGAACTTGGGGCTTTATTTCATCCCATTTATAGTTTTTTAAAGCTTCAACTTGTATTTCATTATCAAAATGTCCAATGTTACAAAGAATAGCTCTATCTTTCATATCTCTCATATGATCAGCAGTTACAATATCTTTATTTCCAGTAGCTGTTACAACTATATCTGCTTCTTTGATCATCTCATCCATAAGTACAACTTCATACCCTTCCATTGCCGCTTGAAGTGCACAAATAGGATCTGTTTCTGTAACCATAACTCTAGCACCACTTTGTCTTAATGAGGCTGCACTTCCTTTTCCTACATCTCCAAAACCAGCAACAATAGCTACTTTTCCAGACATCATCACGTCAGTTGCTCTCTTAATCCCATCTACTAAACTTTCTCTACATCCATATAAATTATCGAACTTAGATTTTGTAACTGAGTCATTCACGTTTATAGCTGGAACTAACAATGTTCCTTGAGACTCCATTTTCTTAAGTGCCAAAACTCCTGTTGTAGTTTCTTCTGAAAGCCCTTTCACATTTTTTAATAAATCCTTATAATCTTTGTGCATTAAAGCAGTTAAATCACCCCCATCATCAAGAATCATATTTGGTTTCCAATCTTTTTTCCCTTCAATTGTTTGTTTTACACACCACCAATATTCTTCTTCAGTTTCACCTTTCCAAGCAAATACAGGTATACCTGCTTTCGCTATTGCTGCTGCTGCATGATCTTGGGTTGAAAAAATATTACATGAAGACCATCTTACCTCAGCACCTAAAGCAACAAGAGTTTCGATAAGCACTGCAGTTTGTATTGTCATGTGAAGACAGCCTAAAATTCTTGCACCTTTAAGTGGATTTTTTCCTTTATATTCTTTTCTCAATGCCATTAATCCAGGCATTTCTGTTTCAGCTAAAGAAATTTCTTTTCTTCCAAATTCTGCTTGAGATATATCTTTTACTTTATAATCACTCATAGATGAGCTTTCTAACGATTTAAAGAAAAATAATCAACTTTTATATTAAGATTCTGGAAAAATAATTTCTACATTTGCGCCTTTTTGATTGGGATTATTTGACGCTTTTATTAATCCACCGTGAAGATCAACTAAATTTTTAACTATATTTAGACCAAGACCTGAATGTTCTCCAAATTTTTCCGGTCTATTGCTATAAAATCTTTTAAACACTTTATCCGTGTTTTTTTCTTTAAACCCCTGGCCTTCATCAATGACTTTTAAGATAATATTTTTATCTTTATCTTTATTTAGTTGAACAATTATATCTTTTTTATCTTCACTAAAGGAAATCGAATTATCTAATAAATTTGCAATAATTTGCTCTATTCTATTCTCTATTCCATAAATATTATACTCTTTTAAATTTTTGATATCGGATAGAATAATTTTAATTCCTCTTTTGGCTTCATAAATATTATTAAAATCATCTACTACAGATTTAGCAATTAATTTTAAATTTATTTTTTTCATTTGTTCTTTATTTAATGCGACTTCATCTTTTAACATCTGAGAATAATCAGTTATCAATCTTTCAATTCTTTGGACGTCATGCTCAAGAATATCAATTAATTTACGCCTTTCAGTCTGATTGTCAGTTTCATGTAATATTTCAGAAGCACTTTTCAATGACGTTAAAGGATTCCTAATTTCATGAACTAAATCTGAGGAAAAATTTTCCGCATGAGAAATTCTTTTTTGGAGCTCATGAGTCATGTCATCAAGTGAAGTAGATAATGTGCCAAGTTCATCATTTCTATTTTTTAATACATCTATATTAGTTTTTTTTCTGCTTTTTTCTCTAATAACTTTCGTATATGTAACTAAATTTTTTATAGGTTTTAAAAAATATCTATTTAATACAAAAGAAAATATAAAAATTACAATGCCGACAAAAACTGCTGTTCTAATTATAAAAGTTTTTCTCTCATTTATTGCTGATCTTATATCGTTTGCATTTTCTGAAATTGCTAAATATCCTATATTTTTACCATCCAAAGTTACATTTTTAATTGTTGTCAATAAAAACTGATTATATCCCTCTTGAGTAAAAGTATATGGTTTACCAAAGTTTTTCGATAATGAATAATTAGAGAGAATATCTTTTAATGAAATAGCTTTTTTTTTATTCAAATTTTTTTTCTCAGTAATTTTTTCACTTTTTTTTTCATCTAAAATTTCTTGCTGAACAATATCAATTCTTGAAGAAAAAGATCTGGGATCTAAGTCCAATGTATCTGTATCCCCTACTAAATTAAACTGATTATCAAACAGAATTACTCTATCTAAATTTTGAAATAAAAATCTTGTAGAAAATAAAAATCTTCTAACATCCTCTTCTTCAAATTTTATATCTAATCTTAAAATATGATCTATCGTATTATTTATTACTTTAATATGATTGCCCGTTTTTTTTTGTATTAAATTTGGTTGAACATTTTTTAGATAAAGAATAGTTAAGCTTCCAATGAACAGGAAAATTACCAAATTGATAAATAAAAATTTTTTTAAAATTGATAAATCTTTTATGAAATTTTTGAACATCAACTAACGTTCCATCTATATCCACTACCATATCTTGTTTCAATAGCAGAAAAATCAGGATCAACTCTTTTAAATTTTTTTCTAATTCTCTTTACATGGCTATCTATAGTTCTGTCTTCAATATCAGTATCTTCTCTATACGCTATATCCATAAGCTGAGCTCTTTCCTTAATTATACCTGGTCTCTTTGCTAGTTCTTTGACTATTAAAAATTCTGTAGTAGTGAGTTTATCTGGTAATTGTTTGCCACCCCACTCACACTCAAGCTGAGAGGGATCAAGTTTAAGTTTGCCATGAAAAATAATATTTTTTGTTTCCTCTATATTGCTGCTAATATCTTTCTTTCTTAGTTGAACACGAATTCTCTCAATTAAAACCTTTATTGAAAATCCTCCAGATTTCTTTACAAAATCATCTGCTCCTAATTTTAAGCCTAATAATTCATCTATTTCATCATCTTTAGAGGTTAAAAAAATTACTGGTAAAGACGTTTTTTTTCTTAATTTTTTTAAAAGTTCTTCACCATCCATTTTTGGCATCTTAATATCAATTACTGCTAAATCTGGTGGATTTCTAGTAAGACCAATTAATGCACTTTCTCCATCAATATATGTTTGAACTTTAAAACCTTCTTTTTCTAATGCTATACTAATACTAGTAAGTATATTTCTGTCATCATCAATAAGAGCTATTGTTTGCTTATGCATAAGTTACTTTAAAAATACTAAATTGTTCTAATTTAGGCAATGTTCTTTTAATTAATGCAGTATTCCCCAATTATCTCCTATATTTATATCAACTGTTAAAGGGGTTGAAAAAGAGTGCAAATCACTTTGGGTGACACTCATCATTTCATCTTGAATGATTTTAGTAATTTTTTTAACCTCTTTTTCAGGAACTTCAAAAATTAATTCATCATGTATTTGTAATAAAATTTTAGATTTATTTTCATTTAAACTTTCAAATTTTTTATCTAATCTTATCATTGCTAATCTCATAATTTCTGATGCGGAGCCTTGGATAGGTGCATTTATTGCTGCTCTTTCTTGAAAATTTCTAACATTAAAGTTTTTATCATTTATTCCTTTAAAATAAGATCTTCGGCCAAAAATATTATTTACATATCCACTTTTTCTGCAAAATTTTTTTGTATTCTCCATATAAATTTCTATCTCTGGAAACCTAGAAAAATAGGATTTTAAAAATTTATCTGCCTCATGATTTGAAACATTTATTTGTTTTGCAAGACCATATTGAGAAATGCCATAAATTATTCCGAAATTTATTGCTTTTGCCTTACGCCTCATATCCTGGTTAACTTTTTTAATATCTATATCAAAAACTTGACTTGCGGTTAAAGAATGAATGTCTTCATTATTTTTAAAAGCTTTTTTTAATTCTTTAACATCTGCTAGGTCTGCCAAAATTCTCATTTCAATTTGATTATAATCAGCAGATATTAATGAGAAGCCTTTTTCGGCAATAAAAGCTTTTCTAATATCTCTTCCCTCTTCTGATTTAATAGGGATATTTTGTAAATTTGGATCACTAGAAGCAAGTCTTCCAGTTGTTGTAGCTGCTAATAAAAAAGAAGTATGTACTCTTTTTGTTAAAGGATTGATGTGTTCAGGCAAAGCATCGGTATAGGTATTTTTAAGTTTGGAAACTTGACGCCAATCTAAAATTAGTTGAGGAAATTTATGTCCTTTAAATGCTAAATCTTCAAGAACGCTAGCATTTGTTGCAAAACTTCCTTTTTTGGTTTTTTTAAGTGCAGCAATTTTTAAATCATTATAAATTATTTCTCCTAATTGTTTTGGTGAAGCAATATTAAATTCTTTTTTTGAAATTTTAAAAACTTGTTTTTCTAATTCAATTATTTTTTTTTCAAATTTTCTAGACAATAATTCTAAACATTTTTTATCAATTTTGATTCCTTCAATCTCCATAAATGCCAATATTTTTATTAATGGCTTTTCAAAAATTTCATAAATTGTTGTTAATTTTTCTAATTTAAGATTTTTACTGAAAATTTTATATAATCTATATGTAATATCAGCATCTTCTGCTGCGTATTCCATTGCCTTATCTAACTCTACTTCACTAAAATTTATTTCTTTTTTACCGGTTCCAACAATTTCTTTAAATGAAATAGTTTTATGATGTAAATGGATTTCAGATAAAGTATCCATGTTATGTCTATTTTTTCCTGCATCCAAAACATAAGACATTAGCATTGTATCTTCCATGCAGTTCATATTTATTCCTTGCTTGAATAAGACTATAAAATCAAATTTAATATTTTGACCTATCTTTTTTACACTTTTATCCTCTAAAAGAGGTTTTAGCTTTTTGATTACCAATTCTTTTTTTAAACATTCTTTTGATTTATGGCCTATTGGAATATAGCAAGCCTTACCAATTTTTGTACTTAAAGAGATACCAACTAGATCTGCTTGGTGTGGATCTAAAGAACTAGTTTCAGTATCAATTGCTAGTTCACCTGCTTCTTCTGCTTCCTTTATCCATTTATTTATTTCTACCTCATCAGTAATTAAAAAATAATTATTTTTGTTAATCTTTGGGAGTTTTTCTTTAGGAGTAATTTCTATATTATTTTTTTCTAAAGTGGGTTCTCCATATATTGAAATCGCAGAGCTAAGGAGTCTATTAAACTCCATCTCTCTTAAAAATTTATATAATTTATCTTTGTCAATTTTTTTTAATTTAAATTCTTCTACCTTTTTTTCAACTGGAACATTCTTCATTAATGTTACAAGTTTTTTACTAATAATTGCTTTATCTTTATTTTCTGTAAGAGTCTCTCTTCTTTTATTTTGTTTTATTTCATGAGCATTATCTAACAATTTTTCTAGCGTTCCATACTTATTAATTAATTCCGCTGCTGTTTTTACTCCAATACCTGGAACTCCAGGAACATTATCGCTGCTGTCTCCAGCTAAAGATTGAACATCAATTATTTTTTTTGGTTCAACTCCAAATTTAGTTAAAATATCTTGTGTCGATATAAATTTATTTTTCATTGGGTCAAACAAACGGACATCTTTATTGTATAATTGCATTAAATCTTTATCTGAAGAAACTATAGTTACCTTTGCTCCTTTTGATAAAATTTGTTCAGCATATGTTGCTATTAAATCATCTGCCTCATAATTTGGTAGATCAATGCATGGTAAATTAAAAGCATTAACTGACTTTCTTATATATTCAAACTGTGGAGCCAAATCCTCAGGTGCTTCAGCTCTGTTTGCTTTGTATTCAGAATAAATTTTATTTCTAAAAGTTTTCCTTGCAGAGTCAAAAATCACAGCAAAATGAGTTGGTTTCTGAAGATTCTCATTAGACTTTGAGTCCTCTAATAATTTAAATAACATACTACAAAAGCCACTTACTGCACCTACAGGTAAGCCATCGCTCTTTCTAGTTAAGGGTGGTAATGCATAATAAGCCCTAAATATATAACCGGAGCCATCTATCAAATAAAAATGATCAGTTTTTTTTATTTTATCCATTAAATAATATTATCTTAATTATTTTAAATATTATAAATGTATTAACTCTTATGGACCAAAAAAAAATACTTTATGTAAAAAACCTAAAAAAAATATACTCCAATAAACAAACTGAAAATACTAATGCATTAAATGATTTAAACTTAGACGTGAAACAGGGAGAAATTTTTGGCCTTCTTGGACCAAATGGTGCAGGTAAAACAACATTTATAAATATTTTAGCTGGAACAGTAATAAAAACAGCGGGAGAAGTAAATGTATGTGGTTTTGATTTAGACAAAAATCCAAGACAGGTTAGAGCTTCAATAGGAATAGTGCCTCAGGAAATCAATCTTGATCCTTTTTTTAGTCCAAGAAAATTATTGGAGTTACAATCCGGTCTTTATGGAATAAAAAAAAAGAACAGAATCACAGATACAATTTTAAAGTTAGTATCTTTAGAAAAACAGGCTAATAGTTATGCTCGAAGTCTATCTGGAGGTATGAAAAGAAGACTGTTAATCGCTAAAGCTCTTGTTCACCAACCTCCAATAGTTTTCTTGGATGAACCAACAGCTGGTGTTGATGTGGAACTTAGGAAAAATTTATGGAAAAATGTAAAATCACTTAATGATCTCGGAGTAACTATTATTTTGACTACACATTATCTTGAGGAGGCAGAAGAAGTTTGTGATCGAATAGCAATTCTTAATAAAGGAAATATTGTTGCTTTAGATAGCACTAAAAATCTATTAGATAGAATTCAAACAAAAAAAGTGATCTTTAAGACTGACAAAAAAGTCAATATTAAGGAAAATGATTTAAAGTCTTTAAAGATAATATCAAAATCTGAAAATGAAATTTGTGTATCTTATGAAAAAAGTAAAATACACATTGAAGAAATAATTGCTCTTATTAAAAAAAATAACATTAAAATTATAGATATATCTACAGATGATGGTGATTTAGAAGATGTTTTTCTTAGATTAATAAAAAACTAGATTATTACAATAATTAATAGTAAATTTAAAAAATGGATTCTTTAAAAACCTATTCCATTCAGAAAATTTTAAAAACTTTTTTAGTTATATTTTTTGGAACAATATTACTAACTATTTCTGCTAAATTAAAAATACCTTTTTATCCTGTACCAATGACAATGCAAACTTTTATGGTTCTTTTTTTAGGAATAGCTTTTGGTTACAAAATTGGTTTAACAATAGTTAGTGTTTATTTATTAGAGGGTATTATTGGAATACCAGTATTTTCTAATTCACCCGAAAAAGGTGTGGGATTAATTTATTTTACAGGTCCAACAATGGGTTATCTAATAGGCTTTTTAATTGCTGTATTTTTTGCAGGATATTTTAATCTGAAAAAGAATATTTTTTTAATTTTTTGTAGGTTAATATTTTCTGTTTCAACAATTTATTTATTCGGAATTCTTTGGTTAGGAACTTTAATTGGTTGGGACAAACCTATTTTGGAATTAGGCGTCACACCATTTTTGTTAGCTGAATTATTTAAAATAAGCTTACTAACTTTATTAACTAAAAATATAATTAAATTAAGAAAATTTATTTAGGTGATCTTTTAGAGAGAATTCTTTGCAAAGTTCTTCTATGCATTTTGAGTCTTCTTGCTGTTTCAGAAACATTTCTATTACATAATTCAAAAACTCTGTGTATATGTTCCCACTTAACTCTGTCTGCTGACATAGGATTTTCTGGCGGTTCTGCTTTTTTCTCAGGATCTGCTAATAATGCTTTTTCTACATCGTCAGCGTCTGCTGGTTTTGCAAGATAATCTATAGCACCTTCTTTTATTGCCGCAACAGCAGTTGGTATATTTCCATAACCAGTTAACATAATAATCCTACTATTTGAATTTGAGCTTTGTATCTGTTTTACCACTTCGATACCGTTTCCATCTGCAAGTCTTAAATCAACAACTGCAAAACTTGGTTTTTTTTCTTTTACAGTTTGTATTCCTTGTTTTACACCCTCAGCTTGAAAAACTTGGAATCCCTTTTTTTCCATTGCCCTAGCAAGCCTATCTCTAAAAGGATTGTCGTCATCGACAATAACCAAGGATTTGTTATCGAAATTACTCAATTTTTTTATATTAACTTGTTCAACCATAGGATTTATATGGTGATAAATTAAATAATTTCAATAGCCATTATTTCCTTTACATTAATTAACTATTACCTTATTTGCATGAAATATATGAAAGTTTTTAATTTTTAGAAACTTTTTTTTATTAAATTTTTTTGGGGGCATATATAATGCAAAAATTTAAAACAGTTGATGAGCTTGTAAATCAACTAAAACCAGAAAGACCAGTTTATTGTATTAGAAAAAATTCAATACATATTGCGTCAAAAACTTTTCAAAATAAATTTCCTGGTAAAATCCTTTATGCTGTAAAAACTAATCCACATCCTGAAGTTTTAAAAACTTTAGTTAATTCTGGAATAGACAATTTCGACATAGCTTCAATTAAAGAAATTGAAGATATTAAAAAAATTAAACCGGATGCGAAATGCTTTTATATGCATACTATCAAGAGTAGAGAAAGTATTAAAGAAGCATATTTTAAATACAATATCAGAACTTATTCACTAGATACAAAAGATGAATTAATTAAAATCATAGAGTCCACAAATAATGCAAAAGACTTGGAGTTATTTGTAAGAGTGGCAGTTTCAAATGAACACGCAGAAATAGATTTATCTAAAAAATTTGGAGCATTAGGATCTGAAGCATCTGCACTATTAAGATTAACAAAACAATATGCAAAAAAAATTGGCCTAAGTTTTCATGTTGGGTCTCAATGTATGCATCCAATTTCTTATGCTAAAGGAATAACAGAAATAGGAAACATAATTAAAAAAACAAAAATTATCCCTGATTATATTAATGTTGGTGGAGGTTTTCCAACCATATATCCTGATTTGATTCCTCAATCTTTAGATAATTATTTCAAAGAAATAAAAAAAACATTAGAAAACTTAAAATTACAAAAACTTCCAGAAATATTATGTGAACCAGGAAGAGCATTAGTGGCGGAAAGTGGTTCAACTATTATAAGAGTTAATCTAAGAAAAAAACAAAAACTTTATATTAACGATGGAACATATGGAACTCTTTTCGATGGAGGCACTCCTAATATAGTTTTTCCCTCTCGACTAATTAAAAATGGAAAAATAATTTCTAAAAAATTAACTGCTTTCGATTTTTATGGACCAACTTGTGACAGTATGGATTATATGAAAGGTCCCTTTTTGCTACCAAACAATATTAAAGAAAATGACTATATTGAATTAGGACAACTTGGTGCTTATGGTTTAACTTTTAGAACTCAATTTAATGGTTATTATTCAGATGAAATTTATGAAGTCGAAGACAATCCGATAATGACAATGTATAGCAAAGATATTAGTAAAGCTATATTAGTTGCTTAATGTCAGAAAATAAAAATTTAGGTCATAATAGTAAAAAAGATTTTTTAAAAAATCCTGTAGAACATATTGATATCACCTCATTTGACTCAAGAAAAATAATATCATCAATGAAAAAAATGTCTTTTGTTTCAAGAGAAACAGCAAATGCTGCTGATATATTTAACGAAATGATTAAAGATAAAGAGTGTACAATTTTTTTAACTTTAGCTGGATCAACATCTGCAGCAGGGTGTATGCACATTTATAGAGATATGATAAAATACAATATGGTTGATGCTATTGTAGCTACAGGAGCATCGATTATTGATATGGATTTTTTTGAGGCTCTTGGATTCAAGCATTATCAAGGTTCTCAATTTCAGGATGATACTGAATTAAGAAAGAATTATATAGATAGGATTTATGACACTTACATAGATGAAGATGAGCTCCAAATGTGCGACAAAACAATTTGTGAAATAGCAAATAGATTAAAACCAAGAAGCTATACATCTAGAGAATTCATTTATGAAATGGGAAAGTATTTAAAAAACAATGCTAAAAAGAAAGAATCCCTAATAGAAACTGCATATGAAAACAATGTCCCAATTTTTTGTCCAGCTTTCACTGACTCAAGTGCTGGATTTGGGTTGGTCATGCATCAAGAAAAAAACCCAAAAAACCATATTACTATAGACTCAATTCGTGAATTTCGTGAGCTTACTGAAATAAAAATTAGATCAAAAGGATCTGGATTATTCATGATTGGAGGTGGTGTTCCAAAAAATTTCATTCAAGATACAGTAATTTGTGCCGAGCTTCTTGGAAAAGAAGTAGATATGCATAAATATGCGATTCAAATAACAGTTGCTGATACAAGAGATGGTGCATGTAGTAGTTCTACCTTAAAAGAAGCAAGTTCTTGGGGAAAAGTAGATGTAACAAAGGAACAAATGGTTTTTGCTGAAGCAACAAGTGTTCTTCCTCTAATTGCAAGTGATGCTTATCATAATGGTGAATGGAAAAATAGAATTAGAAAAAATTTTTCAAAAATATTTGGGTAAAAATTGAATTTCTTATCAAACAAACAGGGTTTTCTTGGAATAGACAATAAATTTAAAATTAAAGAAAAAGCAATAATTGTTCCGTTTGGTCTAGAAAAAACAGTTAGCTATGGTGGTGGAACAAAGAACGGTCCTAAAGAAATTATTAAAGCCTCTCATCAAGTTGAATTGTACGATGAGGAGTTAGGTTGCGAACCTTACAAAAAAATTGGAATTAGAACATTAAAACCATTTAAAATTGATAAAAATATAAAAAAAGCATTAACTAAAATGTCAAAAATAAATGAAGAAATTTTAAATAAAAAAATTTTTCCTTTAACTTTAGGAGGTGAACATTCAATAACCCCCGGCTGCATAGCTCCATTTGCAAAAAAATATAAAAAATTATGTTTATTACATTTTGATGCACATGCTGATTTAAGAGAAAGTTACAATGGAGAAAAATTTTCTCATGCTTCAGCAATAAAAAGATGTCTAGATTATAAAAATATTTCGGTAATATCTTTTGGTATAAGAAATATTTCTCAAAGTGAAATTCCATATTTAAAAAAAAATTCTTCTAGAATTAATATTTTTTGGGCTAAAGACAAAAAAAAATGGAATTTAAATAAATTTAAAAAAATGATTAAAAATAAAACAGTTTATTTAACTTTTGATGTCGATGGGTTTGACTCTAGTATAATGCCAGCAACAGGAACACCTGAACCAGGGGGTATTTTTTGGGATGAAACTTTAGAAATAATTAAGATAGCTAATAAAAATTCAAATATTGTTGGTGCAGATATAAATGAACTTGCTCCTATAAAAGGATTTAACTCATATAACTTTTTAGTAGCAAAGTTGGCTTATAAGATTTTATCTTACAAATTTTTATATAAATAATTATTAAACAGTACTAACTTTTCTTAATAATAGTCTAAATGGAATTAACATAATTAATGCAACAAAAATTTTAACTGTTAAATCCCCTAACGACAGAGTGAACCAAGGTATTCCTGTTGCATAAAACGCTATGGAAAAAAATAGAAAAGTATCAATAGTAGAACCAATTAAAGATGATGTTAAAGGTGCAATAAACCATTTTTTTTTTCTCAATTTATCAAAAATTTGAACATCAATTAATTGAGCCACTATAAAAGCTGTTCCTGAACCGATTGCTATTCTAATAGAAATTAAATCTGTGAAATTTGTTGAGAATAAGACTGTAAAACAAATACCAATAGTAAATCCTATATATACAATTTTTTTTGCGTATATTTTTCCATAAAATCTATTTGAAATATCAGTTATTAAAAATGCTATTGGATAACTAAATGCTCCATAAGTTAATATTTCATTTAACCCAAAATAATTTATTGGAAATTGTACTAAATAATTAGATATTAAAACAACAACTCCCATTAAAAATGAAAGCGTTAAAAAAGCTCTATTCATTATGCTGTTTTGCTAGAGGATGTTTTTGTATCTTTTTTTATAAATGGCGATTTAATTAATAAACTTTTTTTTAATTTTTTTAGCCTTGGTGAGATATCTTTGTTTTTTACAGATTTTAAAAAACGATCAAAAGTTCCTTTTTTATCAACACATCTCATACCAGCGTTGCTTACTGTTAAAGTTAAATTTCTTTTTAGAAGTTCACTTCTAAATTTAACTTTTTTTAAATTAGGTAAAAATCTCCTGTTAGTTTTATTATTAGCATGACTAACATTGTGACCTCTCATTGGTATTTTACCGGTTAATTCACATTTTTTTGACATAATATTTTAAGACTATATAGGATGAGATAAAGAGATCGTCAAGTTTATAAGATTTAAGTCACTATTTTTTTCCTATAATTTCTGCGAAATTTCTTACACCATCTTTTATTAATAATTCTTTAAGCTCTTTTTTAATCATATTAACTATATTAGGTCCCCGAAATACCATTCCTGTATAAAGTTGAATATAATTTGCACCTGCTAAAAATTTTTCATAGGCACTTTTTCCCGAGTCTACTCCTCCAACTCCAATAATTTTAATTCTTCCATCAAGAATTTTGTAAAATTTACTTATTAATTTCGTAGATTTTTCTTGAATTGGTTTTCCTGAAAGACCACCTTTTTGATATTTCTGGATATTATTTAAACTATCTCTAGAAGAGTCTGATGAATTTGAGATTATAACTGCTTCAATATTATTGCTTAAAAGAACTTCAGTAATTTTTTTTACTTCTTTATCGTCAATATCAGGTGACACTTTAACCGCTATTGGGATTTTAGAACTTAAATTTTGTTTCTCTTTATCAATAGTCTCTAGTAATTTTGTTAATTTTGTTTGTTCATGAAAATTTCTTAAGTCTTCAGTATTTGGTGAAGAAATATTTATTGTAATATAATCGGCTACTTCATGAAAAGTCTTAAAACAAACTAAGTAATCTTCAAGTCTATTTTCTGTATCTTTGTTTGGTCCTATATTAATTCCAAGTAAACCGATTTGCCTGTTAGATTTAATTCTATCAAAAATATTTTTAGCACCTAAATTATTGAAACCGAGTCTATTTATTAGTGCTTCATCCTCAACCAATCTAAATACTCTTGGTTTAGGATTTCCATATTGTTTAAGTGGAGTGATAGTACCAACTTCGACAAAACCAAAACCTAATTTAAATAAAGAATTATATACTTCAGCATTTTTATCAAAACCAGCCGCCATACCAATTGGGTTATCTAAATCTTTATTGAATAATTTTGTTTTAAACAAAGGATTATTTTTATCCTCTTCTAAAACATTTGGAATAAAGTTAAACTTTAATGATTTTATAGCTAAATTGTGAGCTATCTCTGGATCTAATTTAAAAATTAAAGATCTTAAATTTGAAAACATTATTTAATCTTATTTAATATAAGATCTTTTGTTTCTTTAACACCAAAAAAACTTATAAAAAAACCCATTCGCGGACCATTTTCATCCCCAAATACAACTTCATAAATCAATTTAAACCAATCTCTAAGATTCTCTGAATATCCGTTTTCTTTTCCAGTAGAATAAATTAAAGTTTGGATATCCTCTGGAGCCATTTTATCATTACATTTATCTAAAGTCTTCACTAGCGCTTCTAAAGCTAATTTCTCATTGTTGTTTGGTTTTTTATATTTTTTTTTTAATTTAATAATGTCATTAAAATATTTAATTGCATATCCAACTAATTTATCAAATATTGGGTACTCATTTTCTGAAAGATTTGTCTTATATTTTTTGACAAATTTCCACAGTAGCTCTTTATTATCTGCATTACTTGTTTCTACTAGATTAAGTAACATAGAAAATGACATAATCATATTTTCTTTTGGAACTTTACTGTTATGTACGTGCCATGCAGGATTCATCAATAATTGTAATTCATTTTGAGTTTTTGCTTTATCAATGTAATCCAAATATTCATCTACAGTTTTAGGAACAATTTCTTTATATAGTTTTTTTGCTCTTTTTGGATTTTGATACATGTACAAAGATAGACTTTCGGGAGATGCATATTCTAACCACTGATCAATTGTAATTCCGTTACCTTTAGATTTTGAAATTTTTTCTCCTTTTTCATCTAAAAAAAGTTCATAGGCAAAACCAGAAGGATTTTTTTTTCCAATAAGATTTATTATTTTTGAGGATAAAATTGCACTCTCTATAAGATCCTTTCCATACATCTCAAAATCTACATCTAAAGCATACCATCTCATGGCCCAATCAACTTTCCATTGAAGCTTACACTCACCATTTAAAATACTAGTTTCTAATTTTTTTCCATTATTATCAAAAATAATTTTAGATTTTTCTTTTAATATTTCTAAAACTGGAATTTCTAAAACTCTATTGGTTTCAGGGCATATAGGTAAAAATGGACTATAAGTTTTTTGACGTTCCTTACCAAGCGTTGGCAAAATAATATTCATAATTTCTTGATAATTTTCTAAAATTTTTTGCAATGTAGAATTAAAAGTTCCATTTTTATAAAGAACTGATGAACTTTTGAAATTATACTTAAAATTAAAATTATCTAAAAAACTCTTTAACATTTCATTATTATGCTCACCAAAACTAGAAAATTTCTTAAATGGATCTGGAATTTGAGTTAATGGTTTATGTAGATTGTCATTTAAAAGTTTTTGATTAGGAACATTCTCAGGAACTTTTCTTAATCCATCCATATCATCAGAAAATGTAATTATCTCAGCTGGTAAATCTGTTAAATGCTTTAATGCATTAACCATCATTGAAGTTCTGGCAACTTCCCCAAAAGTTCCTATATGAGGAAGTCCACTTGGGCCGTAACCAGTCTGTAAAATAATCTTGCCTTTTTTTTCAATAAAAGATTTTCTTTCACGCAATAATTTTTTAGCCTCAACGAAGGGCCAAGCATTAGTTTTATTTAAATTATCTTTTTCTATCACTTTTATAATAACAAATATTATATTTATGGTGCTTTTCTTAATTCTTATAGAGTTGAAATTTTTTTACCATAAAATAATGTTCTTTTAAAATGTCTAATTATAAAACAGTTTTTTTCATTTTGGGTATTTTACAAATTATTCTTGGATTATCTATGTTGATTCCAATTTTAACACAAATTATCTACTCAGAAATTGACTCATCATTTATAGCTGCATCTATAATCTCTATTGTATTTGGTACATTATTTTTTTTAACAAATTTAAATCATGATAAAAGGTTAAGTCTTCAACAAGCCTTCTTATTAACAGCGCTATCTTGGTTAAGTATTGCAATTTTTGGCTCTCTACCTTTTATTTTTTCAAATCTTGAATTATCCATCACAGACTCATTTTTTGAGAGTATGTCTGGAATTACAACTACTGGATCAACTATTATACCAAATTTAGAAATAGCTCAAAAATCAATACTTTTATGGAGAGCTATGCTTCAATGGCTTGGTGGAATTGGTATAATCGTAATGGCAATAACTTTAATGCCTATTATGAATGTTGGTGGTATGCAGTTATTTAAAATTTCAAGTAGTGACTCGTCCGAAAAATTATTACCTAAATCCAAAGAAATAGCTTTAAGATTAATTTATGTTTATTTGGCATTAACAGCTTTATGCGCATTAACTTATAAAATTTTTGGTATGAATATTTTTGATAGCATAACTCACTCTATGACTACAATTGCAACTGGTGGTTTTTCAAATTATAATGACTCGATAGGATATTTTAATAGCCTATCAATTGAAATTTCATCAATGATTTTTATTATTTTAGGAAGTTTACCCTTTATTGCTTATATAAAATTTTTGAACGGAAACAGATCTATTTTTTTTTCAGATATTCAAATTAAATCTTTTATTAAGATAATAGTATTTTCAGTTCTTTTGCTCTCTATCTATATGTTTTTTCAAGTTGATAATTTTTCTGAAATAAATTTAAGACCAATTTTTTTTAATATAATCTCTATATTAACAGGTACTGGATATGTAACAGGTGAATTTGATGTCTGGGGTAATTTTCCTCTAATTTTTTTCTTAATACTTATGTTTATTGGTGGATGTGCTGGCTCAACAACTTGTGGAATTAAAATCTTTAGAATTCAAATTTTATATATTTTTGTTACTAACCAACTTAAAAAAATTATTTATCCAAAAGGTATTTTCTTAATAAAATATGATAAAAATACTATTGATGATAAATTTATTGGTTCTATAATTTCATTTATTTTTCTTTATCTAGTTATATTTTTTTTTATAACTGCTTTTTTATCATTTAGTGGTTTAGATTTTGTTACTTCAATATCAGGAGCAGCAACTTCAATTTCAAATGTTGGTCCTGGAATGGGCTCTATAATTGGTCCTAGTGGGAATTTTGCTAGCTTACCAGACTTATCTAAATGGATTTTAAGTTTAGCGATGATTTTAGGTAGACTCGAGTTGTTTGCAATACTAGTATTATTTTTACCATCTTTTTGGAGAAATTAATTATGTCCGAAATTAATAAACAATCATGGTTTGAGTCTCTAGTTGTTTATAAAGATATTAGAATGATAAGAATTCTTTTACTGGGAGCAATTAGTGGATTTCCTTGGGTATTAATTGCAAGTAGTTTGAGTCTCTGGCTTAAAGAAGAAGGTCTTAGTAGATCTACAATTGGATGGGCAGGATTAATTTTTGGAGTATACGCATTTAATTATTTGTGGGCACCAATTATAGATAGAGTTCAAATTCCTCTACTATCTAAAAAACTAGGTCATAGAAGAGGATGGATAGTTTTGATGCAAATAATTATTTTATCAAGTTTATTGATTTGGAGTATAATTAATCCTACAGAAAATTTAACATTATTAATTGCTGTTGGTTTAGTTATTGCTATAGCTTCTGCAACTCAAGATATAACGGTAGATGCATTAAGGATTGAACAGATAGATGAAAATGAGGGTAAATCTATGGCTGCTGGTGCTGCTATGGCTGTTGTAGGTTGGTGGACAGGTTACAAATTAGGTGGAGTTGTAGCTTTATTCACAGCTGAATTTTTTCAAAATCTAGGTATAGCAGACTATTGGCAAACTACTTTCTTAGTTTTAGGTATTTTAATTATATTAATGAATATCGGATTAATGTTTGTACATGAACCAATTGAGACAGATAGACAAAATAAACAAAAAGAGACTGACAAATTAATTGAGGAAAAACTTGGGTCTAATAATGTTATTACGAACCTCATTGCTTATATTACAGGAACTATAGGTGGACCTATTATTAGTTTTTTTAAAAAAAATGGTTTTGCTATTGCAGCTGGAATTTTAGGGTTTGTTTTTTTGTTTAAAGTTGGTGAGGCATTCATGGGAAGAATGTCTATTATCTTTTATAAAGAAATTGGTTTTTCTAAAGGTCAAATTGCAATCTATTCAAAGGGACTTGGTTGGATAACAACTGTTGTATTTACATTATTGGGTGGGGTAATGGCCATGAGAGCTGGAACAATTAAAACAATGTTCTTTGCAGGAGGACTTATGGCTGTAACAAATCTTTTATTTGCAGTTTTGGCATGGACTGGTAAATCTGAGATTTTATTTGCAATAGCTGTCATAGCCGATGATATAACCGCTGCTTTTGCAACTGTAGCATTTGTTGCATTCATATCATTATTAGTTGATAGAACTTATACAGCAACACAATATGCTTTGCTTGCTTCAATTGGTACTGCTGGCAGAACTACATTGGCTTCCTCTTCAGGAGCTTTAGTTGACTGGTTAAATGGAGATTGGGGAACATTTTTTATTTTAACAACTATAATGGTACTTCCCTCTTTAGTGTGCTTATGGCTAATAAAAAACAAAATTAAAATTGGTGAAAAATAATTATTATTTTATATATAGTTTTTCGAATATCTATAAAAAGCCTTCACAATTATCTGAAGTAACTTCACAAATAATTTATGGAGAAAAATTTAAAATTTTGTCAAAAAATAAAAATTGGTTAAAAATTAAAACTTTATCTGATAATTATATTGGGTATTTAAAAAATCCTAAATATGTAAAAAAGTTTAACCCTTATTTTAAAGTCAGTAATCTTAAAGCAAAAATTTTCAAAAAACCCAATATTAGCACAAATAGTTGGCTCCCACTTGGGTCAAAATTATCAGTCATAGAAGAAAATAAAAATTATATAAAAATTGAAAAAAATAAATGGATTAAAAGAAAAGATATTAAAAAAATAGATCATAAAGAAAAAAATTTTGTTAAAATATTTAAAAAATTTTTAAATGTAAAATATATTTGGGGTGGTAAAACATATAAGGGTATCGATTGTTCAGCTTTATTACAAATATTTTTTACTTATAATAATTTATTTTATCCAAGAGATACGAAAGATCAGATTAAATATTCAAAAATAAATTTAAAAAAAATAAAATACAAAAAAGGAGATATCATATTTTGGAAAGGTCATGTTGCTATGTGTTTAAATTCAAGACAACTAATTCATGCTTATGGACCTGAAAAAAAAGTTATAATTATGCCTATTGTCAAAACTATCAATAGAATTCAAAAAACTGCAAAACTTAATGTAAAAAAAATATCAATTATAAAATATTAATCTCTTCCAAAATCAGGCTCATCAATATCTTGTTTCAATTTAATTATTTTTGATCTTACTTTTTTAGTTTGAATAAGTTTTTTTATTATTGATTTGTTATTTTTAGAATTAATGTCTTTTTTAAATTCATTTAAGTTTTTTATAAATAAATCGATTGCCTTAGAAATATTAGTTTTGTTATTAAAAAAAATATCTCTCCACATAATCTCATTTGATGCTGCAATCCTAGAAAAATCTCTTAATCCACCAGCACTGTATTTTATTAATCCATAGCTTTGTTTTTTTTCAAAATCTTGTGCAGACTTAACTAAATTATAAGCAATTAAATGTGGTAAATGACTAGTTATAGAAAAAATTTTATCGTGTTTTTCAGCTTTCATGACAACTACTCTTGAACCAATTTTTTTCCAAAACTTGGCCAAAATATTCAAATTTTTTCTTAAAGTATTTTTTTCTTTTATTATTATACACCACTTGCCATCAAATAAATTATCTTTACCATGTTCGGGTCCACTCACCTCTGATCCAGCTATTGGGTGGCTTTGAATCCAATGGATACCTCTCTTTAAAAATTTTTTAATAATTTTAGTAGATTCAATTTTTGAAGAACCAATATCAGTAATCAATGTCTTTGCTGATATAAAGTTATTTATTTTAAGAATAATTTTTTTATATTCACTCATAGGGGTGCAAACTATAATTAAATCCGAATTAATAATTCCTTCCTCAAGTGTTTTTACAATTATTCCAGGGAGTTTTAATTTTTTTATTTTACGGATGTTTGATTTAGATTTTTCATAAATAAATATTTTTTTTACCAATTTTTTTTTATGAATGCGTCTTAACAAAGAAGATCCTAATAATCCACATCCTATAATTAAAATATTTTTCATTTATCAAATACTCTCTTAACAATACTCATAAATTTTAAATTTTCTTTTTTTGATCCAATGCTTAATCTTAATTTATTCTTGATGTTATAACCATCCTCAGTTGATCTTAAAATAATTCCTTTATTTTTAAGTTTATTATATAAATAATTTGCTGAATATTTACATTTTTCAAAATCAAGTAGCAAAAAATTTGCAGTAACAGGATTAGAGAAAATATTATAATTTTCAAGAAACATTTTGATTTTCTTTGCATAGATTAAATTATGCTTTATTGATTTGCTTATAAATTTTTTATCTTTTAATGACTCAGCTGCTGCTAACTGAGCAATGCTATTTACATTAAAAGGTGGTTTAATTGTATTTAATGCATTTATTATTTTTTTTGAGCCATATCCCCATCCCACTCTCAATGAAGCTAGTCCAAATATTTTAGAAAAAGTTCTGAGAATAAAAACATTGTCTTTGCTCTTAAACAAATCTAAGCCCGAAGAATAATCTGGATTTTTCATATACTCTGCATAAGCATCATCGATCACAAGTAAAATATTATTATTTAATCTTTTTCTAAGATCAATCACTTCTTTTTTTTTCAAATATGTTCCAGTCGGATTATTTGGATTTGCAATAAAAACAATTTTTGTTTTTTTGGTAACATTTTTTAAAATCTCTTTGACTGAAACTTTAAAATTAATTTCATTTGCAAACACAACTTTTGCACCAACAATCTTTGAATAAATTCTATACATCAAAAAACTATATTGTGGGAGAATTACCTCATCTTTAGGATTTAAAAACAATTGACAAATCATCTGAATAATTTCATCTGACCCAGCCCCACAAATTATCTTATTTAAATCACAATTGAATTTTTTTGAAATTTCATTTCTTAAAAATTTTGCTTTACTATCAGGATACTTTGATAAATTTAAATTTTTTGTCTTTAAAGCTTTCTTAGCTTTTGGGCTAACTCCTAATGCTGATTCATTTGCTGATAATTTAGTTATATTTTTCAACTTACCCAAAGTGGATCTACCTGGTTTATAGGCTTTTATTCTAAAAATTTTAAATTTCGGAACAGTCATTTTATTAATCTTATAAATAAAATATTAAACTTTCATACAGAATAAGTCATTTTTTTTAAAAAAAATTGACATAATAAATAACTTCTTGTACAAAATTTATGCGCTGATTTAACTGAATTGCGAGCGCATAAAAAAAACCGCTAAAATTGTTTTTTTTCTCTCAATTCAAACACTCGCTTTTATTATGAATAATGAGATAAACATAAAAACTTTGATTGTTAAAAACCCACTTAAACTCGATTGTGGAAAAACTATCAAAAATTATCCTATCGCGTATGAAACTTATGGATCTTTAAATAAAAAAAAAGATAATGCTATTTTAATTTTTCATGCATTAACAGGTGATCAATTTGTTTCAGGAGTAAATCCAATTACAAATAAAGATGGTTGGTGGTCCTACGCAGTTGGTCCTAATAAATCAATTGATACTAACAAATATTTTGTAATTTGCTCGAATGTAATTGGCGGCTGTATGGGATCTTATGGACCAAGTCATAAGGATCCAAATACACAAAAAAATTTTGGCACTAATTTCCCAATAATAACAATTAACGATATGGTAAATGCTCAAAACAATTTACTTGATCATTTTGGTATAGACAAACTTTTCTCTGTTGTTGGAGGTTCAATGGGTGGAATGCAGGTACTACAATTCGTTAGTAATTTTCCTAATAAAACAAAAACTGCAGTTCCGATAGCTTGCACATCGAGCCACTCTGCTCAAAATATTGCTTTAAATGAACTTGGTAGACAAGCGATCGCTGCTGATAATAATTGGAATCAAGGAGATTACGTATCAAAAAATACTAATCCTAATAAAGGATTAGCTGTTGCCAGAATGGCCGCTCATATCACTTATCTTTCAAAAAAAGGCCTTCAAGAAAAATTTGGAAGAAAACTACAAGAAAGAGAAGATTTAAAATTTAGTTTTGATGCGGATTTTCAAATTGAAAGTTATTTAAGATATCAAGGATCTATTTTTGTAGATAGATTTGATGCCAATAGCTACCTCTATATTACTAGGGCTATGGATTATTTTGATTTAACAAGAAAATTTAATGGAAATTTATCAAATGCTTTTAAAGGAACTAAGACAAAGTTTTTTGTAATTTCATTTACCTCAGATTGGCTTTACCCAACTCAAGAAAATAAAGATATTGTAATTGCTTTAAATTCCATCGGTGCGGATGTTGGATTTGCAGAAATTGAGTCAGATAAAGGACATGACTCTTTTTTACTTGATGTTCCAGATTTCCTAAATGTGTTAAAAAATTTTTTAGAAAAATCCTATGTAGAAAATTGAATATGAAAAATGATTTTAAAGTTATTGCTGATTTAATTGAAAAAAATAAAAGAGTTTTAGAAGTTGGTTGTTCCGATGGTACTCTTATGAAATTTTTAAAAGAAAATAAAAATATAAATATAAGAGGATTAGAAATTTCAAAAACTAAAGTTCAAAAATGTATTGAAAAAGGTTTAACTGTTATTGAGGGAAATGCCGAAAAAGATTTAAAACAATTTCCTGATAAGTCTTTTGATTATGTTGTTTTAAGCCAAACACTCCAAGCATTTTTAGAACCTGAGCTTGTACTTAATGAACTACTTAGAGTAGGAAAAAAAGCAATAGTTACAATTCCTAATTTTGGATATTGGAAAGTTAGATTACATTTATTATTAAAAGGAACAATGCCAATAACTAAAACTTTGCCAAATGAATGGCATAACACTCCAAACTTACATATGTGTTCAATTAAAGATTTTGTTCAGTTTGCAAAATCCAGAAATTTTAAAATATTTAAATCTTTGGCCCTTAATAATCAAAATATATCACTAATTAACGATGTTAATCTTGGTATTAAAAATTTATTTTCAGATTTAGGAATATTTTTAATTGAAAAATAATATGAGAGTTGAAATAATTCCATGTCTTCAAGATAATTATAGTTATTTAATTATTGATGAAACTAATAATACCGCGTGTGTTGTTGATCCAAGTGAGGCTTTGCCAATAATAGATTTTATAAGCAATAAAAATATTAATTTAAAATATATTCTCAATACTCATCATCACTTTGATCACATCGGAGGAAATAAGGATTTAAAAAAAAAGTATAATTTAAGTGTAGTAGGTTTTAAAGGTGATAAATATAGAATTCCAGAGATTGATATTTTAGTTGAAGATAATGAAATTTGGAAAGCTGATAATTTTGAAGCAAAGATATTTCATATTCCAGGTCACACCAAAGGACATATAAGCTTTTTTTTTCACAAAGATAAATTTGTATTCACTGGAGATACACTTTTTTCGCTTGGCTGTGGAAGAATTTTTGAAGGAACATATCAAGAAATGTTTAATTCTTTAAATAAAATTAAAAATTTACCAAAAGATACGAAAATTTATTGTGGACACGAATATACTCTACAAAATTCAAAATTTTGTATCAAACATGATTCTAATAATTTAAATTTAAAAAAAAAAATATCAAAAATTAATAATAAAATTAAAAATAATTTACCTACTGTCCCATCAACAATGGAGGAAGAATTAGAGTGTAATATTTTTTTAAGAGCAAACAATTTAGAATCATTTTCAAAATTGAGAGATTTAAAGGATAATTTCTAGCTATTCATACTTGACTAAAATAAGCTCCTGACTATATTGCTGTTATTAAAAATCATATAAACTATGTCATACGCAATAATACAAACAGGTGGGAAACAGTACAAAGTCAAGGCTGGTGAAATTATTAAAATTGAAAAATTAGATAAATTTAAACCTGAGTCAAAATTAGAATTTAAAGAAATCCTAGCTTATGGAGATGATAAAATGATTGAAATTGGCTCACCTACAATTTCAGGAGCAAAAGTTGAGGCCAATCTCATAGAAAATGGAAAAGATAGAACAATATTAATCTTCAAGAAAAGAAGAAGACAAAATTCAAGAAGAAAAAATGGACATAGACAAAAATATTCATTAATAAAAGTAAGTAAAATTTTTTCTAAAGATGGCAAAATTTTATCTGAAGAAAAAAAAATAGTAAAATCAATTAAAAAAAATGAAAAAATTGATAAAAAAAAAGAAAAAACAGAAACTAAAGTAACAAATAAATAAACCAGGTAAATTATGGCAACAAAAAAAGCAGGTGGATCATCAAGAAACGGACGAGACAGTGCTGGTAGAAGACTTGGTGTAAAAAAATATGGTGGTGAAATAGTAGTTCCTGGAAATATAATTGTAAGACAAAGAGGAACAAAAATTTTCCCTGGTAAAAACGTAGAAATGGGTAAAGATCATTCTATTTTTTCAATAGTAGAGGGGAAAGTGGTCTTTAAAAAAGGAAGATCAGACAGAACATTCGTTTCCGTAAAACCCAATTAATTAGTACAACCAATAAATAAGAGTGTTGTATTATGAAATTTTTAGATCAAGTTAGAATTTATATCAAAGCCGGTGATGGCGGAAATGGTTCTCCTAGTTTTAGAAGAGAAAAGTTTATAGAATTTGGCGGTCCTGATGGTGGTGATGGAGGTAAAGGTGGGTCAGTTATACTAAAGTCAGAAAGAAATCTTAATACACTAATTGATTATAGATACCAACAACATCATAAAGCAGAAAGAGGAACAGACGGTGCTGGAAAAAAACGTACCGGAAGAAACGGTAAAAATCTTTATTTAAAAGTTCCAGTAGGTACACAAGTTTTTGAAGAAGATAACAAAACTTTAATATTTGATTTTAAAAAACAAGGAGAGGAATTTGTTGTAGCAAATGGTGGTAAAGGAGGATTAGGAAATGTAAGATTTAAAAGTTCTACAAATAGGGCTCCTAGAAAGTTTACAAAAGGTAAAGCTGGAGAAAATTTTAAAATTTGGTTACAACTTAAAACAATTGCTGATATTGGAATTATTGGTTTGCCAAATGCAGGAAAATCAAGCCTATTATCTGCTATTACAAGTGCAACGCCTAAAATTGCGAATTATAAATTCACGACACTAAATCCAAATCTCGGCATGGCTGTATATGACAATAAAGAAATAACAATTGCTGATATACCTGGTTTAGTAGAAGGTGCACATAAAGGTATTGGCCTTGGAATTAAATTTTTAAAACATATAGAAAGATGCAAAACTTTACTTCATCTCATAGATATTACTGAAAATGACTTAGAAAAAACCTATATTAAAATAAGGAATGAACTAAAAAATTATAGTAAAGATCTATTAAAGAAAAAAGAAATTATAGTTTTAAATAAAATCGACTTAATAGATGAAATTGAGGTAAAAATAATACTCGATAAATTTTTAAAAAATAAGAAATCAGAGGTAATTACACTTTCTGTATTAAACAAAAAATCAATATCAAAAATTAAAGCAAAATTATTATCTTATGTATCTTAATAATTCAAAAATAATTGTTATAAAAATTGGATCATCTCTGCTGATCGATGATAAAAAAAAAATTCGAAATAAATGGTTATATGAATTTTCTAAAGATATAAAGAATTTATTAAGAAAAAATAAAAAAATTATAATTGTAAGTTCTGGTGCAATCGCAATGGGTTGTAAAAAATTAAATTTGAGTAAAAAAAATCTTAAACTAGAAAAAAGTCAAGCAGTAGCCTCTGTGGGTCAAATTCAACTTATGAATCTATTTAATAAAAATTTTTTTAAAAATAAGATTAATATATCTCAAATTTTATTAACACTAGAAGATACAGAACAAAGAAGAAGAGCATTAAATGCAAAAAGAACTTTTGAAAATTTATTTGAATTAGGATTTGTACCAATCGTTAATGAAAATGACAGTACTGCAACAACTGAAATTAAATATGGAGATAATGATCGACTTGCTTCAAGAGTTGCCCAAATATCAGGAGCAGATGCCTTAATTTTATTGTCAGATGTTGATGGCTTATATACAAAAAATCCAAAAATAAATAAAAAAGCAGAACTAATAAAAGAAATCAAAAATATTGATAATGATATTGAAAATATAGCAACTAAAAGTATCGGTGAACATGGAACAGGAGGCATGAAAACAAAAATTGATGCTGCAAAAGTTTGTCAGCTATCAGGTTGTAAGATGGTGATAGCGAATGGATTACCACTAAGACCAATAAAAAAAATAATAAAAGAAAATAATTGCACCTGGTTTTTACCTAAAATATCTAAATTAGATGCAAGGAAGAAATGGATTATAAGCTCTATCTCACCAAAAGGAGAGTTAGTTATAGATGAGGGAGCTAAACAAGCTTTAAAACAGGGTAAAAGTTTATTAGCAGCTGGAATTAAAAAAGTTATTGGAAAATTTAACAAAGGTGATCATATAAAAATTATTGATAAAAATTATAAAGAATGCGCAAGAGGTCTTAGTTCATTTTCTTCATTTGAAATAAATAAAATAATGGGTCATCATTCTAATGAAATTGAGAAATTACTAGGATATATTTCAAAAACTGAGGTAGTCCACAAAGATGATATGGTAGAATTATAAAATGAGTAAATATGTTAAACTTGTAGGAAAAAAAGCAAAAAAAGTAATCGAAAGAAAAATCGATACTAAAATAAAAAACAAAGTTCTTAAAAGTTTCTTATTTTTTTTAACAAAAAATGAAAAAAAAATCTTAAAACAAAATAAAAAAGATGTTAAATTTGCCAGAAAAAAGAAACTCAAACTAAATATTATTGAGAGATTAACTTTAAATTCAAAAAAATTAGATTCTATAAAAAAATCCGTTAATGAAATTATTAAAATTAAAGACCCTGTAAATGAGGTTTTAGACAATTGGAAAAGACCCAATGGATTGAATATTAAAAAAGTTTCAACTCCTATTGGTGTTATTGGTGTTATTTATGAAAGTAGACCAAATGTTACTTCTGATATATCTAGCTTGTGTTTTAAATCAGGGAATGCAGTTATTTTAAGAGGTGGTTCCGAAGCAATTAATTCTAATAAAATATTAGTAGCTTTATTTAGAAAAGCCTTAGTAGTAAATAATGTAAATCCTGACTTCGTTCAATTTATAAATAATAGAGATAGAAAGATAGTAGACTTCATGCTGTCAAAAATGACAAATGAAATTGATGTAATTATACCAAGAGGTGGCAAAGGTTTAATTAAAAGAGTTCAAGCTATTTCTAAAATGCCAATTATTGGTCACTTAGAAGGAGTGTGTCATACTTATATTGATAAAGATGCAGATTTAAAAATGGCTACAAAAGTTCTTAAAAATGCTAAACTTAGAAATACTAGCATATGTGGTGCAACTGAAACTGTTTTATTTCATGAAAAAATAGTGAAAAAATTCTGTAATATCGTTCTTAAAAATTTAAAAGACAATAATTGTAAAATAAAAGGAGACAGTTTAATAAGAAAATTTTTTAAAGGAAAAATATACCAAGCAAAAGATAAAGATTGGTCAACAGAATATCTGTCTGCCATAATATCAGCTAAGTGTGTTAAAAATTGTGACGAAGCAATAAAACATATTAATAAATATGGTACAATGCATACAGAATCAATAATTACAAAGAATAAAAAGACTGCACAAAAATTTTTAAAAAATATTAATAGTTCGATAGTTATGCATAATACATCAACTCAATTTGCAGATGGTGGAGAGTTTGGATTCGGAGGAGAAGTTGGAATCTCAACAAATAATTTACCACCAAGAGGTCCTGTTGGTTTAAAACAATTAATTTCTTATAAATATGAAGTATATGGGAAAGGTCATATTAGGAATTAAAATTGAATAAAAAAAAAAATAGATTAATAAAAAATATTGGGCTATTAGGTGGAAGTTTTGATCCTCCTCATAAAGGACACGTCGCAATATCTTTAATAGCAAAAAAAAAATTTAAATTAAACTATATAATTTGGGCTATTACTAAAAAGAACCCATTTAAAAAAAGAAGTAGCTTTAGTCTTAATGAAAGAATTAAAATGTCAAAAAAAATTACAATTTCTAAAAAATTTATTAAAGTTAAATATTATGAAGATAAAATAAAGTCTAATAGAACAATTAATTTAATAAATAGCATCAAAAATAAAAATAAATGCAACATATTTTTGATTATTGGCGCTGATAATCTAATTAAGTTTCATAAATGGTACAAATGGAAATTAATTGCAAAAAAATGTAATATTTTGGTTTTTGATAGAATGGGATATAAATTAAAATCTCTAAAATCTGTTGCTTTTAAAGATTTAGGACAAAAAAATTTAAGATTTATCAATTTTAAAAAAGTCAATATTTCATCTTCAAAATTAAGAAAAATTTGATAAGATTTTAATAATTAATGGATAAAATTGCAGATTTAAAAAAAACTATCTTAAATACGTTAGACAAAAATAAAGCATTAAATATTGTTAGCATAGATCTTGCAGATAAAAGCTCGATGGCAGATTACATGATTATTGCTAGTGGAACGTCATCTAGACATATTCAAGCTTTATCTGAACAAGTTTTAGAAAAATTTAAAAATAATGGAATCAAAAATTGCACAATAGAAGGTTCAGATAGTAATGAATGGAAACTCATTGATGGTATAGATCTAATCGTTCACATTTTTAATCCTGAAAAAAGAAAATTTTATGAACTTGAAAAAATATGGTCAGAAATGATTCCTAAAGAAAAAATAATAATATAATTATGATTAAAAAAATTTTATTTTTTTCTTTTATTTCAGTATTTATTTTTCAAAAAACTTTTTCTAATAAGAATGATATTTATAAAAAAATAGACATATTTGGTGAAGTTCTTGAAAAAATTAATAAAGAGTATGTAGACGAAGTAAATCCATCTGAAAATATGGATGCAGCTATAAATGGCTTACTTCAATCTTTAGATCCTTACTCGGCATACATGACACCAGAAAGTTTTGAAGGTATGAAGACTGAAACAAGTGGTGAATTTGGTGGACTTGGAATTGAAGTTGGTATGGAGGCAGGTGTTGTAAAGGTTATTTCTCCAATTGATAACACTCCAGCTTCTAGAGCCGGATTAAAAGCTGGAGATTATATAGTTAAAATTAACGATGTTCAGGTTCAGGGAAAATCATTAATGGAAGCTGTGGAATTAATGAGAGGTCCTGTTGGATCAAGTATTGAGATAACAGTAAGAAGACGAGGAGTCAAAAAAGCTTTAATTTTTGAAATTACAAGAGAAATTATTGAAATCCAATCTGTTAAGTCTGAAATAATTGACAATAATATTGGTTATATAAGACTTACATCTTTTAATGAGAATAGCAGTGAACAAATTAGAGAACGAATAATAAAAATGAAAGAAAATAAAAATTTAAAAGGATATATTTTAGATTTAAGAAATAATCCTGGTGGTCTTCTTTCTCAAGCAATCAAAATTTCAGATTTTTTTTTAGAAAATGGTGAAATCGTTTCAACAAGAAGTCGACAAATTAAAGAAAATAGAAAATGGTTTGCTAAAAAAGGTGACATAACAAATGGTAAAACACTAGTTGTTTTAATAAATTATGGTTCAGCATCTGCTTCCGAAATAGTAGCTGGTGCATTAAAAGATCATAAAAGAGCAATTATAATTGGAGAAAATAGTTATGGAAAAGGATCTGTTCAATCTATTATTCCTCTTAAAAATAAAGGAGCAATTAGATTAACAATTGCAAAATATTATCTTCCTTCAGGAAAATCTATTTCTGAAGTTGGTGTTACACCAGATATAGAAATTGCGGAGTCCTCTGAAGATTTTAAATTTAATTCTGATACAGATAATCAATTAAATTTTGCATTAAAATTACTCAACGGATAAATGAAAAATGATACAAAAAATTTACCTCTAAGAAATGGTGTAGGTATTGTGTTATTAAATAAGTACAACAAAGTGTTCGTTGCAAAAAGAATAGATAACCCAAAAAATTTTTGGCAGATGCCTCAAGGTGGTGTTGATAACGGTGAGGAATATTTAAATGCTGCATATAGAGAATTAGAAGAAGAAACAAGCATTAAAAGTGTCAAACTAATGAAAGAACTCAGTGGATTGATAACTTATGAGTTACCAAAAAATTTATTAGGTATAATTTGGAAAGGTAAATATAGGGGCCAAAAGTTAAAATGGTTTGTTATGAAATTTTTAGGTGATGATGGTGAAATTAATATTAAAACTAAAAAACCTGAATTTTGTGAATGGAAGTGGATTGAGCTTGAAAATATTACAGACTTAGTTGTTGATTTTAAATTACATGTTTATAAAGAAGTCCAAAAAAAGGTAAAAAAATTATTAATTAAGAGATTTTAAAACTTCAATTTTTTGATCAATTAAATATTTAGCTTGATCATTAATATCTGTTTTATTTGACTCTTTTTCTGCAAGTTTTAATAAATCTTGAAGTTTAGATTTATCTATATCATTTAAATTAAATATTGAACTTGTTAATATTGATAAATTGTCATTTTTAAACTCCACAATACCATCCTCTACATAATAATTTTCATTACCTGATTTAGATAAAATTTTAATGATACCTGGCTTTAAAAAAGAAATTATAGGAATATGATTTTTCAGTATTCCCATTTCTCCCTCGAAAGCGGGCACCACAACTTCTAAAACATCCTCTTTTACCAAAAAAGACTTTTCTGGGTTAACTATCTCAATTTTAAACTCTTCACTCATTAAGCTGCAGCTTCTTCTTCCATTTTTTTAGCTTTTTCAATAGCTTCCTCTATTGTACCCACCATATAAAAAGCAGCCTCAGGTAAATGATCATATTCACCTTTACAAATAGCATCAAAACCTTTTATTGTTGACTCTAAATCAACTAATTTTCCAGGAGATCCTGTAAAAACTTCTGCAACAAAAAATGGTTGAGATAAAAATCTTTGAATTTTTCTTGCTCTTGCTACAACTAATTTATCTTCTTCAGACAACTCATCCATACCAAGAATAGCAATAATATCTTGAAGTGATTTATATGATTGTAAAATTCTTTGAACATCTCGAGCTACTCGGTAATGTTCATCTCCAACAATTCTTGGATCTAAAATTCTCGATGTAGAGTCTAGAGGATCAACAGCAGGATAAATACCAATTTCAGCAATCTGTCTTGAAAGTACAGTTGTTGCATCTAAGTGAGCGAATGAAGTTGCTGGAGCTGGGTCAGTTAAGTCGTCAGCTGGTACATAAATGGCTTGAACAGAGGTAATTGATCCTTTATTTGTAGTTGTAATTCTCTCTTGAAGATTACCCATATCTGTAGCTAATGTTGGCTGGTAACCAACTGCAGAAGGAATTCTTCCCAAAAGAGCGGAAACTTCAGATCCAGCTTGTGTAAATCTAAAAATATTATCCACAAAGAAGAGAACATCTTGTCCCTCTTGATCTCTGAAATACTCTGCTACTGTTAGTCCTGTAAGAGCTACTCTTGCTCTAGCTCCAGGAGGCTCGTTCATTTGTCCATAAACTAAAGCAGCTTTTGACCCTTCTCCATCTGATTTGATTACTCCTGACTCCATCATCTCATGATAAAGATCATTTCCCTCTCTTGTTCTTTCACCGACACCTGCAAAAACGGAAAATCCACCATGTGCTTTTGCTACGTTATTAATTAATTCCATAATTAAAACTGTTTTACCAACCCCCGCTCCACCAAATAATCCAATTTTTCCTCCTTTTGCATAAGGTGCTAACAAATCAATTACTTTAATACCAGTCACAAGAATTTCAGTTTCTGTCGATTGGTCATTGAATTCAGGAGCAGCCCTGTGAATAGGCCAACTTTCCTTAGTTTTAACTTCACCTCTTTCATCAATTGGTTCTCCAATGACATTAATAATTCTTCCAAGGGTTTCTGGTCCAACTGGAACTTGTATTGGTGCATTTGTATTAGTAACTACATCGCCCCTTTTTAATCCTTCAGTTGCATCCATTGCAATCGTTCTTACTGTAGTTTCACCTAAGTGCTGCGCAACTTCTAATACTAATCTGTTGTCACCATTTTTACATTCCAGTGCCGTTAAAATTTCTGGAAGTTTCCCATCGAATTTTACATCTACTACTGCCCCAATAACTTGTGTTATTATTCCTTTGCTCATAATTATAAACTTTCTGCTCCTGATATGATTTCTATTAGTTCTTTAGTAATTGCTGCCTGACGACTTCTATTATACTCAATAGTAAGTTTGTCAACCATTTCACCCGCATTTCGAGTCGCATTATCCATGGCACTCATTCTCGACCCTTGTTCGCTAGCTGAATTCTCTAACATTGCTTTAAAAATTTGTGTAGAAATATTTTTTGGTAATAGATTACCTAAAATTTCATCTTCATCTGGTTCAAATTCATAACTCTCTTCTGAATTATTTTTTTCTTCATCATTATTTAAAGGAATAATTTGTTGTGCTTGAGGTATTTGAGTAATAACATTTTTAAATTGATTATAAAAAATAGTACAAATATCAAATTCACCAGACTCAAATTTTTTAATTACAATTTTTCCAACTTTATCTGCGTCAAAATAATTTGCATTTTTTGATTCTTTAAAAGAAATATTTTCAATAATTTTATTTCCATAGGCCCTTTTTAATTGATCATTTCCTTTTGAGCCAACTGTTATAATTTTAAAATCTTTACCTTCATTCAAGATATTGGAAAAATAATTTTTAGCCTTTTTTATAATATTAGAGTTAAAACCACCACATAAACCTCTATCAGATGTCATTACTACACAAAGATGTACTTTGTCTTGTCCAGTGCCTGATAAAAGTCTCGGTGCATTAGCTTTATCTGATATTCCATTAGACAAATTTAATATTACATTATTCATTTTTTCAGAATACGGCCTACCTTTCTCAGCACTCTCTTGTGCTCTTCTTAACTTTGCCGCTGCAACCATTTTCATAGCTTTTGTAATTTTTTGTGTAGACTTTACACTAGCTATTCTTTTTTTTAGATCATCTAAACTTGCCATAATGTTTTAAGATTTAAAATTTGCTTTTAATTGAGTAATTACATCAATAAGTAACTTTTCTTTATCCTCTTCAAGTTTACCTGATGCCTGAATAGACTCAATTATTTCTGGTTTTTCTGATTTACATTTGTCAATTATCTTATTCTCAAATTCTGCTACATCTTTTAAATCAATATCATCTAAATATCCTTTGACCCCACAGAAAACTGAAATAACTTGTTCTGATACAGTCATTGGAGAATATTGCTTTTGTTTTAAAAGCTCTGTTAGTTTAGAGCCTCTATTTAAAAGCTGTTGAGTAGAAGCATCCAAATCAGATCCAAATTGAGCAAAAGCTGCCATTTCCCTATATTGAGCTAATTCTAATTTCATTGATCCAGAGACTTTTTTCATTGCTTTGGTTTGTGCTGACGAACCAACCCTAGATACAGACAAACCAACATTTATTGCAGGTCTAATTCCTTGGTTAAATAACTCTGTTTCTAAAAATATTTGACCATCTGTAATTGAAATTACATTAGTTGGAATAAATGCTGATACGTCTCCACCTTGAGTTTCAATAATTGGAAGCGCTGTAAGAGATCCTCCACCATGTTCATCACTCAATTTAGCTGCTCGCTCGAGTAATCTACTATGTAGATAGAATACATCTCCAGGATAAGCCTCACGTCCCGGAGGTCTTCTTAATAGTAATGACATTTGTCTATATGCAACTGCTTGTTTAGATAAGTCATCATAGATAATCAATGCATGCATTCCATTATCTCTAAAATATTCTCCCATTGTACATCCAGTATAAGGTGCTAAAAACTGTAAAGGCGCAGAGTCAGATGCCGTAGCAGCAACGATTGTTGTATATTCCATTGCTCCGGCTTCTTCTAAAGTTTTTTGAATTTGTCTTACGGTTGATCTTTTTTGTCCTACAGCTACATAAATGCAATAAAGTTTTTGTTTTTCATCGCCAGACTCATTTATTTTCTTCTGATTTATTATTGCATCAATTGCAACTGCAGTTTTACCTGTTTGTCTATCACCAATTATTAATTCACGCTGACCTCGTCCAATCGGTACTAAACTATCAATTGACTTTAAACCTGTTTGCATTGGTTCACTTACTGATTGTCTTGGAATTATGCCTGGAGCCTTAACTTC
This sequence comes from uncultured Pelagibacteraceae bacterium, assembly GCA_902552705.1. Taxonomy (GTDB): domain Bacteria; phylum Pseudomonadota; class Alphaproteobacteria; order Pelagibacterales; family Pelagibacteraceae; genus Pelagibacter. The sequence goes on from CACDHZ010000003.1 coordinate 45,544, forward strand.
AACTCTGCTTTTTTTTACACTTTTATCTAATGCTCCTTTACCATCAATAGGATTTCCTAAACCATCAACAACTCTACCTAATAATTCTTTTCCAACAGGAGTATCAACAATATTACCAGTTCTTTTTACAACATCTCCTTCTTTAACATTTCTATCATCACCAAAAATCACAACTCCAACATTTTCACTTTCTAAGTTTAGAGCCATACCTTTAGAACCATCAGCAAATTCAACCATTTCTCCAGCCTGAACATTATCTAATCCATAAATTCTAGCAATACCATCACCAACTGATAATACTTGACCAACTTCTGTTATTTCAGCCTTATCACTAAAATTTTTAATTTGTTCTTTTAAAATCTTTGTTACTTCTGAAGGATTTATTTCCATTTAGGCCTCTATCATTCTATTTTTGATTTGTTGTAATTTATTTTTAATTGAAGTGTCAACCATAATACTTCCTACTTGCATTATTAAACCTCCTATTAAACTTTTATCATGTTTGTAATTTAATTTAATTTTAAATTTGAAATTCTGTGTCAACTCATCAGTGATTTTTGCAATTTCATTACTAGATAATTCTTTTGCAGATTTTAATTCAGCTTTTAACTCTCCTCTTTTTTTTGAACAAGTCTCAATAAAACTTTTTAATATTTTTTCAACATAAAAAAAACGTCTTTTTATAATTAAAAAATTTAAAAAATTTCTAAATAAGCTTTCAAATTTATTATTTTCAGAGATACTATTTATTATTTTTAATATGTCCTCTTGAGTATTTGTAGGATTTTTTATTAAAATAGAAAAATCTTTATTAGAAGCAATTAAATTTAAAATTGATATAGATTGATCTTCGATTTTTTTAACAAGATTACTCTCGCTCGCAAGCTCATATAAAGCTAAAGAATATCTTTCAGCAGTAATTAACGAAAATCCTTTATTTTTGCTCAATTTGATACCTTTAAAATGTTGAAGATTAATTAAAAGTCACGCTCTAATTAGCATATGAACTTTATGTCTTCAAGTAGCACATTAGTAAAAAAAGCTTTTTTTTACTGATTAATTGAAGTTTATTGGGTCAACATCAACTGAAAGTTTTATTCCAGATGAAAATTTATACTTAGGAATAATTTTTATCAGGGAGTTTTGTAATTTCATAGATTTTGAAGCTCTTATCAACAATCTCATTCTGTACTTTTTTTTTAATCTAAATATTGGTGCATTTACTGGGCCCAAAACTTTACCTTCTATATTTTTTTGAATAAAATATTTGAAATTCAAAGATTCTTCTTCCAATTTTCTTTCGTTATTTCCAGTCAAAATTAATGAAATAAATCTTTGAAATGGAGGAAGTTTATTTTTTCTTCTAATTTCTAATTCTTGTGACAAAAATATATCTGGATTACTATTAGTAATATCTGAAATCATATTTACATTATTATTATATGTCTGAAAGTAAACTGTTGCAGGTTTCCCTGATCTTCCTGCTCTACCCGAAAGTTGATGATATAATTGTAAATTTTTTTCAGCAAATCTCAAATCATATCCTTGTGAGGACAAATCTATATCTACAACTACTATACAATTTAGACTCGGAAAATGAAATCCCTTTGAAATTAATTGTGTTCCAACTAAAATATGAATTTCATTATTTATAATTTTTTCTAATTTTAAAATTGATTTTTTTTTATTCATTGTATCACTTGAAAATATCTCAATAATCTTATCAGGAAATTTTTTTTTTACCTCTTCCGAAATTCTTTCAACTCCTGGTCCACTGAAAATAAATTCACAATTTCCTTCTTTTGAACAACTTCTTTTCAATAGAGTCTTATATCCACAGTAATGACATAATAAATTATTCTTATTCTTATGATACACTAAATTAATACTACAATTTGGACATGTAAAACTATTAAAGCACTTATTGCATAAAACATGAGGTGAAAAACCTCTTCTATTAAGAAAAAATAATACCTGATCTTTTTTTTTTAAATGAAAATTAACTTTCTCTATAATCTTTTTAGATAACCAAGATTGTTTTTCTAATTTAGAATTATTTAAATTAATAATTTCATAATTTGGTAAAGATGCATTCTTGTATCTCTGATTTAATCTAGACAAACTATATTTCCCTTTTTGAATATTTTCATAAGTTTCTATTGATGGGACTGATGTTACTAAATTTATGGGAATATTTTCAAAAGACGCTCTTGAAATTGCCATATCTCTGGCATTATAAATAACTCCTTCATCCTGTTTGAATGACTGATCATGTTCTTCGTCAACTACAATTAAACCTAATCTTTGAAAAGGTAAAAATAATGAAGATCTAGCACCAATAACAACTTTAATATTACCATTTGAAACACCACTCCAAATTAACTCTTTTGTTTTTTTTGAAATTCCTGAGTGCCAAATTGCAGGTTTAAATCCAAAATATTCATAAAATTTTTTCTCAAATTGTCCTGTTAATCCAATTTCTGGTAGCAAAATTAGTCCCTGAAATCCTTGTTTTATTTTCAATTTAATAGCTTCGAAATAAACTAAAGTTTTTCCTGAACCAGTTACTCCTTGTAAAACATGAACTCTAAACTTTTGACTAGAAATGATCATTTTATCTAACGATTTTTTTTGATCATCAGATAACTTTAACGAAGTTTTTTTTATACTACTTTTAAAATCTTTATAAGCTTCTTTCTTTTTATCCTCTATTGCTATACTACTTAACAGAACTAACTTAAGGGCCATACCCTTTGGAACAATATTATATTCAGCAAACCAATTTAAAAATTTAATTGTATTTTTGTTTAATGGAGAAACTTTTAATTTTTGTAAAATACTTTTAACTTTAAATTTTTTATTTTTTTTTTTCTCAAATTCATCCCAAACTACTCCTGTAATTTTTGACTTACCGAATGGCACAACTACATAATCCCCAACCTTGAGCTTTAAATCACTTCTATATGTAAATGGATAATTAAATATATTTGGTAAGAGAATCGGATATTTCATATTTCAATAATATGAAAAAAATCTAAGAGTGTATTGCTCTTTTATCTACTGATAAAGCTGCCTCTTTTACGGCCTCCGAAAATGTTGGATGTGCATGACATGTTCTAGCTATATCTTCCGCACTAGCACCAAACTCCATTGCAATACCAATTTCGGCTATTAACTCCCCTGCGTGCGGACCAATTATATGGGCACCTAAAACTTTATCTGTCTTTTGATCAGCTAAAATTTTTACAAAACCTTCAGCTTCATCAATTGCTTTGGCTCTTGAGTTAGCCATAAATGAAAATTTACCTACTTTGTATTCTTTATTTAATTTTTTTAATTGTTCTTCTGTTTTTCCAACCGTAGCAACCTCAGGTGTAGTATAAACAACTCCAGGTATAGTATCATAATTAACGTGCCCTGATTGTCCTGCTATATTTTCTGCAACTGCAATCCCTTCATCTTCAGCTTTGTGTGCTAGCATTGGACCTTGTATTACATCTCCAATGGCATAAATATTACTTATATTAGTTTGGAAGTTTTTATTAGTTTTAATTCTTTTTTTTTCATCTAATTCAATTCCAATAGTATTTAAATTTAATTTATCCGTATTAGGTCTTCTGCCAACAGAAATAAGAACTACTTCACACTCTAAACTACTATTTTTTCCATTTTTACCTACAGTATTTACAGTTGCGCCTTTTGAATTTTTTTTAATTCCTTCAACTTTGGTTTCCATATGAAAATTAATCCCTTGTTTTTTTAAAATTTTCATAAACTCTACAGATATTTCTTTATCCATTCCTGGTGTAATGTTTTCAAGAAATTCGACTACATGAACTTCTGCTCCCAGTCTAGACCATACAGATCCCATCTCTAAACCTATATATCCACCTCCAACTATGACCATTTTTTTTGGAACAGATTGAAGGGTAAGAGCCCCAGTAGAAGACACTATGATTTTTTCATCAAATTTAATTCCTGGCAAAGAGACCGGGAGAGATCCCGTGCAGATTACTGTTTTTTCAGCCTCAATTAAAGTCTCTTTATTTTTAATATCTAAAATAGAAATTTTATTAGCAGATTTAAAACTTCCTATTCCTTTAAAATAACTAACCTTATTTTTTTTAAATAAAAATTCGACACCTTTAGTTAAAATAGTAACTGCTTTATCCTTATTTTTCATCATTTTTTCAAGATTTAGCTTTACTTCACCAACTTCAATTCCAAGTTTAGAAAGATTTTTTGCTTTATGATAATTATCTGAAAGATTTAATAAATTTTTTGAGGGTATACATCCAACATTCAAACAAGTTCCACCAAGTGACCCTCTAGACTCTATGCAAGCAGTTTTTAAACCTAATTGTGCTAATCTTATCGCGCAAACATATCCGGCAGGACCTCCACCTATCACTACTACTTGAAATTTTTCTAACATTTAAATATCTAAAAATAATCTTCTTGGATCTTCTAAATTTTCTTTAAGCATTTTTAAAAAAGAAACTGAATCTTTTCCATCAATAATTCTATGATCATAAGATAATGCAAGATACATCACTGGTCTGATCTTAATTTCCCCGTTAATCGCAATTGGTCGTTCAACTATGTTATGCATACCTAAAACTCCAGACTGAGGTAAATTTAATATAGGAGTAGATAACATTGATCCATAAACTCCACCATTACTTATAGTAAAAGTTCCACCTTGAAGATCTTCAATTGTAAGTTTTCCATCCCTTGCCTTTTCAGAAATACTTTTTATATTTTTTTCAATATCTGCAAAAGATAATTCGTCCGCATCCTTTAAAACTGGTACTACTAATCCTTTTTCAGTGCCAACAGCAAAACTTATATTATAATAATTTTTATAAACAATCTCATTACCATCAATTTCTGCATTTACAGATGGAAAAGCTTTTAAAGCAGCTACACATGCTTTTACAAAAAAGGACATATAACCCAATTTAATTCCATACCTATTTTGAAAATCGTCTTGATTTTCTTTTCTCATTTCCATTATGTTTGACATATCTACTTCATTAAATGTTGTTAATAGTGCAGCATTATTTTGAGCTTGTTTTAATCTTTTAGCAATTGTTTGTCTTAACATAGACATCTTAATTCTTTCTTCTTGACCGTATTTGATTTTTCTTTCTGATGACTTGGGATTTATACCCATCATATCAATAAGATCACCTTTAAGAATTCTACCTTCTTTACCTGAGCCTTTTACTTTTTTTAAGTCAATATTGTTTTCTTCCACTATTTTTCTAACAGCTGGAGAAAGTGTATCAATTTTTTTTGCAGTATTTTTATTTTGTTTTACTTCATTAGTTAATATAAGAGGCTTTTCTTTAATGGGTTCTTCAATAACATTTTTTTCTTCAAAAATTTTAGGTCCATCTTTTTCAGCTTCTAATTTAATTTCATTTTGTTCTGATTTTTTAGATTGACTTTTTACAACTGATTTTTTTTCTATGGATTGAGAGCCATTTTTACTTATATAGCCAAGTAAAGCTCCCACTTCCACTGTATCTCCATCCTTAGAATTAATCTCAGATAAAATTCCATCTATAGGAGATGGTACTTCTAAATTAACTTTATCAGTTTCTAATTCTACTATAGCCTCATCAGCCTCTACTATATCACCTTTATTTTTTAACCATTTAGAAACTGTAGCTTCTGTAATACTTTCCCCTAAAGCAGGTACTATAATTTTTTCATTCATCTTTAATAAAAACCTTATCAATAATTTCTTGCTGCTGTGAAATATGTCTTTTTGCATATCCTGTTGCAGGAGATGCATCTGGACTTCTTCCTATATAAGAAATCTTATTATTACTAGCTTTAATAGTGTCCAATGTCCATTGTATATAGTCTCTCACTGAAAACCATGCGCCCATATTTTTTGGCTCTTCTTGACACCAATAAAATTTAGCATTTTTAGCATAGGGTTTAAGCTCTTTAACAAGTATTTTTGCTGGAAAAGGGTATAACTGCTCAATTCTAAAAAACACAATATCATCTCTTTTTAATTTCTCTCTGGCATGCAGTAAATCAAAATAAATTTTACCTGAACATAATATCACTTTTTTTATTTCCTTTTTTTTCTTTAACTTTATAAAGCCTTTAGATTTTGGATCTATAGCATGATCCCACATTATTCTATGATATGAATTTTCTTTACTAAAATCTTCTAAATTAGAAACACAATATTTATTTCTTAATAATGATTTTGGTGTCATAATAATTAATGGTTTTCTAAAATCTCTATGCATTTGTCGTCTCAAAGCATGAAAATAATTCGCTGGAGTAGTACAATTCATTACTTGCATATTATCATTTGAACATAACTGTAAAAATCTTTCCAATCTTGCTGATGAATGTTCTGGCCCTTGACCTTCATAACCATGTGGTAATAACATAACAATTCCTGAAGCTCTTCTCCATTTTCTTTCACCAGAAGCAACAAATTGATCAATTACAACTTGAGCTCCGTTAGCAAAATCTCCAAATTGTGCCTCCCAAATTGTTAGTGTATTCGGTTCTACTAAACTATAGCCATATTCGAAACCAAGCACTGCTAATTCTGATAAAAAACTATCTACTACTTCAAATTGTTTTTGATTTTTTGAAATATTATTTAAAGGCACATAACGACTGTTATCTTTTTGATTTCTTAAAACAGAATGTCTCTGACTAAATGTTCCTCTTCCTGAATCTTGTCCTACTAATCTCACAGGATATCCCTCTTCTAACAATGAACCAAATGCTAAAGCCTCAGCAGTTGACCAATCTATGTTTATTCTACTATTAACTGCTTCTTTTCTATTTTTTAATATTTTTTCTATTGTTTTGTGTAAATTTAATTCTTTAGATGGTGTATTTATCTTATTAGATATTTCTATAAGTTTTTTTGTATCTACCCCTGAAATACCTCTTTTATCTTTTCCTTTTTCAGGTTTATAAGCTGACCAAGTACCCTCAAACCATTCAATCTTAGGCTTATAATCTTTTGCATTTTTAAATTGATCATCAAGTAAATTTTTAAATTGATTAATTAAATTTTCTAATTCAGTAGACGTAATGATACTTTCACTAATTAATTTACCCCCGTATACTTTTACTGGTGAAGGATGTGCTCTAATTTTTTCATACATTAACGGTTGAGTAAAAGAGGGTTCGTCACCTTCATTATGTCCAAACCTTCTATAACAAAATAAATCAATGACTACATCTCTATTAAATTTTAACCTAAATTCACTTGCAATTCTGGCAGCATAAACTACTGCTTCTGGATCATCCCCATTAGCATGTATAATTGGAGCGTCCACCATTTTTGCCACATCAGATGGGTAGGGTGAAGAACGAGCAAATCTTGGACTTGTAGTAAAACCTATTTGATTGTTTACAATTATATGAATCGTTCCTCCAGTGTTATGTCCAGGTAATCCTGACATAGCAAAACACTCTGAAACTACACCTTGTCCAGCAAAGGCAGCATCACCATGAATTAATATTGGTATTACTTTTTTCCGTTCTTTATCTTTGTGGAAAAACTGTTTTGCTCTAGTCTGTCCAAGAACTACTGGATTGACTGCCTCTAAGTGAGATGGATTGTCTGTCAAACTCACATGTACTGAATTACCATCAAATTCTCTATTAGAAGATGCTCCTAAATGATACTTAACATCTCCAGCTGCATCTTCTGATGTAGAGGTAAATTCTCCAGCAAATTCATTAAATATTCTTTTGTATGATTTTTGTAATACATTTGCCAGTACATTTAATCTTCCTCTGTGTGACATTCCAATTTTAACTTCTTTAATTTTTGATTGACCTCCAATTTTTATTATTTGCTCTAAAGCTGGTATCAAACTTTCTCCACCATCTAATCCAAATCTTTTCGTTCCAACGTATTTTTTATGTAAAAATTTTTCAAAACCTTCAGCTTGTATTAATTTATTTAGAATTGCTTTTTTACCATTTTCTGTAAAATTTTTTTTGTCTTCGTGTTTTTCTATCCTATCTCTAAACCATTTTCTCTCAGTAGGATTTTGTATGTGCATATATTCATATCCAACAGAACCACAGTACGTTTTTTTTAAAAAATATAATATTTCTTTTATATTTGAATATTCTTTATTGATAACTCCACCTAAATAAATTTTTTTTTGATAATCCTCTTTTTTAAAACCAAAAGACTTTGGGTGAAGTTCATCTAAATACTCTGATTTAAGTAATTCTAAAGGATCAAGTTTAGCTATCAAATGTCCTCTTTGTCGATATGATCTTATCATTGCTACAGCTTTGATAGAGTCTTCATTTGATCTGGATATACCTTTTTGATTTAAATCTATGTGATTATTAATATTAAAATCTTTTTCTTTTTGTTCAATTTTTTTTAAAAGTTCATCTGCGTCAATTTTTTTTTTTGATGGGCCCCATGATGGACCATTAATTTCTTTGACAATAACATTTATTTCATCTTTTATTCCTTCAAAATATTTTGACCAACTTTCTGGAAGATCGGAGTCTTTAGCTAAATATTTAAGGTACATTTGTTCGATAAATGCACTATTGGATTTGTTCAAAAAAGAGTTTTTTTCAAATTCTTGGTTTTTTGATGATGACATTTTTTATTTATTATAATATCAGAAAAGTATTTTTCAATTAGACAATTTATCAAACAATGTTTTACCTAGCTCAGAAGGTGATTTAGCAATAATAATTCCACAATCCTCCATTTTTTTTATCTTATCCTCTGCTCCACCTTTTCCACCAGAAATTATAGCTCCAGCATGTCCCATTCTTCTTCCTGGAGGTGCTGTTATCCCAGCCACAAAACCAATTATAGGTTTTTTTATTCTATGATTTTTTACAAATTCTGCTGCCTCTTCTTCAGCCGAACCACCAATTTCTCCTATCATGAGTATAGACTCTGTCTTCTCGTCATTTAAAAATAAATCTAAACAATCTATAAAATTTGTTCCATTGATTGGATCTCCACCAATTCCAATACATGTTGATTGACCTAATCCATTTTCTGTTGTTTGAGCAACTGCTTCATAGGTTAAAGTTCCTGACCTTGAAACTATTCCAACTGAACCTTTTTTATGAATATTTCCTGGCATAATACCAATCTTACATTCATCTGGAGTTATTATTCCTGGACAATTAGGGCCGATTAATCTGCTGTTTGAATTATTTAATTTTTGTTTAACTCTAAGCATATCTTGAACGGGAATACCTTCTGTAATACATACTATAAGTTCAACTGAGGCCTCTATTGCTTCAATAATTGCAGCTCCAGCAAATTTCGCTGGAACATAAATCATTGTTGCATCTACACCAACCTCTTTTTTAGCTTCAGCAACAGTATTAAATACTGGAAGGCCAAGATGTTTTTGTCCTCCTTTTTTTGGTGTAACACCACCAACTAGATTCGTTCCATATTCTATAGCTTGCTCAGAGTGAAATGTTCCATGTGACCCTGTAAATCCTTGGCAAATTACTTTAGTGTTTTTATTAATTAAAATTGACATCTTATTTCACAGCTTCAACAATTTTTTTAGCAGCATCATCAAGACTTTCTGCCGAAATTAATTTTAATTCTGAATTATCTAATATTTTTTTTCCTTCTTTAAATTTTGTTCCTGCAAGTCTAACTACTAAAGGGACAGAAATATTCATTTCTTTTGCTGCATCAACAACTCCTTGAGCAAGAATATCACATCTCATTATGCCTCCAAAAATATTAATAAGAATTCCTTTAACATTTTTATCAGAAAGAATTATTTTAAGTGCAGCAGAAACTTTTTCTTTAGAGGCACCTCCTCCAACATCCAAAAAATTAGCTGGCTCCTTTCCATATAGTTTAATTATATCCATAGTAGCCATAGCAAGTCCTGCTCCGTTAACCATACATCCAATATTTCCATTAAGTTTTATATATGATAGGTCAAATTTACTTGCTTTAATTTCTGTGGGATCTTCTTCATTCAAATCTCTTAATTCCATAATTTCTGGATGTTTAAATAATGCGTTTGAATCAAAGTTCACTTTTGCATCTAAACATATAATTTTTTTTTCCTTAGATAATATCAGTGGATTAATCTCAACCATATTAGCATCAGTGCTTATAAACATTTTATATATTGATTTAATCAACAAAAATGCTTGTTTTTTTTCATCATTACTTAAATTAAATATTTCAATTATTTTTTCACAATCGAAATCTGAAATCTGATCACTAATTTCAACTTTTGTTGTTATAATTTTTTGAGGTGTTTTGCTCGCTACTTCTTCAATATCCATTCCTCCTTGGTCACTTGATATAAATGCAATTTTCGAACTAGATCTGTCAATCAAACAAGATAAATAGTATTCTTTTTCTATATTAGATGACTCTTCAACATATAGTCTTTTAACTACTCTACCTTCAGGACCTGTTTGATGCGTTATAAGAGTTTTACCTAATAATTCTTTTGCAGCTATTTTTAATTCATCTAAAGTGTTTAAAACTTTTACTCCTCCAGCTTTACCTCTACCACCAGCATGTATTTGTGCTTTTAATATAAATTTTTCAGTCTTTAAAGATTTTGCTTTTTCAACTAGCTCCTCGACACTTAAAGCATAAATTCCTTTTGGGACTACAGCGCCATATTTTTGAAGAATTTTTTTAGCTTGATGCTCGTGAATATTCATTATTTAGAAAGATCTGGGTCTATCTTAGATGCTGCTTCCCAAAGAGTTTTAACAGCATTTATGGAATGCATAAACTCCTTTTTTTCTTTTTCATCTAAATTTATCTCCTCAATTTTTTCTACTCCATTTTTTCCAATTATTACCGGAACACCAGCATAAATATTACTGACACCATACTCTCCATTTAATTGTACAGCACACGGTAATAGTTTTTTTTCATCTTTTAGATATGCTTCTGCCATTTGAACTCCTGATGCAGCAGGGGCATAAAATGCGGATCCTTTTTCTAAATATTTTACAATTTCAGCTCCTCCATCTCTAGTTCTTTGATTAATTTCCTCCAGTCTTTTATTTGATATTTTTCCTTCCTTAATTAAATCTAATAAAGGTTTTCCTGAAACTTTTGTAAATCTTGGCATTGGAACCATTGTGTCTCCATGCCCACCCATTACCATTGCATCTATTTCTTTTACCGGAACATTTAGCTCCTCGGATAAAAATAATTTAAATCTTGAACTGTCTAAAATTCCTGCCATTCCAACAACTTTTTTAGCTGGCATTCCAGAAAATTTTTGAAAAGCCATCACCATTACATCTAGGGGATTTGTAATGCAAATTACAAAAGAATTAGGTGCATTTTTTTTAACACCATTTGCTACTTCTTTAATAATCTTTAAATTAATGCCCAATAAATCATCTCTGCTCATTCCTGGTTTTCTTGGAACTCCTGCTGTTACAATTACTACATCGGAGTCTTTAATTTCATTGTAATCATCTGTTCCTGAAAACTTTACATCAAATCCGTCAACTGAAGAAGATTGAGCAATATCTAAAGCTTTACCTTTTGCTATTCCACTTGCAACATCAAACAAAATTACTTCATTAGCTACTTCTTTGGTTCCAATTAAGTGAGCTAAAGTTCCTCCAATTTGACCCGCTCCTATTAATGAAATTTTTTTTTTCATGAGTGAGTTTATCTTTTATTGATAATTAATAATTATTCAACTGAATTTTAGATTATTATTTACTGATCTTCTATAAGTTTAGAACATATAGTCATATCATTTGATATATATGAGCCTTTAAAATGTGATTGATTTTTTTCCCAATTTTTTTTGCCTTCAGTTATATAATTATTAAATAATTTTTTTCTCTCATTTTCTGCTTTTTTTTGAGCTTCTTCTAATTTTTTTTCTTCTTCTATAACCATAAGTTCAACAGATTTAAATAAAAGATTATTTGAAATTTCAATAAAATTTTTAGAACTTACAGCATCTGATTTTAAAATAATTCCTGAGGCATAGGCATAAACTGCACTACATCTGCTTAATAAATAAATTTGTGTTGAGCCGTCTTCAATATTGTTTTTATCTAGATAATTTTTCAAAGAAATATTAGAGTCAGCTTTAACTAAGTTAGGTAATAGTAATAAAGAGAATATTATAACTATAAATTTTATATCTTTCATTATTTTTAATGTATGTTCCTATGGACCGTAGGCTACTTTTGGTAACCATGTAACTATTTCTGGAAAATTAAATACGATAGCTACAGCTATTACTTGAAGAACAACAAATGGTATTATTCCTTTATAAATATTGGTTATCGAAATCCCCTGTGGAGCTACACCTTTCATATAAAATAATGCAAAACCAACAGGTGGAGTTATAAATGAAGTTTGTAAAACAACAGCGAACATTACTATAAACCAAACTAAATCAACTCCTAAATCAACCATTACAGGAGCTAAAAAAGGTAAGATAATCAAAGTAATTTCTATCCAATCTAAAAAGAAACCAAGCAAAAATGCTACAAACAAAACAACAATTACAACTCCATTTGTTCCAAAAGGTAAAGCTTTAAGAGCTCCCTCTATTAATTCATCACCACCTAAGCCTCTTAATATTAATGCAAACATTGTAGCACCTACAAAAAGTGCAAAAATATAAGCTGTTGTATGAGTTGTTTTTCTAATTACAATTTTTAAATCTGAAAATGACAATCTTCCTCTAATCATTGCTAATATAGATGCACCCAAAGCTCCAACTCCTGAAGCTTCTGTTGGAGTGGCAATTCCCATGAATATACTTCCTAAAACAGCAACAATTAGTAGTGCTGGCGGTATGATAGATTTTAAAACTCTTAAGACAATTTTAAAGTCTACAGGTTCAGCATCTTTAGGTAATGGAGCTGCTTTTGGATTCATATAAGCATAAACAATAATAAAGATTGTATATAGCAAACCAAGTAAGAGTCCTGGAAATACAGCTCCCATAAATAAATCACCAACTGATATTCTTACTTGATCTCCCATAATTACCAACATAATGCTTGGTGGTATAAGAATTCCCAAAGTTCCCGTAGCACAAACCACCCCACAGGCTAAGTTTGGATTATAATTATTTTTTAACATTAAAGGTACACCTAGTATGGTCAATAATACTACTGCAGCACCAATAATTCCTGTTGAGGCAGCAAGTAAAACCCCGATAAATACAATTGAAATCGCAAGTCCACCTCTTGTTTTACCAAACAGTTTAGACAAATCAGTCATTAAATCTTCGGCAATACCGGACTTATCCATCATTATTCCCATAAAAATAAACATTGGTAAAGCAACTAAAACCCAATTAGCCATAACACCATAAAGTCTATAAACAACCATGGACGCAAATCCAAAATCGACACCATAAAAAGTGTCAAATAAATTATCAGAAAGCATTGAGATAAATATAAATAGAACTCCTAAGCCACCCATAGTCCAAGCTACTGGAAATCCGTAAAATATTAATGTAATAAAACTAAAAAAGAGAGCAATAGCCAAAAAATATTCTGTAACTAATGAAATCATTTTTTATCCTCTAATCCGAATCTAAGAGTGGCGATTATTCTTGTTATTCTTGATATGCCAGAAATTAATAATAAAAAAAAGCTAATTACTAAAAAACCTTTTACAAACCATCTTGCAGGTAAACCATTAGCTGATGTTGATCTCTCACTAGTAGTCCAAGAAAGTTCGAAAAAAGGAATTGCATAATAAAGAACAAGAATTATGAATGGTAAAAATAAAATTAAAATACCAAATAATTCAAACCATAATTTTTTTCTATAAGCCAATCTTTCACTTAAAACATCTACTCTAACATGAGAATCTACTATATATGTTGAAGACAAACCAACTAACCAGCCAATGCAATAAAGATGCCATTGCAGCTCTTCCAATTCAATCATTCCATTTTTAAATACATATCTTAAAACTACATTTAGGATAATAACTATTACCAAAAATACCCATAACCAATTAAAAACCTCACCAATCTTTAAAACAAAATCATCAATTTTTTTTGTAATAGGTGTATGTCTAAGCTGTAGCTTTTTATCAAGAGAGCTTTGTACTGATGCAAAATCTTTAGACATATATTTTAATCCTTAAAAATAAAAGCAGCCGGTAAAACCGGCCGCTTTTACTATTATAATCAAATTTTTAGTATTAAATACTAAAAGTTTCGAGGTAAATATCCCCATTTTTGCCAAACATCATACTCTTTCATGAATGCTTGTTGAGACTCCCAAACTTTTTTAAAGTCAGCGTCTTTAGCAGATTCTTCTTTCATTACTCTTGCGCTCACTTTTTGAAGTTCTCTCAAAACACTATCAGGCAATCTAGCAGCTGTTACACCTTTACCAGGGAAACTCTGAATTTGTTTACCTTGTAAATATTCTCCAGTTGTAATTGCTCTCATAGCTGCTGCTGTACAAGCCATTTCGAATAAAGCTTGGTCAGCTGCACCCATTTTTTTCCATAGATCTAAATTGATCATGAAATGAGTTGAAGTTGATACTTGGTGCCAACCTGGAAATAGGTTGAACTTAGTGATTTTATGAAAACCTAAGACCTCATCAATAGCAGGCATAGAATATTCTGTAGCATCTAGAGTTCCTTTTTCTAGAGCCGCAAAAATTTCTCCACCAGCCATCAAAGTAGCAGATGCTCCTATTTCATTTAAAACCATTCCTCCTAAACCAGAAAAACGAATCTTTAAACCTTTAAGATCATCTAAACTTTTAATTGGATTTCTATACCAACCAGCAGTTTCAGGTCCAATTGTACTACATAATAAAACTTGTATGTTTTGTTTATTGTAGATTTCATTTGCTAATTTTGAACCTTCTCCTTCAAACCACCAAGCTGCATATTCCCATGGTTCCATTCCAAAAGGTACTGCTGCAAATAAAACAGCAGCTGGAATTCTACCTTGGTCATAAGCCATGTAGTTATAAGCTGCAGGTAAATCACCTTTACTAATTGATGGAGAGATCTCTAATGGAGGAAGTATTTTTCCAGGTTCATAAACCTTCAATTTTATTCTTCCATCTGTAGCTCTATCTAAAGTATCAGATAAACGAGCAACTGGATCTCCTAATGCTGGCCAGCCAGTATTAAAAGTCGACTGAACTTTCCATCTAATTTTTTCTGCTGCATTTATTTGTTGCAACGATAATGTCATCGTTAAAGCAAATACAGCAAAAATACTAATAGATTTGTTTATTAGTGTTTTCATTTTTCCCCTCTCTTTTATGTTTTGAGCTGTTAGTTTTATATAAAGAACATTTCCAACTCATACTAAAATGCTCTCCATGCTTCTCCGTAAAGACTAATCATTTCTTTTACAGAGGGCACTCTTGGATTGAGGCTAGGAGCGCCTGATACTTCTGCATCTGTCGCCATATTTTCTAGTTGTTCCTCAAAATTTTTTTGATTTATTCCAAAATTCTTCATGGACGGTACTTCAAAGTCTTTATTTATTTTATAAAGCCCGCTAAGTAATTTCTTACACGCAGCAGCATCATCGTCGTCGTCCAAGGCAAATCTTCCAGCTCGGCTGCAATCTGCATATCGTTTTTTAGCATGCTCAACGGAAAATTCTGTAATTGTTGGCAATAACATTGCGTTACTTAATCCATGAGGAACCTTAAAATTACTTCCAAGTGGTCTACTCATTCCATGAACTAAACATATTGATGCATTTGAAAAAGCCAAACCTCCTAGAGTTGCAGCTAACATTAAACCTTCTCTAGCTTTTATATCTTTAGGATTTTTATCTACTGCATATATATTTTCAGTAACAAGTCTTATTGTATCAAGGGCCATTCTATCTGAGAATAAAGTTGCCTTCTTGCTGACATAAGCCTCTATACCATGCGTCAAAGTGTCAATCGCACTATCAATTGTTAATCTTCGAGGCTTAGATAAAGTTAGTTCATAATCAATAATGGAAACTATGGGAACAAAACCTTCACCTCTACATGATATTTTTTCTAAATTATTAGTTCTACTATCAATAACTACAGCATGATGAGTAACCTCTGATCCTGTTCCGGCGGTTGTTGGTATTGCAATAATCGGTAAACCCTTTTTATCAAAAGTTCCTGGTGGTTTATAATCTTGTATATCTCTACTATACTGTGAAAGAACTGCTATAGCTTTAGCTGTGTCAATTGGACTTCCTCCTCCAAAACCTATCACGGCATCGTTCTTATTTTTTTCTAACATCTCAATACCTTTTAAAACAACTTTGTCTGTGGGATCAGGGATTGTATCATCAAACACATTAGAATTTAATCCAGCTTTATTTAAAACGTCCTGCAATTTTTTGACATATCCAAAATGAACCATTTGTTTGTCAGTAACAATTAATAGTGATTTTATTGATCCTAAAATTTTTATAATTTCTGGAAGTTGACTTAGGCTTCCTTTGCCAATTTGTAAATATCTTGGCACACACACTCTTACATTATCCCTAATACTCAAAGGGTACCCCCATTTAGTTAATCTTTAAGTAACAATTAAATTATATGTAAAAATTAGAGTCAATAGCGTATTATCCTTAAGTGATAATAATTTTCTCATTTAAGCAATATGTTGAAAATAGAAATTAATTGATATAACTTTAATGAAATAAAAAAAATGGAACTCATTAGTCACTATATTAACGGTAAATTATATTCAGATAAAAATTCTAGAAAAGGCAAGGTATTTAATCCAGCAACTGGAGAACAAATAGCTGAAGTTGAATTAGCTAGTAAAGATATAGTAAAAATGGCAGTAAAAAACTCATTGCAAGCTTTTGCTAAATGGTCAAAAACAACACCAATAACTAGAGCAAGAATTTTTTCAAAATATAAAGATTTATTAGTTCAAAATATGAATGAACTGGCTGAACTTGTTTCAAAACAACATGGAAAAACAATTCCAGATGCAAAAGGATCTATTCAAAGAGGTATTGAGGTTGTTGAATATGTAACTGGTATTACATCTTCCCTAAAAGGTGAACATTCGTCAAACGTAGGAACTAATGTTGACTCACATACGCTTCGTCAACCGTTAGGGGTTTGTGCTGGAATAACCCCATTTAATTTCCCAGCAATGGTACCAATGTGGATGTTTCCAGTAGCTATTGCTTGTGGAAATACTTTTGTTCTTAAACCTTCTGAAAAAGATCCAAGTTGTCCGTTAAAATTAGCAGAACTAGCAATAGAAGCTGGTTTTCCTCCTGGAGTATTAAATTGTGTGAATGGAGACAAAGAGTCTGTAGATGCTTTATTAGAGGATAAAGATGTGCAAGCAATTAGTTTTGTGGGTTCAACACCAATCGCAGAATATGTTTATCATACAGGAACAAAAAATAATAAAAGAATTCAAGCGCTTGGAGGAGCAAAAAATCATATGGTTATAATGCCAGATGCAGACGTTGAAAAAACTACAGATGCGATTATTGGTTCAGCTTTTGGATCTGCTGGCGAAAGATGTATGGCAATATCTGTTACTGTATGTGTTGGCAAAGAAACAAATAATAAAATTAAAAAATCTCTACTAGAAAAAACATCTAAATTAAACGTTGGACCTTATACTGACGAAAAAACAGATTTTGGACCTCTAAGTAGTGAGGCACATTATAAAAAAGTTTTAGGATATATAGATAGTGGTGAGAAAGAGGGAGCTAAATTATTATCTGATGGAAGAAATTTTAAAAAACAAGGCTATGAAAATGGTTATTTTGTTGGACCAACTATATTTGATGAGGTTAAACCTGAAATGAAAATATACAAAGAGGAGATATTTGGACCAGTTTTAAGCATGATGACAACTGAAAAATATGAAGATGCTTTAAAATTAGTTAATGATCATGAGCTTGGAAATGGAGCAGCAGTGTTTACTAAAAGTGGTAATATAGCAAAACATTTCACTGAAAATGCTAAAATTGGAATGATAGGAGTTAATGTACCAATTCCTGTACCTGTTGCTTATCATAGTTTTGGGGGTTGGAAGCGGTCACTTTTTGGAGATCACTCGATTCATGGTCCAGATGGGGTAAGATTTTATACAAAACTCAAAACTGCTACTATTACCTGGAATGAAGATAATGCTGGCCCAGAATTTACTATTCCAGTTCTATCTTAATTTTAAAATATTTTATGAAATCTCGAACATCTCCTAGGAGAATACTTAATATAATGGAAGAGATCTTAACAGATCCAGACAACCTTAATGCTAAAAAAATTTCACAAAAATTAAAAATTCCTTTAGCAACTGTTTACCGTCAACTTGAAATTTTATGCGAGGAAAGGTTTTTAATCCAAAACGTTAACAAAACATTTATACCTGGTCCAAAAATAAGAGAAATTATTTTAAAAAGTTTACCTTATGAGCCAAAATTTACGTTGAGAAGATCATTTTTGAGAAAATTAACTGAGGATATACAAGAAACTGTTAGCTTATCAATGCCTATTGGAACAAAACTAGTTTATTTTGATAGAATTCAATTTCACTGGCCTATGCAACTTAATTTAGATGCGGGAGATCATCTACCTTTGCACGCCTCGGCATCTGGAAAACTTTATTTGTCATTTCTTGAAAACAGTAATGCTATCCAAATATTTAAAAATATAAAAACGCCTAAATCAGCAAAAAATACAATTACAGATGTCTCTCAATTCAAAAGAGAATTAAGTAAAATAAAAAAACAAGGATACGCATTTGATAATGAAGAG
>CACDHZ010000004.1 GCA_902552705.1 uncultured Pelagibacteraceae bacterium
TCAACATCTTGATCTTCTTCTGAGCCAAAAAGATCTATCTGATTAGTCACTTTATTTTCATGTATATTCTTATTTTTTAATATAAAATTTGGTATAGAATTAAATAACGACTGTCTATTTATATTGATATTGTCAAAGGCTCCAGCTTTAACCAGTCCCTCTAATTGAAGTTTATTAATATCTTTTGGATTAACTCTATTTAAGAAATCATTAATTGATTTAAATTCACCATTATTAATTCTTTCTTTAACCACATTTGAGATAGCTTCATATCCAACATTTTTAATTCCACCTAATGCATAATAAAAATTATCATTATCAAATTTAAAATCTGCGAAGCATTTGTTTATATCTGGTCTGATAACATTTATATTAATTCGTTTAAGTTCTTCATAAAATTCACTAAGTTTATTTTGATTAGACAACTCCATAGTCATTGAAGCTGCAAAAAACTCTTTAGGGTAATAAGTTTTTAAATATGCAGTTTGATATGAAATAATTGCATAAGCTGCTGCATGACTTTTATTAAAACCATATTCAGCAAATGGTTCGATTTTTAAAAAAATACTTGCTGCAACATCTTTAGCAATTCCATTCTTTACTGCTCCAACAATAAAACCTTGCTTTTGCCTCTCGAGTTCGGCTCTTTTTTTTTTACCCATAGCTCTTCTTAAAATATCAGCTTCTCCTGCCGTGAAACCAGATAGTTTTTGTGCAATTTGCATTACTTGTTCTTGATAAATAATAACACCATAGGTTGGTTTAAGAATGTCCTCTAAAAGGGGATGTAAATAATCAGGTTTTTGTCTACCGTGCTTACAATCATTATAGATAGGAATGTTATTCATCGGTCCTGGTCTATAAAGAGCTACTAAAGCAATTATATCTTCTATATGATTAGGTTTCATTTGTATCAGAGCTTCACGCATACCAGCACTTTCAATTTGAAATAATCCTACTGTGTTCCCTGATGATAGTAATTTAAAAACTTTTTGATCATCGTAGTTAATGTTTTCAATTTTAAATTCTTTATTTACTTCATTTATAAGATTAACTGTTCGATTTATTACTGTCAGAGTTTTTAAACCTAAAAAATCAAATTTAATTAAGCCAGCATTTTCTGCCGAATACATATCAAATTGTGTTGAAGGTAATAATAAATTTGTTGATGAGTCTTTATATAAAGGCACTGAGTCAGTTAATTTCTTATCTGCTATAACAACACCAGCCGCATGAGTGGCGACATTTCTATTTAAACCTTCTAATTTTAAGGATAAATCAGTTAATTTTTTTACTCTAGGGTCAGTATTAACTAATTTCTGAAGTCTAGGTTCGTTATTAATACATTCAGTTAAAGTTTGAGGCCTTGAAGGATCAAATGGTATCATTTTAGATATATTATCAACAAAACCATAGGGAAAACCCAAAACTCTTCCAACATCTCTAATTACCATTCTAGCTTTTAATTTTCCAAATGTTATTATGTGAGCAACACTTTCTTTGTATTTTTTTGTTAAATATTTAAAAACTAAATCTCTTTTTTCTTCACAAAAATCTATATCAAAATCTGGCATTGATATACGATCAGGATTTAAAAATCTTTCAAAAATTAGATTAAATTTTATTGGATCAACATCAGTTATTGACAAACACCAAGCTACTAAAGATCCAGCTCCAGACCCCCTCCCAGGACCAACAGGGATATTATTTTTCTTAGCCCATTTTATATAATCTGATACAATTAAAAAATAACTTGGATATTTCATTTCAATTATAATTTTTAATTCATGATCTAATCGATCTTTATATTTCACAAAATCTTTATTATTTTCTAGGTTTTTTGTATCAATTTTAAAAACTTTTAAAAATTTTTCTTTTAAACCATCTAGTGAGTCTTTTTTTAGTATTTCATCAGCACTTACACCTTTTTCAGAACTAATATTTGGAAGAACTGGTTTTGAAAATTGAGGTCTAAAATTACATCTAAAAGGCAAGTTATAATTATTTTCTAAAGCTTCAGGAAGATCAGAAAATAATTCTCTCATTTCCTTGTTAGATTTAAAATAATGTTGCTTACTATATCTTATTCTATTTTTTTCGTTTATATAAGTTTTGGAACCAATACATGTTAAAGCGTCATGAGCCTCATGCATATCTGTTGTCAAATAAAAAACTTCATTAGTAGCAATTATTGGAATCTTTAACTTAAAAGAAGTATCAAGATTGAATTTTTCAAAAACAATTTCATTTTGATCACCATGTCTTTGAATTTCTAAATAAAATCTATCATTAAATTCTGATGATAAGTTTTTATATAATCTATTGATTTCGTCTACTTGACCTTTTTCAAATAATTTTCCAAATAATCCGTGTACCGTACCAGACAAAAGAACCATTCCTTCTGTATTACTAAGTATTTCCTTAATATCTAAATAAGGAATAGAGGATTCGTTGTTACCTAAATAAGATTTTGATGATAATTCAACGATACGTTTATATCCTTTTTCATTTAATGCAATTAAAGGTAAAAGGCCGATTGTATCTTTAAATTTAAAATTTATTTGAGTTCCAATTATCGGTTGTGTTCCAATTTTAGATAAATTTTCTGAAAACTCTAAAGAGCCACATAAATTAGATGTATCAGATAAACCCAAGCACGGAATTTTATTTGTTTTACAAAATTCCTTTAATTCATCAATTTTAATTGCGCCTTCGCAAATTGAATATTGAGTGTGTATTTTAATATGATTAAAATTTTGATTATTTAATTCTGCCATTGATAGTTTTTATATTACCATCAATCATTTCTAATTTGCAATCAGCCATATTTGCAAAAAATCTATTATGAGTTGCATAAATTATTAATCTGTTTTTTTCTTTAAGATTTTTTAAAATTTTAAAAACATCTTTTGCTGTAGATTGATCTAAACTACCAGTGGGTTCATCAGCCAATAAAATATTTGGTTCATTTATTAGTGCTCTAGCAATTGCGATTCTTTGCATTTCACCACCAGATAATTCTGAAGGATAATGATTTTCTCTAGCAGAAAGACCAATTTTTTTTATTATTGTCTTAGCTTTTTCGATAGATTTTTTTCTATTATTACCTAAAGCTAAACTTGGAAGGTAAACATTCTCTAAGGCTGTAAAATCAGGCAATAAATTATTTTGCTGATAAATAATACCTATTTTTTTAGATCTAATTTTATCGTTAATTGAAGTATTAGAAAAATTTATCTCTTTATTATCAATTATTAAAGAACCCTTAGAAGGTTTATCAATCATGGATAGAATATTCAGTAAAGTAGATTTTCCTGAGCCCGATGGACCCATCAATGAATAAACTTTACCTTTAGAAAAAGAGTAATTTATTTTTTTTAAAACCAAAATTTTTTTTTCATTTAAAAAAGTTTTAGATATATTTTTAAGATTAATTAAATTATTCATATTTTAACCCCTTAACTGGATCTAGTTTTGCAGCTTTTATTGCAGGAAAAATTGAAACAATAATTGTAATTAATATAGAGCTTAAAGAAATTATTAAAATTGATATTGGATTTATTTCAGATGGCATAGTACTTAAAAAATAAATTTCTTCTGGAAATAAACTTATATTAAAAATAGTACTTAAAAATTGACGTAATTTTTCAACATACATTGAAAAAGTTACACCTAAAAAAATTCCAAAAATAGTAGCTGATGTACCTATTATAGTTCCAATTAAAAAAAATATCTTAATAATAGATTTATTTAAAACACCAATCGATTTTAAAATGGCAATTTCACGTGTTTTATTTTTTACTAATATTGTTAGACCTGAGATAATATTAAATGCTGCAACAATAATTATTAATGATAAGATTATAAACATCACATTCCTTTCAACTTTTAAAGCCGAAAATAGAGAATTATTCATATCAGACCAACTATATACAAATTCGTTTGGAAATATTTTTTGAACCATTTTTTTTTGATTTTCAATATTTTGTGGATTTTTGAGATAAATTTCTAAATTTCTATTTTTATCATTTAAATTAAAAAAATCTTCTAAGGTATCTAAATTAATAAAAGCTATATTATTATCAAAATCAATTAATCCACTTTCAAAAAGAGATGAGACAATGAAAGTTTTTTGTTTTGGAAGATTTCCAATTATTGTTTCTACACCATTAGACGACATTATTGTTATTTTGTCGCCAATTTTTAGATCTAAAGTAAAACTTAACTCTTTACCTAGTGAAATATAATTTTTAGTTAAATTATTTTTATCACCTAAAAAGCTTTTTCTATTAATAATTTCTAAATTTGAAAAATCTTTATCAGTATATCCTCTTAAAGCTATTCCTTTAGTTACATTATTTTTTATAATAATGGCTTCACCTGAATTACTAAACATTAAATTTTTTGAAATTAAGTTTAATTTATTTTGTTCATTTTTATTAATTTCTATTTTATTTTCATAAGGTTTAACTGTAATATGAGAATTAAATCCAACAATTTTATTAATCAATTCTGTTCGAAAACCATTCATAACAGACATCACCACAATTAAAACTGCAACCCCAAGACTTATTCCAATAAATGAAAAAATAGAAATTATATTCAAGAAACCATCTTTCTTTCTGGCTTTTAAAAATCTTAATGTAATTTCTTTTTCTAATGTAGAAATCAATTTTTTTCTTTTTGTTTTTTTATGATATTAACAATATCTTTTAATTTAAGTTTTTGTGACTCTTTTCCAATTTCTTTGAATTCTAATAAATCTCCATCGGTTTGTTTTCCTATAATAATCTGAAAAGGAGATCCAATTAAATCCATTTTTTTAATTTTTGAGGAAAAATTTTCGTCTGTGTCATCTATTATTGTCTCAATATTATTTTTTTCTAATTCTATATTTATATTGTTTGCTATATTTAATGCTGAGGTATCATTTTTATTTATTATAGGAATTATAGAGACATCATATGGAGCAACAGAAATTGGCCATTTCATGATTTCTTTTTTTTCATCATATCTGGCTTCTATTATTGCACCAACAAGTCTTGATACTCCTATTCCATAAGAGCCCATTTTAACAAAATCTTTTTTTCCACCTGGCAAATCTACCGATGCGCCCATTGGTTTTGAGTATTTATCTCCAAAATAAAATATATGTCCAACTTCAATGCCTTTTGTTATCAATTGATTTGACTCAGAAACTTTTTTTTCAAATTCTTTCTTATCAAATTTTTCATCTGTGACTGAATAAAATTGTTCATATTTCTTTCTTAAATTTTCTAATGATTTTTTTTCTAATTTTGTACCATCACTATTTACATCAAAAATTCTTTTGTCAGTAAAAATTTTACTCTCACCTGTTTCAGCAAGAATAATAAACTCGTGTGAAAGATTTCCACCAATTGGACCTGTGTCTGCAGCCATAGGTATTGCAATAAGTTCTAATCTTTTAAAAGTATTTAAATAAGATAAAAAAAATTTATTATAAGAAAAAAAAGCTTCCTCATCGTTTATATCAAATGAATATGCATCTTTCATATAAAATTCTCTACACCTCATTATTCCAAATCTTGGCCTAATCTCGTCTCTAAATTTCCATTGTATGTGATATAAAAGTTGTGGTAGCGATTTATAAGATTTAATTGCAGATCTAAATATATCAGTAACAAGTTCTTCATTAGTTGGTCCATAGAGCATTTCACGATTTTGACGGTCTTTAATTCTAAGCATTTCTTCACCGTAATCTTCGTATCGACCACTTTCTTTCCATATATCGCTTGATTGAATTGTAGGCATTAAAATTTCTTGAGCTCCAATTTTATTTTGTTCTTCTCTTACAATTTTTTCTATTTTCTTCATTACTCTAAAACCTAAAGGTAACCATGAATAAATGCCCGCTGAAGATTGCTTAATCATACCTACTCTAAGCATTAATCTATGAGATTTAATCTTAGCTTCTGAAGGTATATTTTTTAAAATTGGTATAAATGATTTTGAAATGTACATTTTATTAATGAATATCTTAAATTTAAATTTGTACTAGATTAATATTTGTAAAAGGTTTTTTTCCAGTCATTTCTTTAGTATATCTTCTACATACAATTTTTAAAGCATCAATTAAGTTGTGTTCTTGTTTTTTATTTCCTATGGAAAATGTTCTGGTTGTTTTTTCGATTACTTCCTCTAATCCATAAGTAAATTCATCTACATCAATTACTGGTATACCTCTAAAAGTCAATATTGGTGTTTTGTGAATACTGCTTTTTGATTTAATTAAAATTGTAACTTCTAAATATCCATTTGCACTCAAATTTTTTCTATCTTTTATTGATTGAGAATCTTCTTCAACACTTACATTGCCATCGAGATATAGTCTGCCACTTGGAGCTTTATCAAATACATGAGGATTACCAGGAGATAATTTGACTATATCACCATTTTCTACTTGAACAGGATTAGGAACTTTCATTTCTTTTGCAAAATTTATGTGCTCTATCATATGTCTATGTTCTCCATGGACTGGTATTACACATTCTGGTTTTACCCAATTATACATTTCCTTAAGGTCTTCCCTGTTAGGATGTCCTGATACATGAACAAATTCACTATCCTCTGATATCACTTCAATACCATTCTTTATAAGTTGATTGTGTAATTTATATAATTTTTTTTCATTACCAGGAATTATTTTAGATGAAAAAATAACAGCATCATTTTTTTCAATAAGTATGTCTGGATGAGTATAATTAGAAATTCTCATCATAGCTCCCATGGGTTCTCCTTGGCTACCTGTGCATAAATAAACAATCTTTTCTCTAGAAATATTTTTTGCCTCTCTAGGATCTATTGGTTCAATGACATTTTTTAAATAACCACATTGTCTTGCTGCTTTAAATATTCTATGCATAGATCTTCCGACCAAAGAAATTTGTCTGCCAGTTTTTTCTGCACAATAAAAAGCTGTTTCCATTCGCGCAACATTTGAGGCAAAAGATGTAATGATAATTCTTTTTTTTAAACTACTCATTATATTTAACATACTTTTTCGAACATCTAATTCTGATCCAGATTTACCTGTGCTAAATACATTTGTAGAATCACAAATCATAGCAAGAACTCCGTCTTTACCAATTTCTTTTAAGCGATCTGAATTCATCTTTCCTCCTATTAGAGGTTCGTCATCTATTTTCCAATCTCCAGTATGTAAAATTACACCTGCGGGTGTTTCTATTCTCAATCCATTTGGTTCTAAAATAGAATGTGTAAGTGTTATATATTCAATCTTAAATGGACCTAAAGTCAAATTACCATTTAATTGGACTATTTTTAAATGATTTGTAATGTCTATATGATTTTCTTTGAACTTTTCTTTTATCAATATAGCTGTAAATGGAGTTGCAAATATTTTACATTTTAATTTAGGCCAAAGATGTGCAATTGCTCCTATATGATCCTCATGAGCATGAGTTAAAATTATTCCTAAGAGATCATCCTTTTTATCAACAATAAATCCAGGATCAGGATATATCAAATCGATTCCTGGAAGAGTATCATCAGCAAAAGTCACACCTATATCTACCATAATCCACTTGTGTTCACTTGGTTTTCCATATGCAAACAAATTCATATTCATTCCAATTTCACCAGAACCACCTAGAGGACAAAATAATAATTCTTCTTTCATATTTATTTAATCAAAACTGTAGCTTTTATCAGTCCGTTAATTGTAATATCTTTATTTAAAGAAACTTTTGAAGTTATTGAATTTTTAAACAAATTAGCAAATCCTCCTGTTATAAAAACTTTAAAAGATTTACCGGTCTCTTTCTTAATTAAATTAATTATATTGTCAATTAAACCTGTATAACCCCAAAAAAAACCAGATCTAACAGCGTTATCTGTATTTAAACCAATTACTTTTTTTGTTTTTTTTAGATTAACTTTAGGAATTAAAGTTGCTTTATCTGATAGAGTATTAAGAGATAATTTAACTCCTGGAGCAATAACGCCTCCAAAATATGAATTCTTTACCAAAACATCAAATGTTGTGGCTGTTCCAAAATCTAAAATAATAAAATTATCTTTATAATTAACTACCCCAATTGCATTAGCTAATCTATCCGAACCAATTTGATTATAGTTGACTTTTATATTAATTAATTTTTTTAATTTAAGAGTTTTAAGCTCGTAACATTTAATTTTATAAATTTTAAATAAAAAATTTTTAATTTTTTTAAATGATTTAGGATCAACACTACAAAATAAACATTTTTTAATTATTTTATTTTTTATTTTTAAAATTTTAAAAGAATTTCGAAGTGCTAATGTATTAATTCGTTTTGTGCTTATATTTATTTTCTTAATTATTTTATTATTTGAGCCAACTAAACAAATTTTAGTCTCAGTATTTCCTATATCTCCAACAATAATCATTTAAATTTATATATATTTTTTATATTAGATCTTAAAAGGATTGGAATAAATTTCTCATATGTTTTTTTAAGCTTAAAAACAACACTATTACAAGAAATTTTTAGATTTGTTAAATCTGAAAGATTTGCAGTTGGATAACTTGCTATTTTTGGACTCTTTATCAAATTTATACCTATGCCAACAATAACAAACTTATCACCTGCATAATGAAATACTTCTTGTAATATACCTGAAATTTTTTTTTTATTTATTAGCAAATCATTTGGTTTTTTTATAAAAATTTTACCTTTATAAAAATTTGAAACTACTTTTTTAACCAATAAACAGTTTATTGTAGTCAATTCCGTTAAAGATAATCTAACATTGCTTATAGGAAAAAAAATACTTACAAATAGGTTACCTTTATAAGATATCCATTTTTTTCCATATCGACCTCTTCCCTTTTTTTGTTTTTCTGCGACTATAATTCCTGATTTATTTTTTGAATATTTAATAAGCTTTATAGCTAAATCATTTGTACTATTTATTATTTTATAATCGAATCTTTTTAATTTCATCAAATAATATTAATTCTTGATACTATCTCTACTAGCTTACTAGGAAAGATAAAATACAAAAGAATTAACAATGTTGAAGATGTTAAAGATATTTTCAACCAAAGACTATGATCGGTATCATATTTTTCTTTCTCTTCATCAAAGTATATTACTTTAATTATCTTCAAATAGTAAAAAGCTGCAATTACTGTTGAAAGTAGACCAACAATAGCTAAAAAATACATTGACTCTTCTATCACTGATTTAAATATATAAAACTTAGCAAAAAATCCTGCTAATGGAGGTATTCCAGCCAATGAAAAAAGTATTATCAACATTGATAAAGATAAAACAGGATGATGTTTAGATAATCCAGATAAGTCATCTATTGTCTCAAAATATTTATCATTTCTTTTCATCATTAATAAGCAACTGAATAATCCAAAATTCATGACGATATATATTGATATATAGACTATTGAACTTTGTATTCCATCATTAGTTCCTGGAGCTAAGCCCGCTAAAGAATAGCCAATATGTCCTATAGAACTATAAGCAATAAGTCTTTTTAAATTTTTTTGTCCAATAGCTGCAACAGCACCAAAAATCATTGAAGCAATTGATAGAAAAACAATAATAGTTTGCCACTGATCAATCACATTAATAAATGGAACATATAAAAATCTAATAAAAATAGTTAATGCAGCAACTTTCGGTACTATTGCAAAAAATAGTGTTACTGAGGTTGGTGACCCCTCATATACATCGGGAGCCCACATATGAAATGGTACAGCAGATATTTTAAAAGCCAATCCTACTAAAATAAAAACGATACCAAAAGTAAGGAAATGATTATCAGAGTTAATTGATTGACTAATTAAATTAAAGTTTGTTGATCCTGAAAAACCATATATTAATGAACAACCATAAAGTAATAAACCAGATGAGAGTGCACTCAACACAAAATATTTAAGACCAGATTCAGAAGATTTTAATTGATCTCTATTAAAAGACGCTAGAACATACAAAGCTAATGATTGTAATTCAAGTCCAACGTAAAAAACAATTAGATCATTAGAGCTTATCATTACCATCATTCCTAGAATAGAACAAAGTATTAAAATTGGATATTCAATTAAAAAAATTTTAAATAATTTGAGATATTTTCTGGAAATTGACAAAACTATTGCACCTCCCAAAATCGTAAGAATTTTCATGTAAGATGAAAGACTGTCAATTATGTAACTTCCTCTAAATAAAGTAATATTTAAATCTAACGAATTATTAAATATTAAAATTCCTGTAATTAATAAAAAACCAATGGAAAAATAATGTACTAAATTTGAACTTTTTTTTTTAAAAACTCCTAAAATTAGTAAAAACATTATTGAGAGTGATATAAAAATCTCAGGTAAAATATAATTTAGATTGTTCATTTATTTAACCTCTGGAGTGTACATATTTAAATTAAAATTATAATTTTCTATTAAATCATTAACTGATATTTCAATTGTATTGTTTAATAATTCTGGATAAAAACCAAAAAATAATATTGGTATAGCTAAACTCCATAAAATAAATTTTTCTGAATTGTCTAAATCTTTAATTTTTAAAAGATTATTATTTACTAATTCTCCAAAAACTACTCTTCTATAAAGCCATAACATATATGCAGCTCCTAAAATTACTCCTAAACTTGCAATAACAGCTACTAAAAAATTATCTTTAAAGGCACCGATTAAAATCAAAAATTCACCAATGAAACCTGTGGTGCCAGGCAACCCTATTGCGGCTAAAGTAAATACCATCAATAAAATTGCATATTTTGGCATAACAGAAACTAGTCCTCCATATGTTGCAATCAATCTTGAATGCATGCGGTCGTAAACTACTCCCACACAAAAAAATAATGCTGCAGCGACAAATCCATGACTTAACATTTGTATTATACTTCCTTCAATCCCTTGTTGTGTAATAGTAAAAATTCCTAATGTGACAAAACCCATATGAGCTACTGATGAATATGCTATTAATTTTTTCATATCTTCTTGCATTAAAGCAACCAAAGATGTGTAGATGATTGCAATTAAACTTAAAATATAAACTAAAGGTGTAAATGTTTCTGAAGCCAAAGGAAATAAACCTAAAGAGAAACGAATGAAACCATAACCAGCCATTTTTAATAAAATTGCTGCTAACAAAACTGAGCCTGCTGTTGGAGCTTCTACGTGTGCATCGGGTAACCAAGTATGGACAGGCCACATTGGTGTTTTAACTGCAAATGAACTAAAGAAGGCCAACCATAGTAAATTTTGGTATTTGTAATCAATGCCAATTTCATAAAGTTTAATTACATCAGTTGTTCCTGTAATCCAGTATATTGATATTATCGCAACTAACATCAAAACTGATCCAAGTAAAGTATATAAAAAAAATTTAAATGCTGAATAAACTCTTCTTGCTCCTCCCCAAATTCCGATAATTAAAAACATTGGAATTAATCCCGCCTCAAAAAATAAATAAAAAATTACTAAATCAAGTGAACAAAACACTCCTAGCATAAAACTTTCCATTACCAATATTGCAATTAGAAAATCTCTTAATCTATTTTTTATTGTATTGTTTACTGATATAATACAAAGTGGTGTTACAAAAGTTGTTAAAATAATAAATAAAATTGAAATTCCATCTATACCTACTTTATAATTAATAAATCCTTTTAACCATTCCCTATCTTCAACAAATTGAAAATTAGACGAGTTTGGATCGAATAAAAACCACAAATAAATTGATATCAAAAAATTTACATATGATGTGAATAAAGCAACATATTTTCCAGTGTTAGAACTTTGATCTTTAGAAAATAATAAAAATAAAGCGCCGATAGAAGGAAGAAGAATCAAAGAAGATAAAATTGGAAAATCCATTAATATAAAATCAAATAAGTTAATAGTGCAGAAAAACCAATCAATATCATAAATGCATATTGATAAATAAATCCACTTTGGAATTTGCTTGCTTTAATTGAAAGATCTTTGAATAGTGATGCGACACCATCAGGACCAAATCTATCAATAATTTTAAGATCAATGATTTTCCAGAAAAAAAGTCCTATTTTTTTTGAGGATTTAATAAATATAAAATTATACAATTCGTCAAAATACCATTTATTAATTAAAAAATTATACAAAGGTCTATTCGACTCAACTAATGCCTCTGATAAATCTTTATTTTTAACAAATAGATAATATGCCAATGGTATGGAAATTAAAACTAATGTTGGAGTTGTTAGAATAAACCACAATGGAGGGTGATCTGTGCTCAAAGGTTTTAAAAATTTTATAGACTCAGCCCAAAAATAACTGTCTTCACCATGTGTAATAAATAAATCTTTAAATAGGTAACCTGCAAAAATTGCTCCTATTGATAAAATAATTAATGGTATAACCATTACCATAGGAGACTCATGAATGTTTTCAATTTGCATTTGTTTGTTATTAAATGATCCATGAAACGTTTTAAAAATTAACCTCCATGAATAAATTGAAGTTAAAAAAGCGGTTATAACTCCTATCCAAGCAGCATAATATCCAACAGAATTTCCTCTGAGATAAGCAAATTCTATAATTGCATCTTTAGAATAAAAACCCGAAAGAAAAGGAAACCCAGTTAAAGCGAGAGTACCAATTATCATCAAAATCCACGTATAAGGTAATTTTCTATAAACAGCGCCCATTTGATTTATATCTTGCTCATCTTTAAAAGAGTGAATAACTGACCCAGAGCCCAAAAAAAGTAATGCTTTAAAGAAAGCGTGGGTAAACAGATGAAACATTGCGACATTATAAGCACCAACGCCAGCTGCAAAAAACATATATCCTAATTGACTACACGTGGAATAAGCAATTATTTTTTTAATATCAGTCTGAACTAAAGCAATTGTTGCAGCAAAAAAAGCAGTTGCACTTCCTATAATTGTAATAATATTTAATGAAAGTTGAGAATATTCAAATATAGGCGAGCATCTAACTACTAAAAAAACTCCTGCAGTAACCATTGTTGCTGCATGTATTAAAGCTGATACAGGAGTTGGGCCCTCCATAGCATCAGGTAACCAAGTGTGTAAAAAAATTTGAGCTGATTTACCCATTGCACCAATGAATAAAAGAATACAAACAAGGTCAATTGCTTTAAAATTTAAACCAAGAAATAATAGTTCTTTATTAATTATTTGTGGAGTTTGTTGAAATACTTCTGAATAATTTACAGTTCCAAATAAATAAAAGATTAAAAAAATTCCTAATGCAAAACCAAAATCTCCAACCCTATTAACTAAAAATGCTTTTATAGCTGCTGCATTTGCTGTGTCTTTTTTAAACCAAAAGCCAATTAAAAAATATGAACAAAGACCAACTCCTTCCCAACCAAAAAATAATTGCAAAAAATTATCAGAAGTAACTAATGTTAACATTGCAAATGTGAAAAGAGAAAGATAAGCCATAAATCTAGGCTTATGTGGATCATGAGACATGTATCCTATAGAATAAATATGAACTAATGCTGAAATAAAGGTAACAACAATTAACATTACAGATGATAATGGATCAATTTTAATAGACCAATTTACATCTAAGTTTCCAGAATTTATCCAGGTAGCAATTACAACATTGTTTTCATATTGATTTACAATAACCTCATAAAATAAAAATAAAGATATTAATGCTGAAAGAGCAACAAATAGAGATGTAATTATTTCACAAAATCTATCTCCAATTAATTTACCAAAAAAACCTGAAATGATAGAAGCTAATAATGGAAGAAATAATAATACAATTTCCATGTTATCCTTTTAAGCTATTAATTTCTTCGACTCTAATAGTTGATGAGTTGCGATAATATACAACAATAATTGCCAAACCAATCGCTGCTTCAGCTGCAGCAACTGTTAATATAAAAAGCGTAAATATTTGTCCGGATATATCATTTAAAAAAATTGAAAATGCTACTAAATTTATATTAACTGCTAATAAAATAAGTTCTATGCTCATTAATATTACAATAATATTTTTTCTATTCAAAAAAATACCTATCGTCCCAATAGTAAATATTATAACACCTAAAGTTAAGTAATGACCGAGACCTATTTCAATCATCTAATTTGACTCCTTTATTGTTTTCAACATTAACAATTTCTACACTATCTTTTCGTTCTCTTGATATTTGGTCAAAATAAAATTGTCTTTTAATTCCAGATCTCTGTTTAAAAGTGAGAACAATAGCACCAACCATTGCAACTAATAAAATCATTCCACTTAATTGAAAAATATGAATATAGTCTGTGTATAAAACATACCCAATTGAGTGTGTATTACTAATATCATTATCAAAGTTTAACGACATTGCAGAAACTAAATTTGGTTTATATTTCCATCCTCCAATTACAACAATTAGCTCAAAAAATATAATCACACTTACTATTAGACCAACTGGAATATGTTTTGAACTTTCTGTTGAAATAAACCATTGGTTTTTTTGTTGAGATACATTTAACATCATCACAACAAATAAAAAAAGAACAGCGACAGCACCAACATAGACAATCAACATAATCATTCCAAGAAATTCTGCACCTATCATTATAAATAAACAAGAAATACTTATGAAATCTAAAATCAAAAAGAAAACTGAATGAACTGTATTTTTAGAAACTGTTACCATTACAGCCGAAACGATTGCTATAAATGAAAATGTATAAAAAAAAATTGCGTGAGCTAACATAATTATCTATATGGATTATCTGCTTTTATATTAGCAGCTAAAATATTTTCCCATCTATCTCCATTGTCTAACAGCTTTTCTTTATTATAATATAGTTCCTCTCGTGTCTCCGTTGAAAATTCAAAATTTGGCCCTTGAACAATAGCGTCTACTGGACAGGACTCTTCACAAAGCCCACAATAAATACATTTCATCATATCTATATCGTACCTTGTAGTTTTTCTGCTCCCATCCTCTCTTTCCGCAGACTCTATTGTTATGGCTTGCGCAGGACAGACTGCTTCACACAATTTACAAGCAATACATCTCTCTTCACCATTAGGATATCTTCTTAGAGCGTGTTCTCCACGAAATCTAGGACTAATCTTACCTTTCTCAAAAGGATAATTAATTGTTTTTTTTGATTTAAAAATTTCTTTTAAAGCAATAATTAAACCGCCAAAAAAATCTAACATTAAAATTGTTTTAAAGAATCTTGATATTTTCATAATTAATTCACGGGTAATAAGTTGTAATAAAATAAATAACTTGCAGTAAGTACCACCCACAATAATGATAAAGGTAAAAATATTTTCCAGCCTAATCTCATTAATTGGTCGTATCTATATCTGGGTACGATTGCTTTAACCAATGCAAACAATAAAAAAAGAAATAAAATTTTAAATATTAGCCAAATTGCACCTGGTATTAGGTTAAATGGATAAATTTCTATAGGTGACAACCATCCTCCTAAAAAAAGTATAGAGCCCATTGCACACATTAATAATATATTTGCATATTCACCTAACCAAAACATTGCGTACATCATTCCTGAATATTCAGTTTGATAACCAGCTACTAGTTCGGCTTCGGCTTCAGGCAAGTCAAAAGGTGGTCGATTAGTTTCTGCTAAGGCTGAAATAAAAAAAATTACAAACATCGGAAATAGAGGTATAACAAACCATATATTTTCTTGTGCTATCACAATATCATTTAAGTTTAGAGAGCCTACACAAAGTAAAACGTTTATTATAATTACTCCAATTGAAACTTCATAAGATACCATTTGAGCAGCAGATCTAATTGCACCCAAAAAAGGATATTTAGAATTGGACGCCCAGCCTCCCATAATAATTCCATAAACTCCTAAGGAAGATACCGCGAATAAATAAAGTATGCCCACATTTATATCTGCTAATACTTGTGTCGCACTAAACGGAATAACTGCCCATGATATTAAAGCTAATGTCATAGTAACTATTGGAGCTAGAATAAATATCACTTTATTTGAACTTGATGGAATAATTACTTCTTTAAATATATATTTAAAAGCATCTGCTAATGATTGTAGTAAACCAAATGGGCCAACAACATTTGGTCCCTGTCTTTTTTGTACAAATGCCCAAATACGTCTATCAAGCCAAACTATCATTGCCACTGAGACCAATACTGGAACTAATAAAAAAAGAATTTTATATGTTTCTAAAAAAAAAATATTTAAGTATTCCATTAATTTAACCCTCAGTACCCGTTGACTTAAAATTAATTTTAGAGTTCTTGCATTCAAACATTGTCTTAGAGGCTCTAGCTATTACATTGGAGTAATAATAATCAATATGGTTAACTTTTAAGATTTCTTTTGTAAAATCTGTATTATCTATTTGAGAAAAATCTTTCATATTATTTTTTTCTATTAATAAATTTATTTGATTGGTTAAACTACTGTCTAACTCTTCTTTATCATTAAATAATTTTCTATGATTCATTATTTCAGCGAGTTCATTTATAATTTGCCAGTCCTCTTTTGCATCACCTGGTGGGTATGAAGCCTTATAAGCTTTTTGTAACTTACCTTCTAAATTAGTATAATATCCATTCTGTTCTGTGTATGCTGCACCTGGAAGTATAATGTCTGCTATTTCAGCTCCCTTATCTCCATGACTTCCTTGATAAATTATAAATTCATTTTGTTTTTCAAATTTTAAATTATCTTGACCTAATAGATATACAATTTCATATTTATGATTTTCTAAATTTTTTAAAACTTCATTTGAACCATCATTTGTTTTATATATTCCTAAATCAAAACTTCCTACAGTTGAAGCATTATCAGAAATAATATTTAATGAATTCCACTCATTTGATATTTTACCTTTTTTAATTAAATAAGATTTAAGTGTTTCAAAAATAAATCTTGCATTATGAGATTTAAATACTGACTGTCCAAATATTATCATTGGTCTTTTTGCGTTTGTAATTAGACTTGATATTTCATGATTACCATCTGTAATATCTTTTATTTTTTGTATCTCTCCATTTAAAGATTTATATGGATAAGTTAAGTCTCCTACATCATTCAAAGAAACTATTTGCATTCTATTTTGTAAATATGCTTTTCTAATACGAGCGTTTAAAATTGTTGCTTCATATCTAGGATTGCTACCTATTAAAAAAATAAAATCTGAATTTTCAATTCCATTAATTGATGAATTAAATAAATAATTTTCTCTTTTGTCGGCGTTTAAGTAAGTATGATCGCTTCTTGACTCAATATTATTAGAACCTAAAGTTTTATTAAAAAATTCTTTAAATACATACAGTGTGTCCATATTTGTTAAATCACCTGTTATTCCACAAATTTTTTCCTTATCAGTATTTTGCAATTTTGATTTTATAATTTCATAAACTTCACTCCAGGAAGCTTTTTCAAATTTTTTATTATATTTTATATATGGAGTATCTAACCGTTGATTTAATAAACCATCACAAGCATATCTTGTTTTATCTGAAATCCATTCCTCATTAATGTCTTCATTTATTCTAGGTAATACTCTTTTAACTTCCCAACCATAAGTATCAACTCTGATATTTGATCCAATTGCATCCATTACATCTATTGTTTCTGTTTTTTTTAATTCCCATGGTCTAGCTTCAAATACATAAGGTTTTGAAGTTAATGCACCTACTGGACATAAATCAACAACATTAGCAGACAATTCAGATTGCATAGACTGCTCAAGATAAGTGGTGATTTGCATATCTTCCCCTCTACCTATCGCACCAAGCTCTGGAACACCTGCTACTTCAGTTGCAAATCTTACACATCTTGTACAATGTATACATCTTGTCATTTGTGTTTTAATCAATGGACCCATATTTTTTTCAGGAACACTTCTTTTATTTTCCTTGTATCTAGATTTATCAATTCCATAAAACATGGACTGATCTTGTAAGTCACACTCTCCTCCTTGATCACAAACAGGACAATCAAGAGGATGATTTGCTAATAAAAACTCCATTACACCTTTTCTTGCCTTTTCTACAAACTTTGTATTAGTCTTTATATTCATACCCTCTGCTACCGGCATAGCACATGAAGCGATAGGCTTTGGAGATTTTTCCATCTCGACCAAACACATTCTGCAATTACCAGCTATGGAAAGTTTTTCATGATAACAAAATCTTGGAATCTCAACTCCTGCTTTTTCACAAGCTTGAAGTACTGTTAGCCCTTCCTCAACTTCAATTTCTATATTATTTACTTTTAATTTAAGCATCTTTTTTCTC
Source organism: uncultured Pelagibacteraceae bacterium (assembly GCA_902552705.1). Classification (GTDB taxonomy): domain Bacteria; phylum Pseudomonadota; class Alphaproteobacteria; order Pelagibacterales; family Pelagibacteraceae; genus Pelagibacter. Next base: position 18,291 of record CACDHZ010000004.1, read on the forward strand.
TAATAGATGTTGGTCTACCAAATATGGAATTTTTTTATCTGATCCAAAAGTTGGATTAAAATTATTTCTTTTTTCTATTTCTTTTTTAAAATGTCTTAATAATCCTTGAACTGGCCAAGATGATCCTTCACCAAAAGCACAAATTGTATGTCCCGCAATTTGATGAGTAACGTCACTTAACATATCTACTTCATCTCTTGAAGCTTCTCCTTTTGCCATTCTTTCCAAAATTCTCCACATCCATCCAGATCCTTCTCTGCATGGAGTGCACTGTCCACAACTTTCATGTTTATAAAATCGAGCAATTCTAGCCATACATTTAATTATGTCCTGATCTTTATTGATAACAACTATTCCAGCAGTCCCTAATCCACTTTTTTCATTTACTAAAGAGTCAAAATCCATTCTTAGAGTTTCACAAATTTTTTTTGGTATTAATGGCATTGATGATCCACCGGGTATAACTGCCTGTAAATTATCCCATCCACCAACAACTCCTCCAGCATGAACTTCGATTAATTCTTTTAAAGAAATACTCATTTCTTCCTCAACATTACAAGGCTTATTAACGTTACCAGAAATACAAAATATTTTTGTACCTGTATTTTTTTCTTTCCCAAGTGTAGCGAACCATTTTGCGCCTCTTTTCAATATAGTTGGAACAACAGCAATTGTTTCAACATTATTAATTATTGTAGGACAACCATATAATCCAATTAACGCAGGAAAAGGAGGTTTCAATCTTGGCTGGCCTTTTTTACCCTCTATACTTTCTAGCAACGCTGTTTCTTCGCCACAAATGTATGCACCAGCGCCATAATGAATATAAATATCTAAATTCCATCCAGTATTACAGGCATTATTACCTATTAATCTTTTTTCATAAGCTTCATCAATTGCTGTTTGAAGCTTTTGTCCATCAATTAAATATTCTCCTCTGACATATATATAACAAACATGTGCTTGAACAGCGTATGCAGCAATTAAACAACCTTCAATTAATTTATGAGGTTCAAATCTTAATATATCTCTATCTTTACATGTTCCTGGTTCTGACTCATCAGCATTTATTACTAAATAGTGAGGTCTTGAATTTAATTCTTTCGGTGCAAAAGACCATTTCAATCCAGTAGGAAATCCTGCACCTCCCCTTCCTCTAAGTTCAGAAGATTTTATTTCATTTATTATCCACTCTCTACCTTTTTGAATTAAGTCTTTAGTTCCTACCCAATCACCTCTTTGTTTTGAAGATTCGACATCTGAGCCTTTGTCGTTATATAAATTTTTAAATATTCTATCCTGATCTTTAAGCATTTTTTACATCCAAAAGTGTTTTTCTATTATTTTCAGGTTCATTATTTAATCGACCTCTATAAGATCCTGGTTTAGGTTTTTTGCCACTTAAAATTTCATCTAAAATCTTTAAAGTTTTTTCTTTATCTAAATCTTCATAATAATCATCATTTATTTGTAACATCGGTGCATTAACACATGCCCCCAAACATTCTACTTCCATCCATGAACATTCTTTATTCTTGGATAACTCATTTTCATTTTCAGAAATTTTTTCTTTACAAGCCTCAACGAGATTGTATGCACCTCTGATCATACATGGTGTAGTTGTGCAAACTTGAACAAAATATTTACCAACAGGAGCAAGATTATACATTGTGTAAAAGGTTGCTACTTCATAAACTTTTATATAGGGCATTGATAAAAATTTAGCTATATACTTCATCGCAGCTAGTGGTATCCAATTATCATTCTGTTTTTGAGCTATATAAAGTAAAGCCATTACTGCGCTCTGTTGTTTACCTTTTGGATATTTTTCTATAATTAATTGCGCAGCCTTAAGTGAGTCAGAGTTGAATTCAAATTTTTCTGGTTGGTTTTTATATGGTCGTCTTAAACTCATCTGTCTACCTCGCCAAAAACAATATCCAAAGAACCTAAAACTGCCGGAACATCAGCTAACATATGTCCTTTAATTAAATAATCCATTGCCTGTAAATGAGAAAACCCTGGAGCTCTGATTTTACATTTATATGGTTTACTAGATCCGTCAGAAATTAAATAAACACCAAATTCACCTTTAGGTGCTTCAACTGATGTATAGATCTCATCCTCAGGTACACGATATCCTTCAGTAAATAGTTTAAAATGATGAATTAAAGCTTCCATTGATTGTTTAATATCTTTTTTTTGTGGTGGGCTAATTTTTCCATCATGGGATTTTATTGGGCCTTTGGTCATTTTTGATAAACATTGTTTGATAATAGAAACGCTTTCTCTCATTTCTTCTATTCGACATAAATATCTATCATAACAATCTCCATTTTTTCCAATTGGGATTTTAAATTCTAGCTGTTCGTAACAATCATAAGGTTGAGACTTTCTAAGATCCCAAGCCACTCCTGAGCCCCTAATCATTACTCCACTAAAAGAGTAATCAAGCGCGTCTTCTTTTGTGACAATTCCAATATCAACATTTCTCTGCTTAAAAATTCTGTTATCAGTTAATAACGTTTCAAGATCATCTATTATTTTTGGAAAGTTGTTACAAAACTTCTCTATATCTTCTTCTAATCCTCTAGGCAAATCTTGATGAACTCCACCAGCTCTAAAATAATTTGCATGAAGTCTAGAACCTGAAGCTCTTTCATAAAAGGTCATTAATGTTTCTCTTTCCTCAAAACCCCAAAGAGATGGGGTTAATGCTCCAACATCTAATGCTTGTGTAGTCACATTTAAAATATGACTTAGTATTCTGCCAATTTCACAGAACATTACTCTTATAAATTGGGCTCTAATTGGAACATCAATTTTTAAAATTTTCTCTATGGCTAAAGCAAAAGCATGCTCTTGATTCATTGGTGCAACATAATCAAGTCTATCAAAATAAGGAACTGCTTGCATATAGGTTTTATTTTCAATTAACTTTTCAGTTCCTCTATGTAGTAAACCAATATGTGGATCAGCTTTTTCAATAACTTCTCCGTCTAATTCTAGTATCAATCTTAAAACCCCGTGAGCAGCAGGATGTTGAGGTCCAAAATTAAGATTTAATGTTTTAGTTTTTTTGGTCATTATCTTTAGCTGATTGTTCTTTTATATATTTAGTTCCTTCCCAAGGACTTTCGTAATCAAAATTTCTGTAATTTTGTTCTAATTTGACTGGCTCATTAATTACTTTTTTTTGATCTTCGCTATATCTTACTTCTGTGTGTCCAGTTAAAGGAAAATCTTTTCTTAAAGGATATCCTTCAAACCCATAATCAGTCAAAATTCTTCTTAGATCTGGATGATCTTTAAATTTAACACCATACATGTCAAATATCTCACGCTCCATCCAATTAGCTGAGGGATATATTGATGTTAAAGAAGGAATTAATTCTTTTTCATTAATATAATAACTTAATATTATACGTTGATTAAATTCATGACTTAAAAATAAATAAACAATTTTAAAACGTTGGTTATTTTCTGGATAATCTACAACAGTTATATCAATTAATTGTCTAAATTTTGTATTTTTATTACTTTTAATAAATAAACAAACATCGATTAAATCATCATTATCAATATATAAATAAAGTTGATTATGTTTAATTTCTGATTTTTTAATTTTAGTAGTTAACTCAGAATTAATTTTTTTTTCAAGATCAGTTAAATTTATCATATAAATTATCTATTGAATGATCCTTTATTTCTAATCTTTTTTTGAAGTTGCATAATTCCATATAATAATGCTTCTGCTGAAGGTGGACAGCCAGGAACATAAATATCTACCGGAACAATTTTATCACAACCACGTACAACTGAATAAGAATAATGATAATAACCACCACCATTAGCACAACTTCCCATAGATATTACATATCTTGGTTCTGGCATTTGATCATAAACTTTTCTTAAAGCTGGAGCCATTTTATTTGTTAAAGTACCAGCCACTATCATTACATCTGATTGTCTTGGTGAACCTCGAGGGGCAGCACCAAACCTTTCTAAATCATATCTTGGCATTGCCGTCTGCATCATCTCTACCGCACAACATGCTAAACCAAAAGTCATCCAATGTAATGAACCTGCTCTTGACCAATTAATTAGATTTTCAAGTGAAGTTGTTATGAAACCATTTTTACTAAAATCTTCAGAAATTTTCTTAAATTCTTCTGGTATCTGTTTGTTTTTATCGCTAATGTTCATATTTAAAGTTTTATTCCCAGTCTAGAGCACCTTTTTTCCATTCATAAATAAATCCTACTGTTAAAATAAGTAGAAATATCATCATTGAAGAAAAACCAAGTAAGCCTATATTTCCCAAAGAAATTGCCCAAGGAAAAAGAAAAGCTATTTCTAAATCAAAAATTATAAACAATATTGCGACTAAATAAAATCTTACATCAAACTCTCCTCTAGAATCTTCAAAAGGTTCAAAGCCACATTCATAAGCAGATAATTTTTCAGGGTCAGGCTGATTTGGAGAGAGTATAAAATTCACCACTATAAATGCACAACTTAAACCTAGTGCAATAATTAAAAATATAATAATTGGCAGGTAATCTTTTAAAAATTCAGAAAGCATGAAATCTATATAACAATTTATATCATACTTTGAAGTGCTCTTAAGTCACATTTTGAGCGATATTTTCATGAAAATAAAGGAAAAGTGGCGGGAGTGAAGGGACTCGAACCCTCGACCTATCGCGTGACAGGCGATCGCTCTAACCAACTGAGCTACACCCCCACTTTAAAAGTTTTGGTGGGCAGTAAAGGACTCGAACCTTTGACCCCCTCGGTGTAAACGAGATGCTCTACCAACTGAGCTAACCGCCCTTAACCAAAACACTGTGTTTTATATCTTTTAGTTACATAACGTCAAGATCTATTAAATCTTTAAAATGGCTAAAAAATAATCTTAAATATGAAAATAAAAAATGAAGAGAAAGAAATTAATTTTCTGATTTACTTAATAAAATAATTTCAGCATGTTCCGTCATCTCATTTCCAATATCTGTTAAGAGTACAATGTTACCATTTTCTAGCGATATTATATCACGTATTCTTTTGTTTATTAATATATTTTCAAGATAAATTATTGAGTTATTGTCATAATCATAAACAAATCTAGCTAACTGTTTTCCTGCTAAAGAGGAAACAATTATATTTTTATTCCATTTATCAAAATATTTATTTTCATAAACAATTAAATTTGATACTCCAAAAGTATTTCCCCATGAAAATATTGGTTTTGTATAATCATCATGAGTATTATTTGTTTTATCAATAGGCCATATTCTTTTTGAATCAACTTCTGTCTTATTTATGTCATTAGTATATGCATTATAGGATTTATAATTTGTTCCAAAAGTTGCGTAAGGCCAACCATAATTATTATTTACTTTTACAAGATTCATTTCATCCCCGCCTCTTGGGCCATGTTCTGTAGAAAAAATATTTTTATTTTTATCAACATAAAGGCCTTGTGGATTTCTATGTCCATAACTATAAATTTCATGTTTTTTATTATTAATATTTATTTTAAAAATTTTACCGTAATCGTTATTCAAATCTTGGCTTAGCATTGGACCGTTAACACCATCTGCATAAAAATCACCTATTGATAATAAAATATTTTCTTCATCAAATTTAACTATTCTACCACCTGCCGATCCTGCTGCAAATTTAGGTTTTTTTGTTAAATTAATATTTAAACACATTTCTGAGGAAAAAATTTTTTTCCATTCTGAAATTTGAAAACGATTTTCATTAATAATTTCTGTAAAAAATACTGATAAATCGTAGCAATCTTCATCTTCATAATAATTAAGTGAGCTAATTATCAAAACTTTATTTTCAAAAGACTTAAATTTTTCAATCAATATGTCTTTTGCTCCAAAAAATTTCCAAGCTTTTTTTCCTAAAATTTGATTATTTTTTTCTAAAAATTTATCTTTATTATTAGGTATTTTTTTAATTGGTAATGAAATAAAATCATATTCTTTATTATTTTTATTTTTCTTAAGTTGATAAAAATTTAAATCTCCACTTAAATAATAAATTTTATTATCTATTTTTTCAATGCCTCCATATTTAGAATAAACAGGAGTTTTAAATTTTTTTAGATTTAGTGAATAATATGCTGAATTAATATTTATGTCTTGATTTTGATCAACTTTTTTATTTTTAATTATGTCTTTAAGTGCTTGAATTTTATCTGAGTTTTCAAATGTCCATATGATTGAAACTAAGATTGTTAAAAACCATAAAAATAAAAAGATAATTTTTGTTTTACTTAACATATTTTAAATTACAACTTAGACAAAGCAGATTTTAAATACTTCTCATTAAGTTTACAATCTTTATATCCACGCTTAACAACATTTAAATAACGTTCAGTGGGAAAAGTAAATATCGTTTTTTTTTTCATTGTATAGGTCATTACTTTTTTTCCATAATATGTAAAATAATATTTTTTATATAAATTAGGATAATCCTCATAAATATCTAATTTTTTTTCATCACTTTTTGAAATTTCAAATAATCCTCCTGGAACAATAGAATTTTTTTTTTGATCTATATCTGCTGCTCTATATTTGCTTCTAAAAGTAAGTCTAAAGCCTTTAAGGTTTATTTTTTTTATAAAAAAACTGTCTTTACATCTTCTTTTCATTTGAAAATGATTTAAATTACTACCGTACGCGAAATAAAGCATTTAACGATCTACAACTTCTATTTTTTTTTTATTTACAAATTCTAAAATTTGAGAATTACAATCATCAATTTTTGACTTATTTTCTGATCGAAGAACAATTGAAACACCTAGTTTTCCAGCATGAAAAAAAGGGTAGCTGCCAATTTCAACATCTTTATTTCTATTTTGAACTTGAGTCAAAGAGTCAGCAATTTCACTTTCTACTGTTCTTAAACTTATCGTGTAACTTAAAATTGGTTGACCCCCTACAATTTTATTTTTTAAACCACCTAACATTGATTTTAAAATTGACGGGACCCCTGGTAGACAAAATACATTTTCAACACTAAATCCTGGAGCTCCACTGGTTGGATTTAAAATTAGTTCTGCATTTTCTGGCATCCATACCATTCTTTGTCTTCCCTCATTAAATTCTCCTTGTTTATAATATTTCTCTAAAATTTTATAAGCTTCTTTATGTATCTCATACTTAATTTTAAAAGCTTTAGATACAGACTGAGCTGTAATATCATCATGTGTAGGCCCTATACCTCCAGTTGTAAATACATAATCATTTTCTTTCCTCAAAATATTTAAAGTAATAATAATTTTTTCCTCAATATCTGGAACAATTCTTACTTCATTAACCTTTACACCAATTGAATTAAGCCAAATTGCTAATGTACTTGTATTAGTGTCTTGGGTTCGACCTGATAGAATTTCATTTCCAATAATTAATATCGCGGCATTTACTTTTGTTTTTTTATTCATTTTATATGTATAATTTGAATATGGAATTTACCAAGTCTTTAATAAAAGGCAAATTAATCAAAAGATATAAACGTTTTTTTGTTGATGTTAAATTAGATAAAAAAATGGTAACAGCACATTGTCCAAATACAGGTTCTATGAAAGGTCTTCTTGATCAAAATAATATAGTTTATCTCTTAAAAAATGATGATCCTAAAAGAAAGTTAAAATACACCCTTGAAATAATCAAGGTTAAAAAAAATCTTGTTGGAGTAAATACCCATTTTGCTAATAAAATTGTTAATGATGGTTTATCTAATAATCTTATAGAAGAATTAAAAAATAGCAGTTCAATTAAAACAGAGGTTTTTTTTAATAAAGAAACTAGATTTGATTTTTTGACACAGAAAAATAATCAAAAAAATTTTGTAGAAGTCAAAAATGTAACACTTTTTAGATCTCTAAAAACTGCTGAATTTCCTGATGCAATTACAAGTAGAGGGTCTAAACATTTACTTGCACTTATTGATGCCATAAAAAAAGGATATAAAAGTTATTTAATATTTCTGGTTCAAATCCAAAATATGGAAAATTTTAAAATAGCTAAAGATATAGACTATGAATATTATAAAAACTATTCAAAAGCTAAGAAAGCAGGTGTTAATTTTTTAGCATATAGATGTAAAATAAATTTAAAAGAAATTGTGATAGATAAAAAACTTAAAATTATAGATGATTGATTATTCAGAAAAATTTAAAAAAATGAGAGTTGCTGGTAAACTTGCAGCACAAACTCTGGATATGCTTGCTGAAAATATAAAAGAAGGTATATCTACAAGTTATATTGACAAGCTTGGATATGAATTCATACGTGATAATGGTGGCTACTCTGCACCATTGTATTATAGAGGGTTTAAAAAATCTTTATGTACTTCACTTAATCACGTTGTTTGTCATGGTATCCCTTCTGAAGATAGAATTTTACAGGAAGGTGATGCAGTTAACGTTGATGTTACTGCCATAGTTGATGAGCATTATGGTGATACAAGTAGAATGTTTTGTATTGGTAAAACACCAATAAAATTAAATAACTTAATTGATGCGACTTATGAGTCTATGATGAGAGCAATTAAAATTTTAAAACCAGGAGTGAAACTTGGGGATATTGGATATGAAATTCAAACATATATTGAAAAAAAAGGTTTTTCAGTAGTAAGAGATTTTTGTGGTCATGGTATAAGTACAAAATTTCACGAGCCACCAAATATTTTACACTATGGAGATAAAAATACTGGCATGGAATTAAAGCCTGGCATGACTTTTACAATTGAGCCAATGATTAATTCAGGTAAATTTGGAGTAAAAATGCTTAACGATGGATGGACGGCAGTTACAAAAGATAAATCTTTATCTGCACAATTTGAACATACTTTAGGAATTACTGAAAATGGTTATGAAATCTTTACAGAATCTGTTAAAGGTTATTCAAAGCCCCCATACTTATAATTAATGATTAAAAGATATTCTAGAAAACAACTAACAGATATTTGGTCAGAAGAAAATAAATATAAAATTTGGCTTGATGTAGAATTAGCTGCATCTCAAGCAATGGAAATTCTAGGTCACATACCAAAAGGAGTTACATCTGCTGTAAGAAAAAAAGCAAAAATTAATGTAAAAAGAATCCATCAGATAGAGAATAAAGTTAAACATGATGTGATTGCTTTTTTAACTTCTGTAACAGAAAAAGTAGGAATTAAAGCAAGATATCTTCATCAAGGAATGACATCCTCGGATGTTTTGGATACAAGTTTTAATATTCAACTGGTTCAATCTGGAAAAGTTTTATTAAAAGATATTGATCTAATTTTAAAAGTTTTAAAAAAAAAAGCTAATAAATATAAGTACACACCTTGTATAGGTAGAAGTCATGGAATACATGCTGAGCCAATAACTTTTGGTCTTAAATTAGCTTCTTTTTATGAAGAGTTTAAAAGAAATAAAAAAAGACTATTAGCAGCTATTAATGAAATCTCAACATGTTCGATTTCAGGAGCAGTAGGCACATTTGCAAATGTAAATCCAAGCGTTGAAAAATATGTGGCAAAAAAACTTAAGTTAAAAGTTGAACCTATCTCAACTCAAGTAATTCCGAGAGACAGACATGCTTTTTATTTTTCAACTCTAGGAATTATAGCCAGCTCAATCGAAAGGGTAGCCACAGAAATTAGACATTTACAAAGAACAGAAATTTACGAAATACAAGAATATTTTTCTAAAAATCAAAAAGGTTCTTCAGCAATGCCTCATAAAAAAAATCCAATACTAAGCGAAAACTTAACGGGTCTTGCTAGAATGGTTAGAAGTGCAGTTATCCCAGCTCTAGAAAATATTTCTTTATGGCATGAAAGAGATATTTCACATTCAAGTGTAGAGAGAAATATTGGGCCAGATACTAATATTACTTTAGATTTTGCTTTAATAAGGCTGGCTAATATTTTAGATAATATGATTGTTTATCCAAAAAAGATGATGAATAATTTAAATATTACAAGAGGGCTTATTTTTTCTCAAGAAATTATGCTTGAACTTACCAAATCTGGATTAAGTAGAGAGAAATCTTATAAAATAGTTCAAAGTTATGCGAAAAAATGCTTTGCTGAAAATTTAGATTTGTTTAATGTCATTAAAGCTGATGAATACATTATGAATAGAATTTCTCCAAAAAAATTAAAATCTATCTTTAGTTATTCTAAACATTTTAAACATATAAATTTAATATTTAAACGAGTTTTTAAATAATGAAAAAAGGAAAAAAACTTTACGAGGGTAAAGCAAAAATAATTTATAGTACATCAGATAAAAATTTAATTATCCAATACTTTAAAGATGATGCTACAGCATTCAATAATCAAAAAAAAAGTACTATTGAGGGTAAAGGAGTTATAAACAATAGAATTTCTGAACATATTCTACTAAGTTTAAGCGAAATAGGAATTAAAAATCACCTAATCAAAAGACTAAATATGAGGGAACAACTTGTAAAGTTAGTTGATATAATACCTATAGAATTTGTTGTAAGAAATATAGCCACTGGGTCTTTAACTAAAAGATTAGGCATTGAAGATGGAACAGTTCTTGAAAAACCATTAATCGAGTATTGTTTAAAAGATGATAAACTTGGTGATCCTTTAATTTCAAGAGAACATATAACAACATTTAATTGGTTAGATTCTGCAAATTTAGATTTTATTGATAAAAATTTAAAAAGATTAAATGACTATTTGTTAGGTATGTTTAGAGCTGTAGGTATAAAATTAGTTGATTTTAAAGTTGAATATGGATTTACGCATGAAAGTGGAAAGAAAGAAATCATTTTAGCAGATGAAATAAGTCCTGATACTTGTAGATTATGGGACGTGATTACGGATAAAAAATTAGATAAAGATAGATTTAGAAAAAATCTAGGAGATCTTATTCCTGCTTATACAGAAGTTGCAAAAAGATTAGGAATACTTCATGAGCAATCAAATATTACTGCTGTAAATGTCACAAAATTAAGCTCAATTAAAAAAAAAAAATAATATGAAGATTTCTGTAATCATTACTCTTAAGAAAGATGTTTTGGATCCACAAGGAAAAGTTATACAACAAACTTTAGATGGTATGGGATTTGATAATATTAATGAAGTAAGACAAGGAAAATATTTTGAAATTAATATGAATGAAAAAGATAAAAAAACGGCTGAAGGAAAAGTCGAAGATATGTGTAAAAAACTTTTAGCTAATTTGGTAATTGAAAATTATAAAATTATTGATGCACAATAATTAATGAAGTCATCCGTAATTACATTCCCTGGTTCTAATTGTGATAGAGACATGGACGTGGCTCTAAAAAAATTTGGTTTTAAAAACAAAATGGTTTGGCATAACGATGTTGAAATTCCAAAAAGTGATTTAGTAGTCTTACCCGGTGGTTTCTCTTATGGTGATTATTTGAGATGTGGCAGTATGGCATCTAAATCAAAAATAATGAAATCTGTTATTAATTTTGCAAATTCTGGGGGAATGGTAATGGGAATCTGTAATGGTTTTCAAATTTTAGTGGAAACAGGTTTGGTTCCAGGAGTTTTATTAAGAAATAAATACCTAGAGTTCATTTGTAAAAATGTATTTGTTAAAATTAACAATAAAAGAAATACTTATTTTAAAAATATTGATAATGAAGTTTTAGAGCTTCATATTGCTCACAATGAGGGAAATTATTTTTGTACAAAAAATCAATTAAAAGAAATTGAAGATAATGAACAAATCGCAATTAATTACTGCAATAAAGATGGTAAAATAGATGAAGAATTCAATCCTAATGGATCAATAAAAAATATTGCAGGTATTTTTAATAAAGAAAAAAATGTTCTAGGGATGATGCCTCATCCTGAAAGAATGATACATTCCTACCTATCTGGAGAAGATGGATCTTTATTTTTTAATAATTTAATTAATAATCTTAAATGATAGTAAACGAGCAAGTAGCTATAGACCATGGTCTTAAGAAAGAAGAGTATAAAAAAATTTGTGAGCTACTTGAACGAACTCCAAATATTACTGAGCTTGGTATTTTTTCAGCAATGTGGAATGAACACTGTTCATATAAATCCTCTAGACTTCATTTAAAAAAACTTCCTACAAAAGGAAAACAAGTTATTCAAGGGCCTGGTGAAAATGCAGGCGTTATTGATATTGGCGATAATGATGCGATTGTATTCAAAATTGAAAGTCATAACCACCCATCTTTTATTGAACCTTATCAAGGAGCGGCAACTGGAGTTGGTGGTATTATGAGAGATGTATTTACGATGGGTGCAAGACCGATTGCAAATTTAAACTCAATTCATTTTGGATCCCCTCAACATAAAAAAACTAAAAATTTACTTAGAGGTGTGGTTCACGGTATAGGTGGATATGGTAACTGTATGGGTGTACCCACCATAGCTGGCCAAACTTACTTTGATAGTTCTTACAATGGTAATATTTTGGTTAACGCAATGACACTAGGGTTAGTCAAAAAAAATAAGATTTTTTATTCAAAAGCAGCGGGATTAAATAAACCTGTGATTTACGTTGGATCCAAAACAGGACGAGATGGAATTCATGGTGCTAGTATGGCCTCAGCTAGTTTTGATGAAAAAATTGAAGAAAAAAAACCTACTGTTCAGGTTGGAGATCCATTTACAGAAAAATTATTACTTGAAGCTTGTCTAGAATTAATGGCTGGAGATTCTATTATAGCTATTCAAGATATGGGTGCTGCAGGACTCACTTCTTCAAGCATCGAAATGGCCTCAAAAGGTAATCTAGGAATTGAAATAAATTTAAATAAAGTACCTTGCAGAGAGTCAAAGATGACACCTTATGAAATTATGCTTTCTGAAAGCCAAGAAAGAATGTTAATAGTTCTAGAAAATGGCAAAGAAGAACAAGCAAAGAAAATATTTGATAAATGGAATTTAGATTTTGCTATAATTGGTAAAACAACTAATTCTAAAAAAATTGAACTATTCTTTAACAATGAAAAAGTTACAGATATTCCTGTTAATACTTTAGTTGAAAACTCACCTATGTATGACCGTAAATGGAAAAAAGCAAAACTTCCAAAAAAAAATAGAATTAAAAAAGAAGATATTAAAAATTTAAAGATTCTAGATGTATTAAAAAAAGTATTATCTAATCCAAATATATGTAGTAAAGAATGGATCTGGCAACAATATGATCATACTGTTATGGGTGACACCATACAAAAACCAGGTGGAGATTCAGGTGTTGTAAGGGTTCACGGAACTGATAAAGCGGTTGCTGCATCGGTAGACTCTTCAGCTGTTTATTGTTGGGCTCATCCTTTAACAGGTGGAAAACAAGTTGTTTGTGAAAGTTTTAGAAACTTAATCTCTGTAGGTGCTAAACCAGTGGCTATTACCAATTGTTTAAACTTTGGTAGTCCTGAAAATGAGGAAAACATGGGTGAATTTGTTGAATGTGTTCAAGGAATTGGTGAGGCTGCAGAATATTTAAAATTTCCAGTGGTCTCGGGCAATGTATCTTTTTATAATCAAACTAAAGAAGAGGGTATTAAGCCTACACCGTCTATTGGTGGTGTAGGTATAATTAAAGATTATAAAAAAATGATTACAATGGATTTTAAAAAAGTTGATAATATTGCTTTAGTTATAGGTAAAACAGAAGGTCATATTGATCAGAGTTTGTTTGCAAGAAATATCTTGGATGAAAAAAATGGACCACCTCCTGAAATAAATCTTTTTAATGAAAAAAATAATGGTGAAACTTTACTAAAATTAATTGATAAAGGTTATGTTAAAAGTGCTCATGATGTTTCATTAGGTGGATTAATTACAGCATTAAGTAAAATGTGTATTAAAGGAAAAAAAGGAATATCACTAAAAAAACCAGGTTATTTAATTAACCAGATTGAATATTTTTTTAGTGAAGATCAAGGTAGATACATTATAGAAATAGAGAAAAAAGATCTAAAATACGTGATAGAAATTCTTGATAAAAACTCTGTTCATTATGATGAAATTGGAACAGTGAATGAAAAAGAGCTTATAATTGATGATAAGTCAAAAGTATCAATTGACGATTTGATTAAAACACATAATTATTGGCTAAATAACTATATGAGTAAATAATGGCAATGGATTTAAAAGAAATTGAAAAATTTATTAAAGAAGCTATGCCAGATGCTTCTATCGAAATTCAAGATTTAGCTGGAGATGGAAATCATTATTCTGCAACAATTGCATCTTCACAATTTGTTGGTAAAAGTAAAATAGAACAACATAAAATGGTTTATAATTCATTAAAAGGTAGAATGGGTAATGAGCTACATGCTTTAGCAATTAAAACAAAGGAATTATAATGGACGATAAAACAAAAAATACGATTCAAGATCATATCGATAATAATGAGGTCTGTTTATTTATGAAGGGAACTCCCGATTCCCCACAATGTGGATTCTCAATGGTCGTTACAAATATATTAAAGCACTTAGAGGTTAATTTTAAAGGGATCAATGTACTAGAAAACCAATCAATGAGAGAAGGAATAAAAGTTTTTAGTGATTGGCCTACAATTCCTCAATTATATATTAAAAAAGAATTTGTTGGTGGTTGTGATATTGTAAAAGAAATGTACGAAAACGGCGAACTTAAGAAAATTTTTGAAGATAAAGGAATTAATTTTAAAAAATAATTTGTTATCTAGAATAATATTCAATAACTAAATTTGGTTCCATTACTACTGGATATGGCACTTCCTCAAATTTAGGTACTCTTACGAATTTTATTTTTTTATTTTTTTCATCTAACTGAATATATTCTGGAGTTTCTCTCTCTTTATTTGCTAGAGCAATATCTATAAATGCTAAATTTTTTGATTTGTCTCTAATTTCAATTGTATCATCTTCTTTGACAATAGAGCTTGCAATATTAACTTTTTTTCCATTAACTTTTACATGACCATGATTGATTAATTGTCTTGCAGAAAAAATTGTAGTTGAAAATCTTGCTCTATAAACTACTGCATCAAGTCTTCTTTCAAGTAATCCAATTAAATTTTCTCCTGTATCACCTTTTTGCATTGCAGCTTTCTTATAAATATTTCGAAATTGTCTTTCATTAATATTTCCATAATAGCCTTTTAATTTTTGTTTAGCCTGCAATTGAACACCATAATCTGATGGCTTTCCTTGTCTAGATTGTCCATGTTGACCTGGTCCATATGCTCTTGTGTTAAAGGGACTTTTAGGTCTACCCCACAAGTTTATTTTTAATCTTCTATCAATTTTATGTTTAGAGCTTATTCTTTTTGTCATTTAATTAAAGGCTTTATAAACTTACTCATTATTTTGTCAATCAACCTTTTTTTGCTAGATTAGCAAATACACTTGATAATATGCGAGTTTCTTTTTCTGATAATTCCATTTTATAAAAAATACTTCTCAAATTTTCCAACATTATTGGTTTTTTTTCTAATGGTTTAAAGAAATTTCTATTTTCTAAGTGATGAATACATAAATTTGTCATTACCTGTATATCTTTTTTAGAGGCTAATTTAATTTTTTTAGATTTTTTATATTTTGTTTTTTTTAATTTTATTAAACTAGAAACAACTTGGGCTACTATAATTACACTATGAGATAAATTTATTGATTTAAAATTTGGATTAGTAGGAATTTGCATTGTATAATTTGCATGAATTATTTCATTATTTGAAAGTCCTGAGGCCTCAGATCCAAAAAGAAAAGATATCTTTTTATTAAAATCTAATTTAGATAAATCATTTAAACTTATATGTTTAATATTTTTATTACGAAACCTTGAAGAGGTAGCGATAATTAAATCAACATTCTTTATGGCTGAATCTAAATTTTTATATACCTTGCAATTGTTAATAACTTCTTTTGCCCCAACTGAAGTTGCAATAATCTTATCGTTAGGAAATAAAGGTTTAGGATTAATTATTGATAATTTATCAAAATTAAAATTTTTAATTGCTCTAGCACATGCTCCTATATTTTCTGATAATTGAGGATTATGAAGAATAAAAGAGATATTATTTTTACTCATTCCTTTAATCCGTGATTTCTATTATATGAAGAAATTTCAGAAAGTTTAATACCATTTAAATATTTTTGATCCACGTTCCATATTGAAATCTTTAATGGATAACACTTTGCTGCATCTGAAGAATGTTCTGAGCCACAGTCTCCTCCAGGACACGCAGACAAAATACCTAGTAAATTTGTTTCAGCAAAAAATTCTAAATAATCACCGGGTCTAACTGGGCTCGATTTCATAAAATATTGTTTTGTATCATTGGTAAAACCAGTTAACATAAAAACATTTAAAACATCATGAACTATTTTTTCAGCATTGTTAATATCTAAATTTTTTTCTTTAACTAAAGCTCTAGTTAAATTTGAGTGACAGCAATAATGATAATCTTTGTCCGAAATTAATTTTGAGGTATATGGATCACAACGAGTTCCTATTACATCATGAACTGAACCACCATCTTTGTCATAACCATACCAGTCTAAAGTATCCCAAGTTATAGTTGCCAAAGACCTTAAATATGGAAAACAACTAAACATTTTATCTCCAACAGAAATATGAGTTCCATATAGCGCTCTAGTTTTCCCTGAATAAAATTTTTCATCAAGATTATCTGCTTGAAATAAATTTAAATCTCCTACTTGTGGACCCTCAATACTTTCTATTCGAAAAAAGTTACCTGTTTTTACTTTAAATGTTTTTGCATCTCTTGGAGAAACTATAACTTCATCTATTTTTTTTAGGTATTTTCTAGCTTTATGCAGAATACCTAAATTTTCATTTTCTAGTTTTTTATTTGGGTAACAAACAATGGGTTTAGCTCCTATTCTATCTTTAAAATCTTCAGGTTTTTTTGAAAATTTTTTAACTTTCATCTACTTACTTGCAGGAGCATTATCTTTAAAAAGTTTATAATCTAAACTGTCTACAAGTGCTTTAAAAGAAGCCTCAATTATGTTTGTTGATACACCTATTGTAAACCAGTTTTTTCCTTTAGAATCGGTGCTTTCAATTGAAACTCTAGTAACAGCTTCAGTTCCAGTATTTAAAATTCTAACTTTATAATCCACAAGTTTAAGATCTTTTAAAAATTTTGAATATTTAGCTAAACGATCAACGTTGTTTCTTATAGCGTTATCTAAAGCATTTACAGGTCCGTTACCTTCTCCCTCGCAAATAATTTTCTCTCCATCTACTTCCAAATGAGCTTTTGCTGATGAAATAATATTTCCAGAGGAATTTTTTTTAACAGTAACATCATATTCTTTTATTAAAATATACCTTGGTATTTCACTCATAATTCTTCTAGCTAATAATTCAAATGATGCATCAGCACCATCATAACTATAGCCTATGAATTCTCGATCTTTTACTTCATCCAAAAGTTTTTTAATTTTTGGATCATTTTCTTTAATATTGACTCCAATTGTTTTTAGTCTTGATAAGATATTTGACTTTCCAGCTTGATCAGAAACTACAATATTTCTCACATTACCAACATCCTCAGGATTTATATGTTCATATGTTTTTGGATCTTTTTGTACAGCTGATACATGTAATCCTCCTTTATGTGAAAATGCAGCTGCACCTACATATGGTAAATGTTTATTTGGTTTTCTATTTAATATCTCATCTAAAAGTCTTGAACACTGCGTTAAACTTTTTATGTTATCTTTTTTTATATTAATTTTATATTTTTCTGAAAAATCTTTTTTTAAAAAAAATGTTGGTATTAAAGACATAAGATTTGCATTACCACATCTTTCACCCAATCCATTTATTGTTCCCTGAACTTGTCTTACGCCAGTTAATACAGCAGCAAGAGTATTTGATACAGCATTTCCAGTATCATTATGTGCATGAATTCCCAAATTTTTGCCAGGAATTACTTTAATTACTTCACTAACAATTTTTGATACTTCGTGAGGTAATGTTCCACCGTTAGTATCACATAATACTAACCATCTTGCACCATTATCATAAGCCGCTTTAAGGCAAGATAATGCATATTTAGGGTTTGCTTTATAACCATCAAAAAAATGTTCTGCATCAAACATAAACTCTTTTTTTTCTTTAACAAATAGCTTTGTGCTTTCAGAAATATTTTTTAAATTTTCATCATTTGAAATGCCTAACGCAACATCAACATGAAAATCCCATGATTTTCCAACAATACATATTGCTTTTGTATTGCTATTTAAAAGAGCAGATAAACCTGGATCATTATTAGCGCTTCTACCAGTTTTTTTTGTCATACCAAAAGCAGTTAGTATTGAATTATTGCAATTAATTTTTTTTTGAAAAAATTCTGTATCGGTCGGATTTGCTCCTGGCCAACCACCTTCAATATAATCTACACCAAGATTATCTAATGCTTCAGTTATTTTTAATTTATCGTCAATAGAAAAATCTACTCCTTGTGTTTGAGCTCCATCTCTTAATGTTGTATCAAATATATATAGTTTTTCTTTACTCATTTAAATTTCCAAGTCGTTTTACCATCTTTATCTTCTATTAAAACACCTTTGTTTAATAATTCATCTCTAATTTTATCTGAAAGTTTATAATTTTTATTTTTTCTTGCTTTATCTCGCTCTTTAATCTTATGCAAAATTTCTTGTTCAGATATATCAGATTGTTCTTTTTTAAATTTTAACCATTGATCTTTTGAATCAGTCAGTAATCCTATAAAGTTACACGCAGTAGTAAAAACTTCTTTATCTTTGACAGTCCCGTTGTGTGCTTTATCATATAATTTATGAATATTGGCAATATATCCTGGTGTATTTAAATCATCATATAAAGGACCAAGAATGCTTTCTGGTATTAAAACTTTCTTTTTAACTTGAACATAACATTCGTACCACTTGTTTAAAATTTTTTTACACTCATTAATTAAATTATCATTCCAATCTAATGGTTGTTTATAATGTGTGCTTATTAAAGCGAGTCTTAAAACCTGACCACTTATACTTTTTTTAAAATCATTTATTTTCAAAATATTTCCTTGTGATTTTGCCATTTTTTCATTTGAGATTGTAATAAATCCATTATGCACCCAATAATTTGCAAATACATCAGTGTCATTTGCACATCTTGATTGAGCAATTTCATTTTCATGATGAGGAAATATTAAATCTCTTCCTCCTCCGTGAATATCAAATTTAACACCCAGGTATTTTTTTGACATTACAGAACATTCTAAATGCCAACCTGGTCTTCCTTTGCCCCAAGGAGAATCCCAAGAAGGTTCGTATTCCATAGAAGGTTTCCAAAGGACAAAATCTTCTGGATTTTTTTTATTTTCTGATATCTCAACTCTTGAACCAGCAATTAGCTCATCTAGATTTTTATTTGAGAGTTTTCCATAATCTTTAAATTTTTTTACCTCAAAATAAACATGATTTTTATTTTCGTAAGCAAAACCTTTTTTAATTAAAATTTTAGCCATCTCAATCATAAGTAAAATATGTTCTGTAGCTTTTGGTTCTTCGTTTGGTTTTTCACATTTTAAATAATCACAATCATTGTGATAATTTTTTGTTATTTTTTTTGTTAATTCTTCAATAGATATTTTTTTATCAATAGATGATTGAATAATTTTGTCATCAACATCAGTTATGTTTCTTACATAAGTAACCGCCTTTACGCCATACTTACATTTTAAAACTTTATATAAAATATCAAAAACTACCAAAGGTCTAGCATTGCCAATATGTGGATCATCATAAACGGTAGGTCCACAAACATACATACCAACTTTATTTTTATCTATTGGTACAAATTTTTCTTTTTTATAACCAATACTATTTGTTAAAAAAATATCTTTGTTCATTTTATAGAAATATACTTTAATTTAAGATTTGTGAATCTAATTGATTAGTTGGGAATCTTACAAACTGGAATTGATTCCATTTTATGTAAGTTTAATTTTCGAATTTTTTCGTATTTTTCTCTATTTTCAGAATTTGGGTTATTCATGGCTTCTTCCAATTCATTATATTGAAGGCCAAGCTGTCCTTCATCAGTTCTGCCATCATCCCAAAGACCATCAGTTGGAGGAGCATCAATTATTTCTTTTAATATACCTAATTCTTTTCCAAGCTCCCAAACTTCAGTTTTATTACAATCAGCTATTGGCGAAATGTCTACTCCACCATCACCATATTTTGTATAAAAACCTACTCCAAAATCTTCAACTTTATTACCAGTTCCAACCACTATGCCTTTATTAGCAGCAGCTACTTGATATAATGTTGTCATTCTCAATCTTGCTCTAGAATTTGCAAATCCGTGCTCATTGTCAAATTTCTTAAGTGTTGAAGAAAAGGATTCAAATAACTTATCTAAACTAATTGTGTGAGCCTCAACGTTGTTAAACTTTTCAACTAACCATTTTTGATGTTTTAAACTTAAATCATGTTGATTTTCTTTTTGTTTAATAGGCATAGATAATACGATTGTTCTTAATCCTGTCATCGCACTAAGTGTGCTTGAAACTGAAGAGTCTATACCTCCTGAAATACCAATAACTAAAGATTGAGCTCTGGTTGGCATTTGCTCAACATATGATTTAATCCAACTAGATATATATTTTATTTTTTTTGAAGGATTCATAATTTTATATTTAATAAACTATTTTGAGAAAGCAATGGCTTAAGATGCCGCCTGAATAGCGTTTTTAGAATATGAGCTATTCTTTTTTATCTCATCAGAAATTAAAAATGCCAATTCTAGAGCTTGATTAGCATTTAATCTAGGATCACAATGTGTGTGGTATCTCGATGATAAATCTTTCTCGGAGATTTTTTGTGCTCCACCAGTGCATTCTGTTACATTTTGACCAGTTAATTCAATGTGCAATCCACCTGCATAACTTCCTTCACTTTGATGACATGCAAATACATTTTTAACTTCACTCAATACACTATTAAAAGGTCTTGTTTTAAATCCTGTTGATGCCTTTATCGTGTTGCCATGACAAGGGTCACATGACCAAATAACATTAAGTCCTTCTTTTTTGACTGATCTAATTAATTTTGGTAAGTGCTTTGAAACATTTTCATAACCAAATCTTGATATTAAAGTAATTTTTCCTTTTTCATTTGACGGATTAATTTTATTACAAAGATTTATAAGATCATCTGCTTTTAATGTTGGACCACATTTAATACCAATTGGATTTTCTATTCCTCTACAAAATTCAACATGACCACCATCAAGCTGTCTTGTTCTGTCTCCAATCCACACAAAGTGAGCTGATGTATCATGATTTTCTCCAGTGGTTGAGTCTGTTCTGGTCATTGACTCCTCAAAAGGTAAAAGTAATGCCTCATGAGATGTCCAGAAGTTTACTGTTTTTAATCTTCTGTTAAAATCCGAATTGATTCCACAAGCGTCCATAAATGCCAAAGCATTAGCTATTTGGTCTTCTAATTCTTTAAATCTTTTAGCCTCCGGACTTTTTTTAATAAAACCTAAATTCCATGTATGTACTTTTTTCAAGTCTGCAAAACCACCATGTGAAAATGCTCTAATTAAGTTTAGTGTTGATGCAGATTGAGAATATGCTTTAAATAATCTTTTTGGATCAGGTACTCTTGCTTTTTCATTAAATTCAATTCCATTAATATTATCACCCAAATAACTTGGTAATTCAACACCGTCCTTAACTTCTATTGGTGCACTTCTAGGTTTGGAAAACTGTCCTGCTATTCTTCCTAATTTAACAACTGGTAATGAAGCTGAATAAGTCAACACTAAAGACATCTGTAACATTAATTTAAATGTATCTCTTATATTATCAGGATGAAATTCAGCAAAACTCTCTGCGCAATCTCCTCCTTGTAATAAAAATGCTTTTCCATCAACAACATCCGCAAGTTGTTGTTTCAAATGTCTAGTTTCACCAGCAAAAACAAGAGGTGGAAAAGTTTTAATTTTATCTAAAACCTTGTCCAATTCTTTTTTATCCGGATATTCCGGAATATGTTTAACTGGATATTTTCTCCAACTATTTACTTTCCAATTTTTCATGTTCAACCTAAGATTGTTGTATCAGAGTTTTCTTTTTATTCAACGGTAACAGATTTGGCCAAATTTCTAGGCTTATCTATGTCAAAACCTTTTTTTAAAGCAGAATAATAAGCTAATTTTTGTAAAGGTATTGTTAAAAGAAATGGTAATAAGTCCATATTAGTAGTCTCAACCTCTAAAGTTTCCCAAATATTTTCAGAAACAACTTCATCTTTACTTTTATTCGTTACTAATAAAACTTTTGCTCCACGCGCGATTACTTCCTGCATATTTGAAATAGTTTTTTTATAATAGTTATCTCTTGGAGCCAATACTACAACAGGCATACCCTCCTCAATTAATGCTAGTGGACCATGTTTCATTTCACCAGCAGGATAACCTTCGGCATGAATATATGATAATTCTTTTAATTTCAAAGCTCCCTCTAATGCGATTGGGTAGGAAAATCCCCTACCTAAAAACATTGATCCTTTAGCCTCATTAAAAGTACTTGATATTGTTTGTATTTTATTATCAATTAGTAAAGTTTGTTCCACCAACTTTGGTAATTCTTTTAGATCTTTTAATTTTTGAGAAAATACTTCTTTTTTCAAATCTTTTCTCCATAAACCTAGCTTTAAAGATAATATATATAATATCAATATTTGGCCCAAAAAAGCCTTAGTAGATGCTACACCAATTTCTGTTCCACAATGAATCGGCAATACAAATTCAGAGTCTCTAGCTATAGAACTTTCAATAACATTAACTATTGAACATGTTTTCATTTCATTTTTTTTACATAAGTCAAGAGCTGCATATGTATCTGCAGTTTCACCTGATTGAGAAACAAAAACATACAGTGTTTCTTTTTTAAATCTATTTTTTCGATATCTAAATTCAGATGCAATATCTACATTAACATCTAATGAGGTTAATTCCTCAAACCAATATTTTGCCATCAAACAACTATGGTAGGCAGTTCCACAACCAATTAAAGTGATTGCAGATATTTCATTAATTTTCCATGGAAAGTTATAAATATTGATATCATTATTTGTATTATCTACATATTCTTTTATTCCATTTTTTAAAGTTATAGGTTGTTCTTCAATTTCTTTTGCCATGAAGTGTTTATAATCACCCTTGTCATATTTTTCCTCGTCAGATGATAATTCTAAAACTTTTTTATTTATCTTTATTCCCTCTTCACTAAAAAACTCTACATAATCTTTTTTAATGATACAAAATTCACCATCATTAAGATAAGTAATCTTATTAGTCATTGATTTTAATGCATAAGAATCTGATCCTAAATAGTTTTCATTTGGACCATATCCAACTGCTAAAGGTGATCCTCTTCTAGCACCTACAATTAAATCTGGCTGATCTTTAAATATAATACCTAAAGCAAAACTTCCATGAAGAGATTTTAAAGTTTTTTGTATTGAATTTACAATGTCATCAGTTTTTAAATGTTCAGTTATTAAGTGAACAATGACCTCTGTATCGGTTTGTGATTTAAATTTATGTCCTTTTCCAATTAAAAACTTTTTTAATAATGTTGAATTTTCAATTATACCATTATGTACAACAGATACATTTTGAGATGAATGAGGATGTGCATTAATACTATTTGGAAGTCCATGAGTAGCCCATCTCACATGACCAATTCCTATAGTGCCTTCCATATTTTGAACCAAAGGATTTTTTTCAAGATTGTCTACTCTTCCTTCTGACTTAACTTCATTGATTAGTCCACTTGAAAGAGTTGCTATACCTGCTGAGTCGTAACCTCTATATTCTAATTTTTTTAAAGAATTTATTATTGAAACCGAAACAGGTTTATTGCTATTAATACCAATTATTCCACACATTATTATTTTTTCTTTCTTTTATAATTTATAACCTCTGTTTGTAAACTTCTAGTCAAAGCTAAAGATTTTTTTCTTACATTTTTTGTAATTACAGAACCTGCGCCAACAACACTTCCTTCCTCAATTGTTAAAGGGGCAACTAAAGATGAATTTGATCCAATAAATACATTATCTCTTATTCTTGTCTTGCTTTTTTTAAATCCATCATAATTACAAGTAATTGTTCCAGCACCAACATTTACCGCTTTACCAATTGTACTATCACCAATATAAGTCAAATGACTAGCTTTAGATTTTTTTCCTAAAGTACTTTTTTTGATTTCAACAAAATTACCAACTTTAGATCCTTCCTTTAAAGTTGTGCCAGGTCTTATTCTTGCATAAGGACCTATATCAACTTTATTTTCTACTTTGCATTTTTCTAAATGTGAAAAAGATTTAATTGTTACATTGTTTCCTATCTTTACTTTTTTGCCAATTACTACATAAGGTTCAATGGTTACATTTTTTCCAATTTTAGTATCCTTAGAAAAAAAGATGGTTTCAGGCCCAATCATTTTAACACCTAATTTCAAAAATTTAATTCTTAAGCTATTCTGAGAATTTTTTAAATTTATCTGTTTCATCTTTGAAATTCTTTATATTAAGTATATATCTTTCTTAATTCACAAAATATTTCTTAAAAATACTTTTGAATATGAAGCAAAAATATACAATTCTTTTTGATTTAGATGGCACTTTAGTAGATACAGCGCCTGATTTAATGCATGCTCACAATCATGTGATGAGAAAATTTGGATACCCAACTAAATCAACTGCTGAAATTAGAAATTTAGTTGGACAGGGAGCTGGAGCTATGCTCGGAAGATCTATATGGGGTCAAGCAAAAAAAGAATTTGGTAAAGTCCAAGATGAAAAAGTCAAAAAAGAGATGGTTAAAGACTTTGTTGAATTTTATGGAAAAAATATTGTCAATGAAAGTACTCTTATTAATGGAGTAAAAGAATTTTTAATTTGGGCTAAACAAAAAAAAATATCAATGGCTGTTTGCACAAATAAACAGGAACATTTGGCTGTAGATCTTTTAAAAAAAATTGGTATTTACAATTATTTCGAATTTATAGCAGGACACGATACATTTGATTATTGTAAACCTGATCCAAGACATTTAACTTCTATTGTTGAAATATTAGATGGCGATTTAAATAAAACTTTAATGATAGGAGATAGTGAGACAGATGCAAATGCAGCAAAAAATGCTGGTATACCACTTATTTTATTAGAAGATGGTTATACTGAAAAAAAAACAAGTGAAATATATCATAATCACTTAATAAAAGACTTTATAGGTATTGAAAAGATTGTATTAAAATATCTTTAAGATTGATTATTTTTTTTTTACTATTACAAACAATTTCGTAAGTTAGGAGTTATATTGATAGTACATAAAATTAAAGTTTATCCCTCTAAGATTCATTTACCCAAAAAAAAACAGCTTGCTTGGAAAATTGCAGAAATTGCAAGTGATAATGCAAAATTAAGTAAAGAAGCTATAGATATGGTTATAAATAGAGTTATTGATAATGCATCAGTGGCTATAGCATCTTTAAATAGAAAACCTGTTATTTCATCAAGAGAAATGGCTATGAAACACTCTAGAAAAAAAGGTGCTACATTGTTCGGGGTTAATAATAAACTAAAATTTGATTGTGAGTGGGCTGCATGGTCTAATGGTACTGCAGTGAGAGAACTCGATTTTCATGATACTTTTTTAGCAGAAGATTATAGTCATCCTGGCGATAATATTCCTCCACTGCTTAGTGTTGCACAACAAAATAGAAAAAGTGGTTTAGATCTTTTAAAGGGGATTATTACAGCATATGAGGTTCAGGTAAATTTAGTAAAAGGTATTTGTTTACATAAACATAAAGTAGATCACATAGCCCATTTAGGTCCAAGCGTTGCAGCAGGACTTGGAACGATGTTAAGATTAAATACTGAAACAATTTATCAAGCTATACAACAGTCTTTACATACAACTATATCTACAAGACAATCTAGAAAAGGTGAAATTTCAAGTTGGAAAGCTTACGCACCTGCCCACGCAGGAAAGCTTGCGATTGAGGCTGTAGATAGAGTAATGCGCGGTGAAAGAGCTCCAAGTCCTATTTATGAAGGAGAGGATAGTGTAATAGCAAGAATTTTAGATGGTAAAAAAGCACTGTACAAAGTTCCTTTACCAAAAAAAGGTGAAGTTAAAAAAGCAATACTAGAAACTTACACAAAAGAATATTCAGCTGAATATCAATCTCAAGCTCTAATTGATTTAGCAAAAAAACTTAAAAAGAAAGTTAAAAATTTAAATCAAATTAAAAAGATAGACATTTACACCAGCCACCACACACATTATGTTATTGGAACTGGAGCGAATGACCCTCAAAAAATGGATCCTAATGCTAGTAGAGAAACTTTGGATCACTCAATAATGTATATATTTGCAGTAGCTTTAGAAGATGGCAGTTGGCATCATATAAAATCCTACACAAAAGCAAGAGCCAAAAAAAAAAGTACAATCAAAATTTGGAAATCAATCAAAACTCATGAAGATAAAAAATGGACTAAAAAGTATCATGATCCAAACCCTAAAAAAAAATCATTTGGGGCAAAAGTTGTTATTACACTTAAAAATGGAAAAAAAATTATAGCTCAACAGGATAAAGCTGATGCTCATCCATATGGTTCAAGGCCTTTCAAAAGAAAAGATTACATAAATAAGTTTTTAACTTTGACAGAAAATATTTTAGATAAAAAAGAAAGCGACAGATTTTTAAAAATAATACAGAATCTAAAAAAAATAAAACCAGGGCATTTAGATAAATTGAATATTCAGATTAAAAAAAATAAACTTAAGAGAAATTATAAAAAAGGAATTTTTTAATGCACTTTGTAAAAAAAGAACCAATACAAAAAAGAAAAGATTTTACAGAAAAATTAAAAACAAATAAAATTTTAAGAATTCCTGGAGCATATAACCCACTTACTGCAAAATT
This sequence comes from uncultured Pelagibacteraceae bacterium, assembly GCA_902552705.1. Classification (GTDB taxonomy): domain Bacteria; phylum Pseudomonadota; class Alphaproteobacteria; order Pelagibacterales; family Pelagibacteraceae; genus Pelagibacter. The sequence goes on from CACDHZ010000004.1 coordinate 45,307, forward strand.
AATCGAAGAAATTGGTTATGATGCCGTATATGTTTCTGGAGGTGTTATGGCCAATGATCTTGGTTTTCCTGATATCGGTTTAACAACTTTAGAAGATGTGAGTACCAGAGCATATTTAATATCAAGAGTTACAAATCTTCCAACTATTGTGGATATTGATACAGGCTTTAAATCATGCAAAGAAACTATAGAAACATTTGAGGACTTTGGCATCACTGGGGTTCATTTAGAGGATCAGATTGAAAGAAAAAGATGCGGTCATCTGGATAACAAAGAATTAATTTCTACTGATGCGATGGTTAAAAAAATCAAAGAATGTGTCTTGGCAAAAAAAGATAAAAATTTTAAGATTATTGCCAGATCAGATGCTAAAAGTGTTGAAGGAATTGATGGTATGATCAATAGATGTAAAGCATATATTGATGCTGGAGCAGAAATAATTTTTCCAGAAGCTTTGCACGACGAGAAAGACTTTGAAAAAGTAAGAAAAGAATTATCATGCTACTTATTGGCAAACATGACTGAGTTTGGAAAAACTAAATTATTAGATTATAAAAAATTGGAACAATTAGGATATAATATAGTAATTTATCCAGTTACAACTCAGAGGTTAGCAATGAAAAATGTTGAAGATGGATTAAGGGACATTTATGCGAATGGACACCAAAACAATATTATTGATAAAATGCAAAGTAGAAAAAGATTATATGAACTTGTTGAATATGAAAAATACAAAAGTTTAGATGATAAGATTTATAACTTTAGTACAGAAGGACATGAATAATGAGTGATGAAATCAAAAAGGGGTTACTAGGAATAGTAGTTGATGAAACCGAAGTATCAAAAGTAATGCCTGAAATTAACTCTCTTACTTATAGAGGTTACGCTGCTCAAGATTTATGCGAATACTGTAGATTTGAAGAAGTTGCTTATTTAATTTTGAATAAAGATCTACCAAATACTATTGAACTTAGAAAATTTGAAAAAGAAGAAAAAAACAACAGAGATTTATCTAAAGATCTATACTCGATAATTAAACGAATGCCAAAAAAATCTCACCCAATGGATGTAGCGAGAACAGCTGTAAGTATAATGGGTCTAGAAGATAAAGAAACAATTGACTCTTCTCCAGAAGCAAACATGAGAAAAGCTATAAGAATTTTAGCCAAAACTCCAACGGCTTTAGCAGCTTTTTATAGAATCAGAAAAGGAAAAAATATAATTAAACCAAAAAAAAAACTAACTATTGCTGAAAATTTTTTTTATATGTGTTTTGGAAAAGTTCCTCAAAAAGAAATTGTTAAAGCTTTTGATGTTTCTTTAATATTATATGCTGAACATAGTTTTAATGTTTCAACATTTACTGCTAGAACAATAACAAGTAGCTTGTCTGATATTCATGGAGCAATTACAGGTGCTATAGCTAGTTTAAAAGGTCCACTACACGGAGGTGCAAACGAAGAGGTAATGCATATGATGAATAAAATTAAAAAGCCTGAAAATGCTCTAAAATGGATTAATAATGCTCTTGATAATAAAGATGTTGTAATGGGTTTTGGTCATAGAGTTTATAAGTCTGGAGACTCGAGAGTCCCGACAATGAGGAAGTATTTTTCTAAAGTTGCTAAAATTAAAAAGGATAAAAAATTTGAAAAAATCTATGATATTGTCGAAAAGGTAATGATTGAAAGAAAGAACATTTACCCAAATGTTGATTACCCTACTGGACCCACATATCATTTGATGGGTTTTGATACTGATTTTTTTACACCTATTTTTGTGATTTCAAGAATTACTGGTTGGTCTGCTCATATTATGGAACAACACGCTGCAAACAAATTAATCAGACCACTAGCTAGTTATAAAGGAAGTCAACATAGAAAAGTGGTTCAATTAAATCAAAGATAGTTTTTTATTTAATTATTTTATTTGATTAATTGTAAGACCCTTAAGATTTGCTGGTACTGCTATATCCATCATTTTAGGATTTGCTAAATTTAAATTATTCATTATCTCTGCGTACTGTTCTTTAGAACTTACTTGAAGTCTTGGATTATTATTTTTTTCATTTTGAATTGTTGAATTTTTTTTTCCGTTGTAATCATGAGCTGGGTATACCAATGTTGTATCAGGTAGTTTAAGTAATTTATTAAAAAGAGAGTCGTAAGCATCATATGGATTTCCATTTTGAAAGTCTGTTCTACCAGTGCCATTTATTAAAAGAGTGTCACCAGTAAAAACTCTATCATTCATTAAGTAACTGTAAGAACAATCAGTATGACCAGGAGTATATATTGCCTTAAGTTCAATATTTTCAACTTTTATTTTTTCATTATCTTTTATCTTTAAATCAATTACTTCAGATTTAGATTTTTCTCCCATAATTCTAGTACAATTTGTTCTTTTATTTAATTCATTCATACCTGTAATATGATCAGCATGTATATGAGTGTCTATTACCTTTACTAATTTTAATTTTAAATTTGTTAAAACATTTATGTATTCATCGGTATGTTCAATGACAGGGTCTATTATTAAAGCTTCTCTTCCTTCACCACTAGATATAATGTAAGTGTAGGTTGAAGACTTACTATCGAATAATTGTTTAAATATCATTGATAATATCTAATTCTATAAAAAATTGCATAGCAAATCAATCTTGTTTATAATTGTTTTAAAAATTAAAGAGAGGAAAAAAAATGACATTAAAAATAAATAGTTTAGCTCCAGATTTCACAGCAGAAACTTCTGAAGGAAAATTATCTTTTCATAAATGGTTGGGAGATAGCTGGGGTGTTTTATTTTCACATCCAAAAGATTTTACACCGGTTTGTACAACAGAACTAGGTGCATTAGCTAAAATGAAACCTGAGTTTGAAAAAAGAAATGTTAAAGTTATGGGTTTAAGTGTTGATCCAGTTTCTGACCACGTAAAATGGCTAGAAGATATTAAAGATGTTTGTGGGTTAAAACCAAATTATCCTATCGTAGCAGATGAAAAATTAGAAGTTGCAAAACTTTATAACATGCTTGAAGGAGATGCAGGAACAACATCAATGGGACGTACTGCCGTTGATAATGAAACAGTAAGAACTGTATATGTAATAAGACCAGATAAAAGAATTGGATTATTTTTAACTTATCCAATGACAACTGGACGTAACTTTAACGAAATATTAAGAACAATAGACTCAATGCAACGTACAGCTAAACATAAAATTGCTACACCTGCTGATTGGGTGCCTGGTGATAAGGTAATTATTGTTCCAAAAGTAACTAACGACGAAGCAAAAAAAATATATCCAGATGGTTGGGAAACTATAAAACCTTATTTACGTAAAGTTCCTGACCCAGTAAAATAAGTTTGGATCAAAAAAAATTAAACCAACAATCTCAGCATTGGGAAAAAAACTTTTCAAGTAAGCCTGAGATGTTTGGTTTAAACCCAAGTATTCCAGCAAAAAAAGCATTAAAATTATTTCAAGAAAAAAAAATAAAAAAAATAGTTGAAATTGGAGCAGGTTTAGGAAGAGACGCAATATTTTTTGCAAAAAATTCAATTCACACCACTGCATTAGATTATAGTCCTTCAGGAATCAAAATAATTAATCAAAAAACAAAAATAAATAATTTGAAAGACTATATTTCAACAAAATTATTTGATGTAAGACAAAAACTTCCCTTCAAGGATAATTCAATTGAAGCGTGCTATTCACATATGCTTTATTGTATGGCTTTAACAAGTAAAGATTTAGAAAAATTAAATAATGAAATTCATAGAATTTTAAAACCAGATGGTATTAATATTTATACTGTACGGCATGAAAATGATGGGGATTTTAAAAAAGGGATACATAGAGGTGAAAATCTTTATGAAAATGACGGTTTTATTGTTCATTTTTTTTCAGAGAAAAAAGTAAATTCTTTATTAGATGGATTTAGAAATGTTACTATTGAGAAATTTGAAGAAGGTGATTTTCCAAGAAAATTATTTTTTGTTATAAATAAAAAAATTTAGTTAAATAAATATAATCTAAATTGAAGATTTAATAGCTTTATAAATTGCGTTTTTACTTATTTCACCAATACTTCTATAAACTTCTTTATTATCTTTAAAAATTAAAAGTGTAGTTTGATACTGCACATTAAGTAAGTTAGAAATTTTTTTATTTGTTACATCAAATGTAAAATATTCAATATTATCAAATTCTTTTTTAGCTTTATTTAAAATTTTCATTTGACTTGCGCAAGACGAACAATATTTAATCCAAGAACTTACTATCACAACTTTTCCATCTGATTGAGCTTTATTGAATAACTCCTGATCGAAGTTTGTTTTTTTTTCTAAAGCATTTGCATTATAAGCAAATAAACAAAAAATAAATATTAATATTTTTTTCATATACTCTTATACAACAAATATTAAAAACCAATAAGAAGCTAATCCTGAAAAAATTGTCGCAAGAATATTTCTACTAAAAATTCCAACACCCATGGCGATAATTGCTGCTAAAATTTTTGGATTATCCTCCAAATGTATTGATCCATTTATATCTAAAAAAATAGCTGGGAATATAATTGCAGGAAAAATTGCTGATGGTACATAAGACAAAACTTCTCTTATCTCATTATTAAACATTTCTTTTTTAAGAATTGCTATCATTGAAAACCTTGTTAAAAAAGTTATTAATCCACAATAAGCTATTAATGCCCAATCACTCATGTTTTGTTATCATTTTTGTTAAAATTATTGCTGTCAACAATCCCCCCAAAGCTGCTACAATTACATAAGCTTTATATGGAATATAATTATAACCTAATGTAGATATAAGGCCTGAAATTATAATAACAATTACATTTATAATTTTTCTAAAATCATTCACTATCAATGCTAAAAAGGTTAATGGCACTGCAAAACTCAAACCAAGTTTTTCAGGAATTGCTGAACCTAAAATAATTCCTAGAAATGTTGTAGTTTGCCAAATTATCCAGCAAGTAACTCCTCCACCAATTAAATGAAAATATTTATTTTTATCATTATTTTTTTTGAAATATTCGTTTGATCTAGCAAAGGCCTGATCAATTAAAAAGTATGAAATAATAATCTTCCAAATTAATTTTAAATCAGAAACATGTTCTGAAACAACTGCCCCATATAATAAATGTCTTGAATTAACTGCTCCAACAGAACTTATAATAACTAAAGAAGATGCTCCACCTGAAAATAATTGTAAAAGAACTATTTGAGATGCCCCGCCAAAAATTATAAGAGACATACCCATCGTGGCTAATGGACTAAACCCAATATCGATTGCTAAAATACCAAATATTAAACCAAAAGGAACTACCGGTATCATTAATGGACTTACATCAATAATGCCCTTTAAAAAAATTTTAAAATTACTATTCATTTTTTTTAAAAACTTTTTATTAGAAACAAACTATATGATCAATATGAATTGGTCTTTTTATTCCAAATTTCTCATCTACTTCATGTTGATGAATATGATGCGAATGCACAAATACTGGAATTAAAGTACTGCTAGAGGTTTTAAGAGTATAAATAAAATTTGTTCCTCTAAATTTTCTATCAACCACTTCTAATTTAAGATTACTTTTATCGTCATGCTCCAAATCTTCAGGTTGTAATAATAATTGCACATCTGAACCCTTTGGATAATGTTTGATAAAATTACCTTTGATTGTGCCAAGATCTTTATTTTCTAAAGAATTTTCTCCCGTAACTTTTGCAGGTATTAAAATACCTCTATTTAAAAAATTAACTACTTCAACTGAATTTGGAAAATGATAAACATTATAAGGATCATCAAACTGTTTTATTTGACCATCTAATATAATCGCACATTTATTTCCTAAATAAAAAGCTTCATAAGAGTCATGTGTTACAATTATTGTTGTAATTTTTAATTCACTTAATATTTTTTTTAATCTAACTTGAATTTCTTCTTTAAAGCTTTGATCTACATTTGATAATGGTTCATCTAACAATAAAAGATCTGGCTGTGTTAATAATGATCTTGCAAGTGAAGCTCTTTGTGCTTCTCCTGCGCTAATTTCATGAGGATATTTTTTTAATATTTTTGATATATCGAGTAATTCTATAATTGCTTTAAAACTGATTTTTCGCTTTTTCCTACCCTTGTTTCTTTCAGCTCCTAATAAAATATTTTTTTCGACAGTATAGTGTGGAAATAAACTATTATCCTGGAATGCTAATGACACATTCCTATCTTCGGGTTCTACATTTATCTCTTTAGAAGATAATAATTTATTATTTAATTTAATCGAACCTTTATCAATTTTTTCTAAACCAGCTATCGTTCTAAGTATTGTTGTTTTTCCAATACCTGAAGGGCCCAGAAGACATAAAGTTTCTCCTTCGTTTTCAATAATTAAAGAAGCATTTTTAACTTTAGTTTTACCACCTATAGTAAAATCAACATTTTTTATTTCTAAAAAATTATTTTTCATTTTCTCTTAATATATATTTAGATGTAATCATAATAAATATAGTTGCAATTAAAATTAAAAATAAAGAAGGAGTAGCTGCAGCCTCCAATAAGTCCTCAGAAGCAGATATATAAGCTGTAGTTGCAAAAGTTTCAAAGTTAAAAGGTCTTAAAATTAAAGTTATTGGTAATTCTCTTATAATTTCTAAAGAAATTAATATACAAATAAACAAAAGAGAATTTCTTAGGTAAGGGACATGAATATTCATAAAAGTCTTTTTTTTAGAATAGCCAAGTAAATATGAACTTTCATCCACAGAAATGTTGATTTTTTCATAACCAGATTTTATTCCATTAAAAGCTAAAGAGTAAAATCTCACAAAATAAACCAACACTAAACCGAGAATAGATCCTATAAATATTTTTTTAATAGAAAAAAAACCTAATACTTTAATAACATTCTCATCAAACCACGCTATAAAAGTTATAAATGCTACAGCCAAAATTACTCCTGGAATTGCATAACCAGAAATAGACAATGTAGATAAAATATTTAAAGTTTTGTTTTTAGAAACTCTATTTCCATAATTAGAAATTAAAGAGAAAACTATTAAAACAAAACTTGATAAAAATACTAAGTAAATTGTATTTAAAGTTAGCGTTATTATTGGAAGGTCAAATAAATTATCAGGAAATTTTAATGTCCAATAAAGCATCTGGCTCAACGGAAATAAAAAACTTAGAAAAAAAATTAAGAAACAAATTGTAAATGCAAAAAAAGATTTTGTTCCTTTAAGTTGAATTTTTTCTTTTTGTTTAAAGCCACCTCTTGTATTTGAATGATATCTTGCCTTTTTTCTAGATAAATTTTCTAGGAGAAATATTGCAAATATGAATAGAAGAAGAAAAAATGATATTCTATTTGAAAAAGCTAAATCATCAAATGTTATCCAGGAATTGTAAATTCCTGTTGTTAAAGTATTAATGGAAAAAAAATCAACAGCGCCAAATTCAGCCAAAGTTTCCATTGCCACCAAAGATAGTCCTGCAACAATTGCTGGTCGAGCCGAAGGAAGTATTAAAGAATAAAAAGATTTAAACTTTGAGAATCCTAAATTTCTTCCTAAATCGATTAAATTTTGAGATTGATAAAGAAATGATGCTCTTGAAAGTATATATACATAAGCAAATAAAGAAAAAGAAAGAGATAGCACTGCACCAATTAAGCCATCAAATTTTGGAATACTTTGATTATAATTTGCTTCTCCAAATAAGCTTTTTAATATTGAATATAATGTCCCATAATTTTCAAAAAAAGCTGTTAATGAATATGCATAAATATAAGGTGGGACAGCAAAAGATAATATAAGTGCCCATTTAAAAAAATCACTTAAAGGAAATTTATAAAAAGAAACTAAATAAGCAGCAGATGTTCCTAATAAAAAAGTTAAAATTAATACACTTATAAGCAAAATTGATGAGTTAAAAATATATTCTATCAAAAAAGTATCTTTTAAAATTTGATAATAATTTGAAGTTTCCTCGAAAAAGCTAGAAAACACAGTAATAATTGGTATAGCAACAAAAATTGATACTAATAAAGAACTTAAAAACCAAAAATTAATTTTTTTAAAAAACATTTTTTACCCTTTTAACATAAGTGAACATAATTAATAGTAGGGTAATAACTATTAAATTATGTTCACTTTTTGAAAATTAAATTTTTAAATCAAAAACGTTTATTACTTGATCAATATAATTGTTATTGATTTCAGATAATTTTCTATTATTTATTTTTTTATTGATTTTTTTACACTCTGCAGCACATGGATCACAAGCTTTCTGAGGATGTTGTAACCCATATACCTCAGAAGAATTATTTAAATCAACATTAAATAAATTTTTTTTCATTTACTTCCAACCAGCAGCTGTCATTACTTCTAATGCATCTGCCTGTTTAGCCCCATAACTAGAAACTTTTGTTTTTAGATCTTGTTTAAAATCTAATCCTAAATTGTTTACCACCAATGGATTTGCTGAAACACCTGAAATCATAGGAAATTCAAATGTATTATTAACAAAATGTTCTTGGGACTCTTTTGTTAATAAAAATTCAACTAGTTTAATTGCATTCGCTTTGTTAGGAGCACTTTTTACTAAAGCAGCACAACTAATGTTCATGTGTGTTCCTCTATCATTTTGGTTAGGGAAAAAAGCCTTAACTTTTTTAGCTGCTTCCTGTTGTTCAGCGCCTTTCTTACCAGATAACATAAGTGCTAAATAGTAAGTGTTGGCTACAGCAATATCAGCTTCACCTGCAGCAACTGCCATAATTTGTGCTCTGTCATTGCCTTTAGGTGTTCTTGCCATATTTGACACAACACCTTTTGCCCACTCAGCCGTAGCTTTTTTTCCATTATTCTTAACTAATGAAGCTACAAGTGATTTGTTGTAAATGTTACTTGATTTTCTTATTACTAGTCTGCCTTTCCATTTTGGATCTGCTAAACTTTCGTAAGTTAAACCAGATAACTCAGCGCCACTTACTCTTTCAGGAGCGTAGTAAACTATCCTAGCTCTTTTAGCTATTCCAACCCAGTGTGAAGTTCTAAAGTTTGCTGGAACAGCTGCTTTAATTGTTACAGAAGTTAAACCACCTTGCGTCATTCCTTTTGCTTTAAATGCCCCACATCTTCCGGCATCTGCTGTTATATAAAGATCTGCAGAAGAGTCTGCGCCTTCTTTAATCATTCTCTTTTCAAGAGCGCCTGCTTTACCATTAATCAGATTAACTTTAATTCCTGTTTTGTTTGTAAACTTAGAATAAAGCTCAGCATCTGCTTTATAGTGTCTTGCATTAAAAACATTAACTTCATTTGCAATAGCAAAAGTTGATACAAACAAAGATGTAATTAGGGCTATAATTGATATTTTTCTCATTTTTATACTAATTCCCTTCTATCCATTGTGTTTTAATTGATAATGGTTATTATTCGCATTGATAATGATAATCAATTGCATTAATGACGCAGCTTATTTGTCTTTTAAGTAAGTATTAAAATGAGTAAATGGCTCATAAAAGACATAAAAACAAAGAAAGCAAGAAAGAAATTACAATACATTAGTGAAACAGTCCTGTTTCTAATTCTTCTTTTTCTCACAAATGGTTTATCATCAAGATCTGATACATCTCTTTTGCCTAAAACTTTGTAATCATATGTCCAGCGCCATATAGAGTTACCAAAACGTTTGTCTGTATTGTTGTAATAAATAATCCAAGCAACAATATATTTATGAGATATATATAAAATAATTAAAAGCAAAGTACTTATAATCATAAAATATTAAACCATATTTCTTAAATGTATTCAAATTATAATACATTACGATGATTTAAATAGAGTCTTCTTTTAAAAGATTTAATTAAAATTGTTCAGACTCAGTGGATCCTTTCATGGCATTTGTAGAACTTTTTCCACCACTTATTGTATTTGAAACTGCATCAAAATATGACGTACCAACTTCTCTTTGATGCTTAACACTAGTATATCCATCTTTTTCTCTAGCAAATTCTAATTCTTGAATTTTTGAATAGGCCGTCATGCCTTCATTTTTATATTTCTTTGCTAATTCAAATATTGCAATATTTTGAGTATGAAATCCTGCTAAAGTAATAAATTGAAACTTATATCCCATTTCACTAATTTTTTTTTGAAAAGATGCTATTTCAGTGTCAGACAAATGTTTTTTCCAGTTGAATGATGGAGAGCAATTATAAGCTAATAATTTTCCTGGAAATTTTTTATGAATAGCATCTGAAAATTTTTTTGCTTCTTCTAAGTTTGGTGTAGCTGTTTCACACCAAATCAAATCTGAATATGGGGCATAAGCTAAGCCTCTTGAAATAGCTTGATCAATTCCGTGTTTTACATAATAGAAACCTTCTGGAGATCTTTCGCCAGTCAAAAATTGCTTGTCGTTTTCATCATAATCATTAGTTATTAATTTTGCAGCATTTGCATCTGTTCTTGCTAGAATTATTAATGGCACATTAGCTATGTCGGCAGCTAATCTTGCTGCTTTTAAATTTTTAATCATTGTACCAGTTGGAATTAAAACTTTTCCTCCCATATGACCACATTTTTTTTCACTTGCTAATTGATCTTCGAAATGAACACCAGCCGCACCAGCTTTAATAAATTTTTTTGCTAATTCGAAAACATTTAAAGGTCCACCAAAACCTGCTTCTCCATCAGCAATAATCGGCAACATATAATCCACCCTATCTTTTGAATTCATATCTCCGTCTTGAATTTCCATATGTTGAATTTGATCTGCTCTCAATAATGCATTATTCATTGACTCTACTAATTTTGGTGCACTATCATAAGGATATAAAGATTGATCTGGATACATTTCACCAGCACTATTAGCATCAGCCGCTACTTGCCATCCACTCAAATAAATTGCTTTTAAACCAGCTTTTGCATGTTGAACTGCATGATTTCCTGACAAAGAACCTAATGTATTAACATATGTTTCGGTATTTAATAAATCCCATAATTTTTTAGATTGATGTTTACACATAGAATATTCAATTTTGATTGAACCTCTTAATCTTTCAACATCTTCTGAATTATAATCTCTTTTTATTCCTGCAAATCTTTTTAAGTCGTATGAGATATTTTCTGCACTCATTTGTTCCTTTACTGTTGTGAAAAAATGTTAAGTTGAACGAATTAATTTCCGTCGTTGATTTGATCAACTAGGGCTTCCATTCCACTTGAACCCCAATCACAATGATCATCTCGCATATAAATACCTTTTTGATTATGTCGAGATAAATCCTCTTTTTTTATGATTTGAGCCTCATTTTCTGTGTTTTTTAATCTATCGTTCATGTAAATCTTATAATTTACTAAATTTACAAAATCTATAAAATAGTCTAAAATCCTTGTAAAATAACAAAATATATTGTAAATTATAATTTACAAAATTTACAAATAGAAAATATGAGTCAATTAGACATAAAAATTGGTCCAAAAATCAAGGCTTTTCGAAGACAATTAGGTTTGCAAGCAAATAAACTTTCAGAAGATCTTGGAATTTCTCCTAGTTATTTAAATTTGATTGAAAGTGGAAAAAGAAAAATAGACGGAGATTTATTACTTAAAGTTTGTGAAAAATTAAAAATTGAACTTTCAGATTTAACTTCAAAATCTGACATAAATTTAGAAAATACAATATCTGAAATTCTTGATGATAAATTATTTGAAGATTTAGATATTCTAGGACCAGAGGTCAAAGATCTTGTTGGTACTAACCCGAAAATTGGTAAGGCGCTAGTTAGGTTAGGTGATATTCTAAAAAAAAAAGATCATGAATTAGTTAATAAAATAGAAAAATTATCTGGCAAAATAGTTGATAATAGAAAAAACTCTTTTCCTGGAGAAGTAATTTCTGATTTTCTTCAAGAAAATAAAAATTATTTTCCAAAACTTGAAAATTTTGCCAATAAAGTTTTTGATAAAATTCAAAAAAATAATAGAACTAGATATATAGCTTTATGTGAGTATCTCAAAACTGAATATTCTATAACAGTCAAAGATATTATTCCTGAGGAAAATAAACCTTTTTCGAAAATTTTTAATAAAAATAAAAAAGAACTTTTGCTTAGTGATTATAATTCATTAGAAACTAAAAAACTTCACGCAGCTGCACAGATAGCTCAAGAAGGTGCTTTAAAAGAAATAAATGATTATCTGTCAAAATTTAGTTTTCCTTCTGAAGAGTCTAAAAGATTAACTCAAGTTGCACTTCTCAATTATACAGGTGCTGCTATCTTAATGCCCTATAGACCATTTCATGCAGAATGTAAAAAATTAAAATATGATTTAGAACTTTTACAAAATACTTTTGCAACCTCATTTGAACAAGTTGCTCATAGAGTGACATGCTTACAAGATCCTAAACTTCCTGGTATTCCATTTCATATGTTAAGAGTCGATATGGCAGGAAATATATCTAAAAGATTTTCATTATCTGGAATTGAAATTCCAAGATATGGTGGAGCATGTCCAAGATGGAATGTTTACTCAGCTTTTACTAGACCAGGAGTTATTCAGGCTGCTGTTAGTAAAATGACCAATGGAGAAAAATATGTTTGTATTGCTAGAACAGTTGAAAAAGGAATTGGTAGATTTGGTAAAGCGAAAAGCATCTTATCAATTGGATTAGGTTGTGATGCAAAATATGCAAAAGACTTCGTTTACACTGAAAACTTAAATGTTAGTGATAAGACTGCTGAAATACCAATTGGAGTATCTTGTCGAACTTGTGATAGGCTTGATTGTCCACAAAGAGCATTTCCTCCTTTACATAAAAAATTTGACGTAGATATTAATTCTAGAGGTGTGTCAGTTTACGTAAATGATAATTCTAATTAATTAAGTTTTCCAATCACCTATTTTACTAAATATAAAATTTCTAAATGAAGTAATTCTAGCAGTATTTTTTAATGATTGAGGATATACGAAATGAGCTTCTGTAATTGGGCCTTCTGACTTTGGAAGAACTTTAATTACATTAGTTGAATTTGAAACTAAATATTCAGGTAAAGCCGCCAGTCCAACACCCGCTTCAACAGCTAATAATAATCCCATAACGCTATTAACTTTCATAATTGATTTTCTTTTCTTTCCATCTTTAATACCAAGTTTAAGTGCCCAGTCGGGATTATAAACTGGTGATGGAGCGCCTCTTCCAAAAGAGATAAATTTATGTTTATTTAAATCTGCTATTGATTTTGGCATTCCAAATTTTTCTAAATATTTATTAGATCCATAAATATAATACTTAATATCAACTAATTTTTTTTGTATATAATTAAGCTGTTTTGGTCTTCTCATGAAAATACCTATATCAGCTTGTCTTGTGCTTAAATCTAATTCCTTATCATCAAAAATTAATTCAATCTCAATTTCAGGATTTAAATTCATGAATTCTTTGATACGTGGTGTTAACCAGTGAGTTCCAAAGCTTCTCACGGTTGTAATTGTTAACTTTCCACTTGGTTTGTTTTTTTGATCTCCTAATGATGTCTCAACTTCTTTAAGTTTTGTAATAACATCATGAGCAGTTTTAAATACATATTCTCCATTTTCAGTCAATGTAAGTCCTCTTGCATGTCTTTCAAAAAGTTGAACTTTGAGATCTTGTTCTAATGATTGAATTTGTCTACTTATAGCTGATTGACTTAGATTTAAATTTACAGTCGCATTGGTAAAACTACCAGCTTCTGCTACAGCATGAAAAATTTTTAATCTGTCCCAATCCATTATTTATTTAAATTTATAATATATCTTCCTGATGTTTCTCCCTTTAACATCTTTGGATAAACGTCAATTACCTCATCTAAATTGATTTCCTTAATTGATTTCTCGAGAATTTCAAAATCAATTAATTTTCCAACTTCATTCCATAAAAATTGTCTTCTCTTAATTGATGCTGTCACAGAATTAATTCCCCAGAGTTTTACTCCTCTAATAATAAAAGGCATTACAGTTGTGTTCAACTTTATATCAGCTGCATTACCACACGCTGCTACAATACCTGCATCTTTTGTTTGTGCTAAAATATTTTCCAATACTTTACCACCGACAGTGTCAACAGCCCCATCCCACAAACCTTTATCTAAAGGTCTTGAGTCTTTGCTTAATTCACTTGTGTTAATTATATTTTTTGCACCAATAGACTTTAAATACTCTGAATTATTATCTTTTCCAGTAACAGCTGTTACATTACAACCAAGTTTATTTAATATCATAACAGCAATACTTCCAACGCCACCTGATGCTCCACTAACGATAACATTTTCAACTTTATCACCTAAAAGTAGTTCTTCTCTTGTAGCCTTAGTTGTGAAAGAGCACATTAAAGCAGTTAAACCTGCGGTACCTAGGATCATTGATTGTCTTAAATTAATATTTTTTGGTTTTTTAACTAAGAAATCACCATTTACCTTTGCGTACTGAGAATAACCACCAAAAAAAATTTCTCCGACTCTCCATCCTGTTAAAATAATTTCATCACCAGGTTTAAAATCTTTGTGTTTACTCTCTTCTACAATGCCACAGAAATCTATACCAGGAATATGAGGAAACTCTTTTACAAGTCTTGCTCCATTTTTTAAAATTAAAGCATCTTTGTAATTCAACCCAGAATATTCAACTTTTACAGTTACATCTCCATGTTTTAAAAAATTTTTTTCAATAGATTTGATTTCCCTAGTAAAACTTTCGCCATCTTGGTTAATTAATAGAGCTTTAAATTGATCAGACACTTTATTCTTTTGGTATGCTAATGAATCTTAAATATCTGTTTTGATAACTAAGATCTTCTTTAAATTGACCTAAATAATAATTTGTTACTGTCGAAGCTTGTTCTTTTTTAATGCCTCGCATTGTCATACACTGATGAGTTGAATCAATAGTCACAGCAACTCCTTTTGCATCTAAAGACTCCATTAGTGTATTTGCTATTTGCATAGTTAATCTTTCTTGTGTTTGCAATCTCTTAGAAAAAACTTCTACAACTCTTGCTAATTTACTTAATCCTACTACTCTCTTTTTAGGAATATAAGCAACATGGGCTTTACCGATAATTGGCGCCATGTGATGTTCACAGTGGCTTTGAACTGAGATATTTTTTTGTACAACCATATCGTCATAACCATCTACATCACCAAAAGTTTTATCTAAAATTTGATTTGGATTTTCTTTATACCCTTTAAAATATTCTTTAAATGCTTTTACTACTCTTTTTGGAGTTTCTAACAAGCCTTCTCTATTAGGGTTTTCGCCTATCCAAGTTAAAATTGTTTTGAATGCTTCTTCAGCTTCTTTGTCAGAAACTTTGTTATTATTTATAGCTTTATTATCTATATCTTTAACTAATTTCATGGGGTCAGTTTATACAGTAAATCCTTGTTTTTAAAATATTTATTATATTGATTAATATGCTACATAATTACCTAATATGTTTAAAAAAAGAGAAAATATACTTGATATTGAGGAAGGAGACCTGCTTTCTCCTAAATTTGATAATGATGGATTGATTCCAGTCGTAACTATGTGTTCAAAAACTAAGGATATTTTAATGCATGGATTTATGAATGTTGAAGCACTAAAAAAAACAATTGAAACTAAAGAGGCTCACTATTTTAGTAGATCTAGACAACAAATTTGGCATAAGGGAAAAACAAGTGGTTTTACTCAAAAAGTTAAAGAAATAAGAATTGATGATGATCAAGATTCAATCTGGTTAACAGTAGATATAGGTAATGGATCTAGCTGCCATGTTGGCTATAGATCTTGTTTTTATAGATCTATTCCACTAGGACCAATAAAAAATGGAAGAGAGATTAAAATGAAATTTGAGGAAAAAGAAAAATCTTTTGATCCAGAAGTTGTTTATAAAGGTCAACCTAATCCAACTAAAATATAAATGCCAGATAAACAGAAAAATGTTTTAGGTGAAGATTTAGAGTTATGTTCGAATGAACCAATAACTGGATGGTATCGTGATGGTTGTTGCAGTACAGATGAAAATGATCATGGTGTTCATACCGTATGTGCAAAGGTTACGACAGAATTTTTAGAATGGTGTAAAGAAGCTGGCAATGATTTGATTACTCCTCATCCAGAATTTGGTTTTCCAGGATTAAAAGATGGTGATGGTTGGTGTGTTTGTGCTAGCTGGTATGCTAAAGCTGTTGATGCAGGTAAAAGCTGTCCTGTTTACTTAAAAAGAACACATGAAAAAACTCTGAAACTTATTCCTATTGAAATCTTAAAAAAAAATGCAATTGATCTATCTTAATTAAAAATAATTTATCTTTTAAGTTTTTTTTCTTACCAAATAAACAAAAACCAATGAAGTTGTCATCATAATTAATGCATAAGCTGCTGTTGGTACCATGTATGTCATATTCTGACCAAATAATTGTATTCCAACAAAAACTGCTAAAGTTCCATTTTGGAGTCCGCATTCTAAAGATATACATCTTCTTTGGGCAACTCCAGTTGCAAAAAACTTAGCAACATAAAAACCTACAATCATCATTATAACATTTAAGCTAAAAGCCACTACTCCAGCTTTAGTCAAAAACATTACAATACTATCCCATTCTTCAACATAGATAGCTACAAAAACAATTACGAACAACACAATAGATGTTCTATTAATAATTTTAATATTGTTTAGAATGAAATTATCTGCAAATCTTCTAACAATCATTCCAATTAATACTGGTAATGTTACAACAAAAAACATTTTTAATGATATTCCAAGCATTGAAATTTCTTTTTCAACATAAGTAATATCAAATAAATCAATAGATAAAAAAACTATATAAGGAACAGATACAATACTTATCAAACTTGAGAAAGCTGTAAGAGAAATTGAAAGTGCTACATCTCCATCCGCAAATTTTGTTAAAATATTTGAAGTTACACCACCAGGTGCTGCAGCTATTAACATTACACCTAATGCTAATTCTACTGGAGTTCTTAAAATAATTATCAACAAATAACCAATAACTGGAAGTACTACTAATTGACAAATCAATCCTACAAAAAATTCTTTAGGATGATTAAATACTCTAGTAAAATCTTTAACTGTTAAAGATGCACCAAGTCCTAGCATAATTAACGCAAGAGCTATTGGTGCAATTGTTGTTACTATTTCCATTTATCTACCCCTGATCATTCTATAATAGTAGATTTAATATTAAATAAAAGGTTAAAGAATTATTTATAATTAAGTTTTTTAAGCTTAATTATTAGTTTTTTGTGATAAATATAAATTATAAAATTTGGAACAAAATGTAGCTAAATTAATAAATACATTCTTTTGTGCTGCAACTAATATTTTTTTATTACCTCTTACAGTGTAATGCTTTTTTTGATCCATTTTAATAAAATTTCCTTTAACTAATTTTTTTAATTTTCTTATAACTGTAGGTCTTGGGATACCAGAAATATCAGAAATAGACATTGCATTAACCCCTTGAATTGAATTTTCACTTTTGTCAAAAAAAAATTTATCTAAAAAATACTCTTTACTCATTGCAAGTTTATTATCACTTTGACTATTTAAAAATTGATTCACTATA